>QHSQ01000145.1 GCA_003221615.1 Candidatus Rokuibacteriota bacterium | reverse complement strand
TGGGGGTCGAGAAGGTCGTGCCCTCGCTGACGGACCTCATGGTGTTCCTGGCCATCCTCGCGAAGAGCGCGACGGGCCAGAAGCTCTCCGTCTACACCTCGCTGGTCCAGGGACCGCGACGTGGGGGCGAGCTCGAGGGCCCCGAGGAGTTCCACCTCGTGCTGCTCGACGGCGGCCGCATCGCGCAGATCGGCGGACCGCTGCGCGAGGCGCTCTCGTGCTTGCGCTGCGGCGCTTGCCTGAATGTGTGCCCCGTGTACCGGCAGATCGGCGGCCATGCCTACGGCTACACGTACCCCGGCCCGATCGGCATCCTGTTGACCGCCATGATGGAGGGCACGCCCGCGGTCAAGGATCTCGCCCACGCCTCCTCGCTCTGCGGCGCGTGCGCGGATGCGTGTCCCGTACGCATCGACATTCCGCGCATGCTGATCGACCTGCGACGCGAGGTGGGCGACCGGAAGATCGCGCCGTGGACCGAGCGCGTCGCGTTCAAGCTGCTTTCAGGATTGCTCCGGCACCCGCGGCTCTACCGCCTCGCGGCGGGGGCTGGCCGACTCCTCCAGCGGCCCTTCGCCGGCAGCGGGCGCGTCAGCCGCCTGCCGCTCTTCCTTGGCGAGTGGACGCGCACGCGTGACCTGCCGGCGGTGGCCTCGCGAACGTTTCAGGAGCGCTGGGCCTCGGACAAGGACCTTCGCGCGTGACCACGAAGGCCGAGTTCCTGGGAAGGATCCGCGAGCAGGTGCGGCGAACGCCGGCCCGGTTCTCGGCCTCCTCCGCCAGGCGCCCGGAGCATCCGGCCGCCGAGGCGGAGACGATCCGGCGTGAGCTCGCCGAGCGGTGGCCCGAAACGCTGGACGCGTTCCGCCGCGAGTTCGAGAGCGTGGGCGGCGTGTTCTACGAGGTCGCGTCCGTCGACATGGTCCCGGCCACCGTCGCGCGGATCGCGCACGGGCGTGAGGCGCGCGAGCTGGTGACCTGGCATGCCTCGGCCATCGGCGCCGACCTGACGCAGGCCTTGGAGGCCCGCGGTCTCGACGTCCATCAGATGCCCGCCGCGGAGCCGGTCGCCGTCGCGGAGCGCGAGCGGCTCCGGACGATTGCCGCTCGCGCCGACCTCGGGCTGACCGGTGTCGATCTCGCTATCGCCGAGACGGGCACCCTGGTCCTCGTGTCCGGCGCCGGACGGCCGCGCTCGACGTCGCTGCTGCCGCCGTGTCACATCGCGGTCTTCGACCGAACCGCGCTGGTCGAATCGCTGCGCCAGGTCGGCGTCTTGCTCGAGGCGTGGCACGGCGACGGCACGCCGCCGGCGCGCGGCGCCGTCATCAACTTCATCACGGGCCCGAGCCGAACGGCCGATATCGAGCTCACGCTGACGCGGGGCGTTCACGGGCCCAAGGAAGTGCACGCGGTCTTCGTGGAGCAGGGCATCCGTGGCTGAGCGTTACTTCACGGTCGCCGACGTGGAGGCGCTGATCCCCGAGCTCGCCCGCATCATGGAGCCCGTGATGTCGGCGCACGCCGAGGTGAGCGCGACGCAAGAGCGGATGCAGGCCGAGCAGCAGCGGATCGCCATGGCCGGCGGCGGCGTTCTCGACCGTCGGGCCTGGCGCGCTGACAAGGACAAGGTCGAGCGGCTGACCGGCGAGATCCGTCGGGGTCTCGGCGAGATCGTCGAGCTCGGCGGGGCGCCCAAGGACCTCGGCCTCGGCCTGGTCGACTTCCTGCACCTCCGCGACGGACGTGAGGTCAACCTCTGCTGGAGATACGGCGAGCGCGAGATCCGCCACTGGCACGGCCTGGACGAAGGCTACGCCGGGAGAAAGCCACTCTGATGCCGTACAGCGCCATCCTGTTCGATCTCTTCGATACCCTGGTCCGCTTCGACCGCGAGCGCATGCCCCAGATCGAGATCAACGGCAAGACCGTGCGCTCCTCGGCCGGGCTCTTGCACGCCATCTTGACGACGCAGGCACCCCAGGTCGGCCTCGACCGGTGCTACGAGGCGCTGGGCGAGAGCTGGCGAGAGGCCGAGCGGCTGCGGGCGATCGACCATCGCGAGGTGCCAGCCGCCGCGCGCTTCGCCCATTTCTTTCGGACGCTCGGGCTGGACGAGACCGCGCTGCCGGACGGCTTCGGTCGCGCGCTGATCGACGCCCACCGTAACGCGCTCGGGCGCGCCGCCGAGTTCCCGGCCCACCACGGGCCGCTCCTTCGGCGGCTCGCCGAGCGCTACAAGCTCGCGGTCGTCTCGAACTTCGACTACACACCCACGGCCCTCGACATCCTCGAGCGCGCGGGGGTGGTGGACCTGTTCGAGACCATCGTCGTGTCCGACGAGGTCGGCTGGCGCAAGCCCCGGCGCGACATCTTCGACGCGGCGCTGGGCCGCCTGGGCGTGGGGGCGCAGGAATCGCTCTTCGTCGGCGATCGTGCCGACATGGACGTGCTGGGCGCCCAGCAGATCGGCATGGACGCCGCGTGGATCAACCGCGACGGCGAGCCGCTGCCGGCCGGGATCCAGGCGCCGACCTACGAAATCCGCGACCTGGGCGAGCTGGCGACGATCCTGAAGCTCTGAGCCGCCTGCCTGTATCCTAAGAGCATGGCCACCACACGCAGGATCATCATCATCGGATCGGGGCCGGCCGGGTACACGGCGGCGATCTACGCGGCGCGCGCCAACCTCGCGCCGCTCATGCTCACGGGGGCGCAGTACGGCGGCCAGCTCATGCTGACGACGCTCGTCGAGAACTACCCGGGGTTCGTCGAGGGCATCCAGGGCCCCGAGCTGATGGAGACGATGCAGAAGCAGGCCGCTCACTTTGGCACCGAGATCCTCGCCGAGGACGCGACGGCCGTGGATCTCTCGACGCGTCCGTTCGTCGTCAAGGCCGGCGCGCAGACCTTCGAGTCGCACACGATCGTCATCGCCACCGGAGCCTCGGCGAAGCTGCTCGGTCTGCCGGCCGAGTCGAAGCTGATGGGGCGCGGCATCTCGACCTGCGCGACCTGCGACGGCTTCTTCTTCAAGGACCAGAACATCATGGTCGTCGGAGGCGGGGACTCCGCGCTGGAGGAGGCCCTCTATCTCTCGCGCCTGGGCCGGCGGGTCGACGTCGTGCATCGGCGCGACACGCTCCGCGCCTCTAAGATCATGCAGGAGCGCGCGCTCACGAACCCGAAGATCGAGTTCATCTGGAACACGGTGGTCGAAGACATTCTCGACGTCGCCCAGGGTAAGGTCACGGGCGTCCGCCTGAAGGACGTGAAGACCGACGCGCGCCAGGAGCGGGCGGTGGACGGGCTCTTCGTCGCGATCGGTCACCAGCCGAACACGGAGATCTTCCGCGGTCAGGTCGAGCTGCTGCCGAACGACTACATCAAGGTCAAGCCGGGCACCACGCAGACCAGCGTGCCCGGAGTCTTCGCGGCCGGCGACGTGCAGGACTCCACGTACCGCCAGGCGGTGACGGCGGCCGGGAGCGGTTGCATGGCGGCGCTCGAGGCGGAGCGCTACCTGGAAGCCACGGACACCCACTAGTGCGCTATCATGCTGGCGACTCTAGACCCAAGGAGAGCGATCACATGCCCGTATCGGTGACCGTCTACAGCAACGTCGGGTGAGGGCCCTGCCACAAAGCGATGGAGTATCTATCGCAAAAGGGCATCCCGTTCACCGAGCGCAACGTGGGGAAGGACCCGAAGGCGCGCGAGGAGCTGATGGCGCTCGGCCTCCTGTCCCTGCCGGTGATCATCATCGGTGACAAGCGGCTCACCGGCTTCAACCCGAACGCGATCGACGCGGCGCTGAACGCGTCGTAGTCGAGGAGGCGGCATGCAAGAGCCCTCGGCCGGCAACATCGAGAAGATGTGGGCGTACGCGCGGAAGTACGCCGAGAAGTCGGGCACGTCACTGCATCCCGACCGGGCCGTGACCGAGACCGTCGTGACGGGCTTGGCCCGTCACATCGAGCAAGTCGGCAAGCCGCTCTGTCCGTGCAACTTCTATCCGGATCCGGCCGCGGAGGCGAAGCTGCGCCGCTGGATCTGCGCGTGCGACGAGATGCAGAAGTACAAGTATTGCCACTGCTTGCTGTTCGTGAGATCCGACGGTCTGCCGATCACCGAATACCTGCCAGAGGGTCACGAGGGGCGCGACGCCTACGGAATCCTGAAGGACGAGCATCCGGACAAAGGGCGCGCGATGGCGAAGGTCCTCGACCGGCACCAGCCCCAGCCTCCCACCGGCGAGTCGCGTTAACAGGCGCTCGCGGCTTCCGCTCCCGGCCGGTGTCCCGACCACAGATGGGACCGCGTGCCGTCTAGTTCCCCACGATTCTCGTGAGATGCGCGCTCGATAGCAAGCGGAGAATCGTTCTCATGGCCGTGAATTCCATGGCCAAGTCTAGGCAGCAAAGAAAGAAGAGACCGTAGAACACCGCCGGTCGTCTCTCCGCCCACGCCAACAGTTGCGGCAAGACCGAGCGTCCTCGCAGCGCCCCGTTTACGACCAGGACGGTCGCAATTGAGATGACGGCGCCTCCCAGAACGTCACCGGGATAGTGGAGGCCGAGATAGATTCGTGGCAGGCAGACAACGACGAGCACGTGCAAGAACGCGAGGATCCCGAGGGTCGCCGAAACCGCTAACAACGGAACGGCGAAGGCGAAATACACCGTCGCGTGGCCACTCGGGAACGAGGTCGATGTCGGCGCCATGTTGGTGACGCCGGACGGCAGGTACGGCGCCAAAAAAGCGAACGCGGGATCGACGATTGGTCTCGCTCGGAAGGGGAGAACAGCCCTGAGCACGAGGGCGAGAAGCACGGCGGCATACAAGCCGACGAGCGACGAGAGCAGCGTCTCGCGCTTCCCTCGGTCAGCGGCCGTCTTGCCGCTCGTCGCAAACCACGCGCCGCAGAACAATGCCCCAAGGACGCCGCCTTGCGCGAGGTCATTCACCGACACGCTCCACGCCAACAAGTCGAGTCCCCGAGATTGTCGAGCGAAGCCGTTCAACAGCGCGAGCAACCACCGATCGACGTTGGCCGCCGCCGTCATGAAGCTCGTGACAGCGGGTGCGAGGAAAAGGAGCGCGAGGAGCCCGAAAATCGGGAGGCTGAGAATTCCCGTGGCGATCGCCACAGGCGAGAACGTCGCGCGCGATGTAAGCTGACCAGTTGCACTCCGCATACAACCACCTTAGGGCGCGACCTCGGTTTCGATCAACAAAATTCACGATGTTTCCGGAATGCTGAGCCGTATTTTCGCTACCGCGCAATAACCATAGTTCCTCTAAATTTCCGGCAAGGGTCGCAGCGAGGCCAGCTCCGAAGCTTCTCCGGTCAGATGCACCGTATCCAGAACGACGCGGGTCTTCGAGTCTGTGGGACCGGGGGACGAGTCAGGTCCCGACGCGAAGCGTCGCGGAGAGGTCCTTCAGGAAGGCGATCGTCGACAGGTAAGACAGCTTCCCGGTCCGCGGATTCTCGGACGGGACGTTCTCGATCTCGATCGACAGCCGCCCGAACTCGCCCTGCACCGTGATCCGATGCCGGTTCAGCGGCTGCTCCGGCGACGCGAAGATGCGGATCCGCGTCTTCTCCGGGCCGATGCCGGCGAGCGAGAGCGCGGCCACCACGTTGACGTTCGCGGGGAAAGCACGGCACGCCTCGGTGGCGGAGCCCTCGAAGATCAAGGTCTCCCGCGTGATGGCGTCGAGGTCGATCTTCTGCGCCTCGATCCACGGCGCCCCGGCGAGGCCGCGCGGTGGCTTGCGCGTCTCCATCGTGACCGAGTCGATCGCGCCGACGCGCGCGCCCTTGACGCCGTCGAGACCGGCGATCGCCGCCGACGGCACGTAGATGCGGCAGCCCTTCGCCGCGGCGAGATCGATCCAGTCCTGGCGGCCGATCAGCCCTCCGCAGGAGAGCACGACCAGGTGCTTTCCGGCCGCGAGCGTCCGGGGCGCGATCTCTTCACGCAGGTGGTCCTGAGTGGACGCCTCGACGACGAGGTCGGAGGCGCGGATGAGCTCGTCGAGCGGGAGAAAGGGGACGGGGGTACCGAGGCTCTTCAGAAAGCGCTCGGCCTTCTCGCGGTCGCGCGCGGTGCCGCCCGCGAGCCGGAGGCCCGCGATGCCCTCGTCGAGGGCGCGACACAGCTGCCGACCGATGGCGCCGAGCCCGACGACGCCGACCTGCATGATCGCGCATGGTATCATGCCGCCAGGCACTCGAATGACGGCAGCGCAGCGTCTGCGGCAGCCGCTCGAGCGGCTTTATCGTGAGTTCGACTACGGCACGCGAGTCGAGCTCGACGCCATCCGATTCCCCCTTCGCTACGCCGCCCCGCGCGACCGTGAGCTCGTCGGTCTGCTCACCGCGTGCCTCGCCTACGGTCGCGTCGACCTGTTCAGCGGCGAGCTCGAGGGCGTGCTGGCCCGCATGGGCTCGTCACCCGCGGCGTTCGTGGCCACGTTCGACCCGCGCCGCGACTCGGCCGCCTTCGACGACTTCTGGTATCGCTTCAACCGCCCGCGGGACCTGGTAGCCTTCTGCATCGCCGCCCGCGATCTCCTCGCGCGCTTCGGCACCCTCGAGAAGTGTTTCCTAGCGGGTGATCCCGACCCCGCCGGGCCGATCGGCCCCACGCTCGAGCGATTCGCCCGCGCGTTCCTCGAGGCCGACCTGCGAGAGGTCTTCCCGCGCGGCCGCATCTCGCGCGGCTATCGCCATCTCTTCCCGCTGCCGTCGCTCGGCGGCCCGTGCAAGCGCCTGCACCTCTACCTGCGCTGGATGGTCCGCCGGGAGCCGCCCGACTTCGGCCTGTGGACGTCCGTGTCGCCCGCGCGCCTGTTGATGCCGATCGACACCCATATCGAGAACATCAGCCGCTCGATCGGCCTCACGCGCCGACGCTCGCGCACCTGGCGCATGGCGGAGGAGATCACGCGGCGGCTCGCGGCGATCGACGCGGCCGACCCGGTGAAGTTCGACTTCGCGCTCTGCCACAAGCGGATGTCGGGCGACTGCCTCGATCGCCGGGACGCGAAGGTCTGCGCCCCGTGTGGCTTCAAGAGCGTGTGCCGCCACTGGCGCGGGAACGCGATCCGCCGTGCTTGAGTCCGCGCTGGTCGTCATCGGATTCGCGCTCGGCGCTTGTGTGGCGTGGCTCGCCGCCTGGGCATACTTCGGCTCCCGCGGTCACACCGAGCAGCGGACCCGCGACGTCAGGATCGGGGAGCTGGAGGCGCGCGGGGACGAGCTGCGCCGCCAGCTCGGTGAGCGCACCGTGGAGCTCGAGGGCGTGCGTCGCGAGATCTCGGCCGAGCGAAGCCAGCGCGCCGACTCGGACGCGCGGCTCGACGAGGCGCGCAAGAGCCTCGACGAGCAGCGTCGCGTCTTCGACGAGGCGCGGGTGAACCTCAAGGAGACGTTTGAGACGCTGAGCCACCAGGCGCTCCGCGCGAGCAACAGCGAGTTCCTCAAGCTCGCCGAGGAGCGCCTGGGCCGGCGCCAGCAGGAGATCGACGCGAGCCTGACGCCGCTCAAGTCCGCGCTCGAGCGATACGAGGGCGAGATCCGCGGGCTCGAGCAGGCGCGCGATCAGGCGTACGGGAGTCTCAAGGGCGAGGTCGAGCGGCTGGCGCATCTCAGCGAGCGGCTGCAGGGTGAGACCGGCAACCTCGTCAACGCGCTCCGCTCGCCTCAGGTACGCGGCCGATGGGGTATGAGCACCCTCGCAGCAAAGGCGTACTGGGAGCAGTTCACGACGGCACCGGAGCTCGTGGTCATGTTCATTCCTGGCGAGTCGTTCGTGGGTGCGGCGGCGCAGGCGGATCCCTCGCTGATCGAGGACGGCATGAACAGGCGCGTCGTCGTCGCGACGCCGACGACCCTGGTCGCGCTGCTCCACGCGATCGCGTACGGCTGGAAGCAGGAGCAGGTCGCTGCCAACGCAGAGGGCATCCACAAGCTCGGCCGCGAGCTCTATGACCGCCTCCGCTCGCTCGCGGGCCACTTCGATTCGGTCGGCACGGCGCTCGGACGCGCAGTCAACGCGTACAACGCGTTCGTCGGCTCAATGGAGACACGCGTGTTGCCCGCCGCGCGCCGCTTCCGCGACCTCGGAGCCGCGAGCGGTGACGAGATCGCGCCGCTCGCGCCGATCGAGCAAGCGGCGCGGCAGCCGGATGCGCCGGAGTATCCGCGCCAGCTCACGACGAGCGACGCCGGCGAGGAAGGACGCGCGTAATTGGGGCGAGACCGCCGGGCCTGAGCAAAAAAATCGCGCGTGGTATGATCGGCCCATGACCCCGCCCATCCCGATCCAGGTTTACGGAATCAACCTCCTGGTGCGATTGATGGCAGAGGGCCCCGCCGACGTCCGCGTGCATTGCCCGAAGGGCTCTCCGATCCGCTACGGCGAGGTGACCGCGCGCGGCGACGGCTTCGACGAGGGCGCCAACGCCTTCCGGGAAATGCCGGACCTCAAGGCCGTCGTGGCCTTCGAGGAGTCGGCCGAAGAGGTGGAAGGGCACTACTTCTACATCGCGGGCGAGGAGTACCGCGTCATCCGGCTCGACGCAGTCATCCTGTCCTTTCCCCACGAGTAGTTCTCCGTGGCCCGCGCGGGCGCCACGGCCGTCAACGCTGCGCTGGCGTGCCTCGATGAAGCGGAGCTGATCGAGCTCACCCGAGACCTCATCCGGATATCCAGCGTGATCAGGCCGGGCGAGCCGGCCGCCACCGAAGCCGCGGTCGCCCACCACGTCGAGACGTGGCTCGCCAAGCAGGGGTTCGAGCTCGAAGTCCAGCAAGTCGCGCCCGGACGCCCCAACGTCATCGCCTGGCTCGGTGAGAAGGGAGACGGCAAGAGCCTGCTGCTCGAGGGACACACCGACGTCGTGACCGAGGGTAATCCCGCCGAGTGGATCCATCCACCCTTCGGCGCCGACCTCGTCGACGGGCGGATCTACGGTCGCGGCGCCGCCGACATGAAGAGCGGTCTCGCGGCCGCGATGGCCGCGGCCACCGCCATCAAGCGAAGCGGCGCGCCGCTCAGCGGTCGGCTCGTCGTCGGCGCGCTGGTCGACGAAGAAGGCGACATGATCGGCGCCAAGCACCTCTGCACGACCGCGATCGGCCGCGCGCTCGACGCGGCGATCATCTGCGAGCCCGAGCAGAACGAGCTCTGCCTCGAGCAGCGCGGCGTGGTGTGGGCGCGGGTGGCGATCCGCGGACACATGGCGCACGGGGCCATGCCGGAAGCCGGCGTGAATCCGATCACGGCGCTGGGCGCGCTCCTCAACGAGGTACCGGCGCTCGAGCGCCGGCTTCGCAAGCTCTGCCGCAAGAGCCCGCACCTGCGTCCACCGACCGTGACGCCGACCATCGCACGGGCGCCGGTGCAGGGCGTCGAGCAGTCGAACGTGATTCCCTCGAGCGCGCGAATGCTCCTCGACGTCCGGCTCACGCCGGGGCCCGACGAGACGGCGGTGGCCGCCGAGATCGAGCTTGCGTGCCGCCGAGCGATGGCGCGGTCCCCGGGGGCCACGATCGAGTGGGAGCCCGTGAACGGATTCCGGCTCGCGACCAAGGTGGAGCGGAGCGAGCCGCTCGTGCGGGCGATGGTCGCCGGCGTGCGTCAGGCCACCGGGCGTCGCGCCGTCTTCGGCGGCGTCCCCGGCTCGACCGACGGAACGATCCTCCGGATGCAGCTCGGCATCCCGATCGTGACGTGCGGGCCCGGCCATCGCCTCATTCCGCACCAGGCGGACGAGTACGTCGAGGTCGCCGAGCTGGTCGACGCGGCGAGGATTTACGTGGCTTCGGCTCTGAACTTCCTTCGATGAGCGAGCGACCTCCCATGAGCGAACCGGTTCCCCGGTTGCGCGCGGTGGAAGCCTTTCCGGTGGAACACGAGGGACGGTCCTGTGTCGCGCTCCGCGACCCCGCCGGTTACACCGATGCGATCGTCCTGCTGCACGGCCCGTTGCTCGAGATCGTGTCCCTCTTCGACGGAGGCCATACCGTCGCCGACATCCAGGCTGCGGTGATGCGCCGTCACGGTCAGCTCGTCGAGCGGCGGCAGATCGAGGAGATCGCCGAGGCCCTCGATCAGCAGGGATTTCTCGACAGCCCGGGCTTCGCCGGCCGACGCGCCGTGATCGACGGAGCTTTTCTCGCTTCGCCCACGCGTCCGGCCACCCACGCCGGCGGCGCCTACGCGGGAGAGCCCGGCGAGCTCCGCGCGATGCTCGACGGGTTCTTCGCGCCGCCCGACGGGCCGGGACCGATCGACGGTGCGCGAGCGGCGGAGCCCGAAGGGCGCGGCCGGAGCGCCGCGCCCGAGAGGCGCGGCCGGAGCGCCGCGACCGAGAGGCGCGGCCAGAGCGCCGCGACCGAGGTGCGCGGGGTGATCGCCCCCCACATCGACTTCCACCGCGGCGGCTCCGCGTACGCCTGGGCCTATCGGGAGCTCGCCGAGCGAAGCGCCGCCGACCTCTTCGTGATCTTCGGCACCTGCCACGCCGGGATGGAGCATCCGTTCGCGCTCACCCGGAAGGACTACGCGAGCCCGCTGGGTGACGTTCGGGTCGACCGCGACTTCGTGGACGCGCTCGCGAAGCGAGCGCGCCAGGATTGCTTCGGCTCGGAGCTGGCCCACCGCGTCGAGCATTCGATCGAGCTGCAGACCGTGTTCCTCCGTCATCTGTACGCCGATCGACGCGACGTCAGCATCGTGCCGGTCCTGGCGAGCTTCGCCCACGAGGCGATGCACAGGGGGCAGCGTCCGGACGACGATCCGCGTGTTCCGAGGTTCCTCGAGGCGCTCGCCGAGACCATGGCGGCCGGCCGCCGACGGGTCGCGCTGATCGCCGGGGCCGATCTCGCCCACGTCGGCCCTCGGTTCGGCGACCCCGAGCCCGTCGGCGCCCCGGAGCTCGCGCGCATCGAGCGCGAGGACGTCGCCATGCTCGAGTCGGTGGCCGCGGGCGACCCGCAAGCGTTCTTCGAGTCGGTCGCGAGCGACGGAGACCGTCGCCGCATCTGCGGCTACTCGCCGATCTACGCCTTGCTGCGATCGCTCGGCGGCGCGATCGGAAGCGTGAAGCGCTATGGACAGTGGCCCGATCCCAACGGGGTGGTCTCGTTCGCCAGCGTGGTGTTCGAATGACAGCGACGGGCGACGGCCCGAGCGTCGAGGACCCCGATGCGACGCCGCCGGCGCAATGGCGGCTACCGCGCCTTCGCGTTGACGTCGACGGTGATTGGTTCGACGACGACGTCCTGATCACCCACGCGGGGATCCTCGCCAACCTCCGCTCGCTCCTGAAGCACGACACCCAGGGCTACTTCATCCAGACTCGCGTCCGAATCCCGGTCGAGGTCGAGGACGTTCCCTTCGTGGTCACGAGGATCGAGCGCCGCGGCGAGACGCTGCATGCCTTCCTGGGCGACGGCACCGAGATGGACGTCGACCCGGCGACCCTCCGGCTCGGTCCCGACGACGTGCCGTACTGCGCCGTCAAGGACGGCGCATTCGAGGCGCGCCTCTCCCGCGCGGCGGCGTTCCAGCTCCTGTCGCTGGCCGACTACGACGAGGGTACGGGACGCGGCGCGCTGCGCCTGGCCGGTCGCGAATACCCCTTGCGACGAAGCGCGTGACCAGAGTGATCGGCGTCCTCCTGATCCTGGGGCTGGCGGCCGCCGGGGTGATCTGGTGGATCGGCGCCGAGGCGCAGCCGGTCACCGTCGACGAGATCGGCGACGAGAACCAGACGGTGCCGCGCGGCCAGCTACCGCTCTTCGCCGCCAAGGGCGACGCCGCTCGGCTCTACGCCTTCGCCGCCGCCAACGCCGACACGCTCCGCTGGATGCCGTGCACGTGCGGCTGCGCCCGCTCCGGCCATTCGTCGAACCGGTCCTGCTACGTGAAGGCCGAAACGGACGGGCTCGTCACCTTCACGAGCCACGCCGCGACCTGAACCCTGTGCCTGGACATCACGCGTGACGTGATGCGCATGAAAGGCGAGGGCAAGGCGCTGCCGGCGATCCGCGCCGCCATCGACGAGAAGTACCTCCGCTTCGGCCCCGCCACGCCGACCCCACGGCCGAACTGACCAATCGGCAGCCGGGGAGGCGAGCCGAATCTCGATCAGTAGTATGCTCGGCGCATGAACGTCGCCGCCGTCCTCATGGAGATCCTGCGCGCCGCCGGTGTCCGCTATCTCTTCGGCAACCCCGGCACGACCGAGCTTCCGTTTCTCGACGCGCTGCCCGACTCCGGGCTCGAGTACGTGCTCGGCTTGCAGGAGGCCACCGCGGTGGCGGCAGCCGACGGGTACGCGCAGGCCTCGGGGCAGGTGGGAGTCGTCAACGTCCACGTGGCGCCCGGCCTTGCGAACAGCCTCTCGATCCTCCACAACGCGGCGCGGTCCAAGACGCCGCTCCTGGTGACGGCGGGCCAGCAGGACACCCGCTTCCTCATGGACGAGCCGATCCTCGCGGGCGATCTCGTCCGTATGGCCGAGCAGTTCACGAAGTGGTCGTACGAGATCCGGCGCGCCGAAGAAGCTCCGGTCGCCGTGAGACGGGCGCTTCAGGTCGCGCTGACGCCGCCGACCGGGCCGGTGTTTCTGTCGCTGCCGATGGACCTCATGGGCCCGGCGGTGGAGGACACGGGCTTGGGGCCGACGCCGATCGCCGCGCGGACGCGTCCCGAGCCCGGAGCCGTCGCTCGAGCCGCGGAGCTTTTGGCAAGCGCCCGCGCGCCGATCATCATCGCCGGCGACGGCGTCGCCCGCGCGCGGGCGGTCCCCGAGCTGACGACGCTCGCCGAGCTCCTGGGCGCGCGCGTGCACGGCGAGCCGGTGTACCGCCGCACGAACATCGCCGGAAATCACGCCCTGTGGCGCGGTGGCCTCTTTCCGTCGCCGGGAGCCGTCAGGAAGGCGCTCGAGGAGTGCGACGCGCTCCTGATCGTCGGCGCGAATGTCTTCACCTGGTTCCTGCACACCGAGGGCGCGCCGTTCCCGCGCGGGCTGCGAGTGGTCCAGATCGACGACGACCCCTGGGAGATCGGCCGCAGCTATCCGGTCTCGCTCGGCATCGCCGCCGACCCGAAGGCGACGCTCGCCGAGCTGTCGACCACGCTGCGCTCACGGATGACCGAGGGTGAGCGCGCCGCGGCCGCCGCGCGGGTCGAGAAGCTCGGCAAGGCGAGGGCTGAGCTGATGGCGCGCGTGGGCGCCGCCGCCCGGGCCGAGGCCGAGCGGACGCCGATCGGCCAGGCGCATCTCATGCACACCCTGGCCTCGTTGCTCCCGGCCGACGCGGTCGTGGTGGACGAGTCCGCAACGTCGCTTCCGTTCGTCCTGCGTTACATGTCGTTCCCGACACCCGGCTCGTTCTACGGCGGCAAGACCGGCACGCTCGGCTGGGGCATGGGCGCGGCGATCGGCGTTCAGCTCGGCTCCGAGGGCCGCAAGGTCGTCGCCACGATCGGCGATGGCTCGGTGATGTACGCCCCGCAGGCGCTGTGGACGGCGGCGCACTACCAGCTGCCGATCACGTACGTCGTCCCGAACAACACCTCGTACGCGATCCTCAAGTCCGGGATGCTCAGTCTCGACCTCGCGTCCGCCAAGCGCGGCATCTATCCGGGCATGGACCTGGTCGATCCCACGATCGACTACGCCGGCCTGGCGCGGTCGCTCGGCATCCGGGCCGAGCGTGTCGAGAAGCCCGGGAACCTCCAGTCCGTGCTGGCCGCGTGCCTGTCGCATCCCGGCCCGAGCCTCGTCGATGTCGCGATCGATCGCGGCTTCAAGGCGATGCTGTAGTGCGAGCCGCGGGCGGAGTGAGTCTATGAACGATCGGTCAACGCGTACGGGCGGCGAGTGGATCGTCGACGCGCTCCGGGTCGAGGGCGTGCGCCACGTCTTCGGGATCCCCGGCGTGCACAACCTGGCGATCTACGACGCGCTGATCCGGCAGTCGGAGATCACGCACGTGCTGGCCCGCCACGAAGCGGGCGCGGCCTTCATGGCCGACGGCTACGCGCGCGCGTCGGGCGCGCCGGGCGTGGTCGTCGTCACGACGGGCCCCGGCGCGACGAACGCGCTGACGCCGCTGGTCGAATCCTACGCGGGATCGATGCCCGTACTCGTGGTCATGTCCGACGTCGCCTCGCCGCTGGTCGGCCGCGATCTCGGCGCCTTGCACGAGGTGGTGAACCAGATCGAATGCTTCAGGCCCGTCACGCGGTGGGCTGAGGCGGTCACCGAGGCGGCGGCGATTCCGACGACCGTGCACGGCGCGTTCGATCTGCTACGGACCGGCCGCCCCGGGCCGATCGCGATCTCGGTCCCCAACGACTTTCTCACCAGCCGCTTCGACGCAGCGCCGGGCGGCGGCGGCCACGGCCGGCGGCCGCCGTGTCACGTGGAGGCGATCCACGAGGCCGCGCGACTGCTCGCGGCCGCGTCCAGGCCTCTTCTCATCGCCGGCGGCGGTGTGATCGCCGCCGAGGCCGACGCCGAGCTGGCTCGTCTCGCGCGCCGTCTCGGCGCGCCGGTGATCACGACGGTCATGGGCAGGGGAGCGATCAGCGAGCGGGATCCCCTGTGGCACGGTGTGCTGCCGAACAGCCGCGCCACCGAAGCCGTCATCAAGGCGGCCGACGTGATTCTCGCCGTCGGCTGCCGCTTCGCCCATCGATCGACGCAGGGGCTGCTCCTGAATCTCTCGTTCGAGCCGTCGCAGACGTTGATCCATCTCGATCTCGACCCGACCGTGATCGGCCGACTCTTCAAGTCCGAGCTCCCGGTCGTCGGCGACGCGAAGGACGGGCTGACGCGGCTGCTCGAGAGGCTCGGTCCGGGGACCGCCCGGGCGGGTTGGGATCATCGCTGGCGCGAAAGCCTTCGCCCCGCGGCAAGCGCGCGCTACACGCCGGAGGTCGCCCGCCTGATCGAGACCTTGCGCGGGGCGCTTCCCGACGACGCGATCGTCGTGAACGATCAGACCGGCATCAACTACTGGATGGAGTGGCGCTTTCCCGTGCTGCGGCCGCGGACGTTCCTCTATCCCGTCGGCTCGGCGACGTTGGGCTACGGCGTGCCGGCCGCGATCGGCGCCAAGATCGCGCGGCCCGACCGGGCGGTGGTGGCCGTCGTCGGCGACGGCGGCTTCATGTATTCGGTGAACGAGCTGGCCACGGCCGTGAAATACCGGCTGCCGGTCGTGTTCCTCGTCATGAACGACGATCGCTACGGGGCGATCAAGTGGCTCCAGCAGACGATCTTCGAGGGACGCTGGGGCGAAGCGGATCTGGCGAATCCGGATTTTCCGGCGCTCGCCCGGGCGTTCGGGGCGCGCGGGGAGCGGGTGGACGGCGTGGACGCGCTCGGCGCCGCCCTCGAGACCGCGCTCGCCGCCGACGGGCCGACCGTCCTCGAGCTACGGATGACGGTCGACCCGCCGTGGGAGCTCTGATCCTCCGTCCACTTCCCGCAGTTCGCGCCGCAGGCCGTCCGCGGGGCTGGGGACCCGCCGGCCGAGGCGCGACTACTTCCCATGGAAGAGGTTCAGGGCCGAGCCCTTCCTGAACCACTCGAGCTGAGAGGTCGCGAACGAGTGCGAGAGCCGTAGGGTCTCGCTCGTCCCGTCGGAGTGCTTCACGACGCACTCGACCGGCTTGCCGGGCGCCATGTCCGAGAGCCCGATCAGGCTGATCCGATCGTCCTCGCGAATACGGTCGTAGTCCCCCGGGTTCTGGAACGCCAGCGCCAGCAGTCCCTGCTTCTTCAAGTTGGACTCGTGGATTCGCGCGAAGCTTCGCACGATGACCGCGGCGGCCCCGAGGAGGCGCGGCGAGAGGGCGGCATGCTCGCGGCTCGAGCCTTCACCGTAGTTCGCGTCGCCGACGACCACCCACTTGACGCCCTTGGACTTGTAGTCGCGGGCGATCGCCGAGAAGGACTGTCCCGTCTGCCCGGTGAGGACGTTCTTGCCCTTGCCGGCCTCGCCCGTGTAGGCGTTGGTCGCGCCCATGAACATGTTGTCGCTGAACTTGTCGAGGTGTCCGCGGTAGCGAAGCCACGAGCCCGCGGGCGAGATGTGATCGGTCGTGGTCTTGCCCTTGGCCTTCAGGAGCACGGGCATGTCCTTGAAGTCCTGGCCGTCCCAGGCCGGCCACGGCTCCATCAACTGCAACCGCTCGCTCTTGGGGTCGACCTTCAGTGTGATCGCGCTCCCGTCCTCGGGTGGCGTCACATAGGTCGGGCGCCCGCGATCGAAGTTCCGCGCGGGCACCTCGGGCGCCGTCTTCGGGGGCGACAGCTTGAACGTCTTGCCATCGGCGCCCGTGAGGGAATCGGTGAGCGGGTTGAACGACAGCCTCCCGGCGATGGCGAGGGCGGTCACGATCTCGGGGCTGCCGATGAAGTTCATCGTGGTCGGCTGGCCGTCGTTGCGCCGCGGGAAGTTGCGGTTGTAGGAGGTCACGATCGTGTTCGGGACCTCGGATGCCTCCTTGGACCGCCGCCACTGGCCGATGCACGGGCCGCAGGCGTTGGCGAGGACGACGCCGTTGATGTCTTTCAGCGATTGCATCTGCCCATCGCGCTCGATGGTGGCGCGCACCTGCTCCGAGCCCGGCGTCACCAGGAACGGCACCGCCGTCTTCAAACCGTGCGCCTTGGCCTGCTCGGCGACGTCGGCCGCGCGGCTCATGTCCTCGTAGGACGAGTTGGTGCAGCTGCCGATCAGGGTCGACGAGATCTTGTCGAGGAACGCGTTCTTCGGGTCGGCCACCTCGGCGGCGAGCTTGCCGATCGGACGCGCGCGGTCGGGGGAGTGCGGGCCGACCATATACGGCTCCAGGGTCGACAGGTCGAGCTTCACCACGCGCTCGTAGTACTTTTCGGGGTTGGCCTCGACCTCCTTGTCGGGCGCCAGGAGCTGCGGATAGCGCTCGGCGAACGGCACGAGATCGCCGCGCCCGGTGGCCTTCAGATACAGCGTCATCCGGTCGTCGAACGGGAACATCGAGGTGGTGGCGCCGAGCTCGGCGCCCATGTTCGTGATCGTGGCCTTGCCGGTGGCGCTGATCGTCCGGGCGCCCGGGCCGATGTACTCCACGATCGCGTTCGTGCCGCCGGCTACGGTGAGCTGGCCGGCGACGTAGAGGATCACGTCCTTGGGGGCGGTCCAGCCGCTCAGCTTGCCGGTCAGGTAGACCGCGAGGTGACGGGGATAAAGGACCTCCCAGGGAAGGCCGGCCATCACCTCCACGGCGTCGGCGCCGCCGACGCCGACCGCGCACGCGCCGAGGCCGCCGGCGTTCGGCGTGTGGGAGTCGGTCCCGATGATCAGCTCGCCCGGGAACGCGTACTGCTCGAGCACGACCTGGTGGATGATCCCGGCGCCCGGCCCCCAGAATCCTGCGCCGTACTTCGCCGCTGCCGACTTCAGGAAATCGTAGACCTCCTGATTCTCGGCCAGCGACTCGCGCAGGTCGGCCTGGCCCTCGACACGCGCCTGAATGAGGTGGTCGCAGTGGATCGAGGTCGGCACCGCGACTCTCTGCCGGCGAGTCTGCATGAATTGCAGCATGGCCGTCTGGCCGAGCACGTCCTGCAGCACGACCCGGTCGGGGCGAAGGAAGAGGTAGCTCTTCCCGGCTTCCATCTCCTGGTGCTCCGGGTCGTCCGCGTGCCCCAGCAGCACCTTGTCGGCCAGGGTCAGCGGCCGCCCGAGCCGGCGCCGGACGATCGCGAGATTCCGCTCCATCGTCTCGTAGACCTTCGCGGCCATTTCAGCGGTCGATTCGATCGTCACCATTCCCGATGTCCTCCGCCCAGAGCGCCGGGTGCGCCCGAATGAATTGTGCCATCAGCTCCTGGCACCTCGCATCTTGAAGAACTTCGACCACCACGCCGCGCGATCGCAGGAGCTCCTCCTCGCCGAGGAACGTCCGATTCTCGCCGACGATGACCCGCGGGATGCCGTAGAGGAGAATCGCGCCGCTGCACATGGCGCAGGGCGACAAGGTCGTGTAGATCGTGCACTCGCGGTAGACCTGCGCCGATCGCCGGCCGGCGTTCTCCAGAGCGTCCATCTCGCCGTGGAGCACCGCGCTCCCGCGTTGCAGCCGCCGATTGTGGCCGCGTCCGAGGATGCGACCGCGGTGCACCAGCACCGAGCCGATGGGGATACCGCCCTCGGCCAGACCACGCTCGGCCTCTTCGACCGCGACTCGAAAGAACTCGTCCACGTGCGATCCCGTCCTCGTGCACCGTCCGCGACCAGATTACTCTATCCCGCGGATCCCGGCTCCTCACCGGCGGCGCCGCCCGTCAGGGGAACACAGGCCTCGGGGGCGACGGCCAAGATCACCGAATCGCCGGGACCGACGCGCGCCGGCGGCGGCGCTGTCACGCGAAGGACGATATCCGTGCCGGTCACCGAGACCTGATAGTCGACGGCGTCTCCCAGATAGCTCGTCCGCTGGACCGTACCGGCCAGCACGTTCGCGCCGGCCGGCGCCGGGCGCTCTCCTGTCACGAGCTCGATCTCGTGGGGACGGATGGACACGACGACCGGAGCGGTCGAAGTCGGCTCGCGCGAGGCCAGGCGCAATTTCAACGCGCCACGTACCGCGACCCCCGGCTCTGCGGCGACGGCGTCGAGCAGATTCGTCCGACCGATGAACTCGGCGACGAACCGCGTACGCGGCCGCCGAAACAGATCCTGGGCCGTCCCGACCTGCTCGACACGCCCGCGGTGCAGGACCGCGACCCGGTCCGAGATCACCATCGCCTCGGCCTGGTCGTGGGTCACGTAGAGCGTCGTGATGCCGAACGCCTCGTGAAGGCGCCGGATCTCGAACCGCATTTCCTCACGGAGATTTGCATCCAGGTTGCTCAGAGGCTCGTCGAGCAGCAGGATCTCCGGCTCCACCACGAGCGCGCGCGCCACCGCGACCCGCTGCTGCTGCCCGCCCGAGAGCTCGCCGGGATATCGCGGCTCGTATCCCGCCAGCTGCACGACGCGCAGCATCTCCGCCACTCGACGGTCGCGGTCGCTCCGGGAAACGCCGGGCTTGAAGCGGAGACCGTACGCCACGTTCTGCGCGACGGTCATGTGGGGCCAGAGCGCGTAGCTCTGGAAGATCATCGCCATCCGGCGGCGCTCGGGCGGCACGACGCCGGAGGGCGACGAGAGGCACCGATCACCGACCCAGATCTCGCCGGACTCGGGCTGCAGAAAGCCCGCGACCAGTCGCAAGGTCGTCGTCTTGCCGCAGCCGGAGGGCCCGAGAAGCGACACGAGCTCGCCCGGCCCGACCTCGAGGGAAAGACCCTCGACGGCAGCGAGATCACCGTAGCGCTTGGTCAGCGTCTTGAGGACGACGCCTGGCATCAGGCGAGCTTCCGCGTCGCCGTCACGGCGTCAGGTCTCTGATCGGGTGAAATCGGAGGTCTAGCGCTCGCGACGCGAAGGCGGGGTAAGCCCGCATTCACAGATCTTGTTGAGCAGGGTCTTGTAGCTGACCTTGAGGATTCGCGCGGCTTCGGCGCGATTCCAGCGCACGCGCTCGAGCACCTCGGCCAGAGCCTTGCGCTCGGCCTCTCGGGCGCCGCGGCGCGCGATCTCCCGGAGGCTCTCGGTGATCAGTGGCCTCGGAGCCTCGACGGGAGTGTGCAGACGGCGATCGACCAGCGCTTCGACCGCCTGCTCACCGTCGGAGAGCACGACCAGCCGCTTGATCGCGTTCTCGAGCTCGCGCACGTTGCCCGACCATGGATATTCGCGCAGGCGGGCCAGCGTCTCGGGAGGGAGCTTCTTCTGCCGCCCGTACTGCGCGTTGAACTTGGCGAGGAACCACGACGCGAGCCCCGGAATCTCCTCGCGCCGCTCCCGCAGCGGCGGCACGCGGATCTCGACCACGTTGAGCCGGTAGTAGAGGTCTTCCCGGAACTCACCGCGTCGCATCGCCTCCTCGAGGTCACGATTAGTCGCGGCGATCACCCGCGCATCGACGTTGATCACTCCGTGCCCGCCGACGCGCGAGAACCGGAAATCCTGCAGCACGTGGAGGAGCTTCGCCTGCAGCGCGTGAGGAAGCTCGGCGATCTCGTCGAGGTAGATCGTCCCTTTGTTCGCGTACTCGAACTGGCCCGGCTTGCGGCGATGCGCGCCCGTGAAGGCGCCCTTCTCGTGGCCGAAGAGTTCGGACTCGAGCAACCCTTGGGGAATGGCGGCGCAGTTGACCTTGACGAAGGGCCCCTCGCGGCGCGTGGACGCCACATGGACGGCGCGGGCGATGAGATCCTTGCCCACACCGCTCTCACCTCGGATCAGAACGGTCGTGTCGGTGTCGGCAATGCTCTCGATGACGGCGCGAATCGCCGCCATCCGGGGGTGTCCCTCGAAAAGGGGAGGGCTATTGACGAAATCTTTCACATGATGTTGCGTCAGCGGCCTATCCGCTGACTTGATCTGATCCGCGCCCACCTAAGCCCCCAAAATCTCAGCTCTTTCCGGAAACACCTTCCTCTTCGATTGAAGGGAGGTGAGTATGCCACTACCTAGGGATGTGTGTCACGCAGAAAATATTTTCCTACTCCGGGAGTGGTAGGATGGCGCAGGATCAACCGAGAAGACAGCCATGAGACTCCTGTTGATCGAGGACGACGAGCACGTGGCTGAGGTGCTGGCAGACGCCTTCGCGGCCGACGGCCACGAGACAGCGATCGCGCACACGGGCGAGGACGGTCTCGCGTATCTCGCGCGCGAACGTCCGGATGCGGTCGTTCTCGACGTCCGCTTGCCGACTCTCAATGGCGTCGGTGTGCTCCGGAAGATCCGCTCGACCGATCCCAACTTGCCCGTCATCATCATGACGGGTCTCGCGACGCAGGGCGAGCTCGCCGAGATTCGTCGACTCGGAGTCACCGAGATCGTGGAGAAGCCCGAGGTCCTGAAGCACTTCGGCGATGCCCTCGCGCGCATCGCGCGTCGGAACAAGCCTCAGGACGCGACGTAGAGCCGGTTCCCGCCCTCTTCCTTCGCTCGCGCCAACAAATCGGCGGCTTGATGGAGCATGTCTTCGGCCCGCGCAGCCGTTCGCGGATAGCTAGATCCACCGGCGCTCCACCCAGTTGTCTGCAGGCGTGCCGTCAGCCGGTCGAGAATCGAGGGTATGTGGGCTGTCTCAGCGTCGACGAGCAGCAAGGCGAGCCAGCCCTGAGTCCACAGCGCTACTGCGTCGGTGCCCCGGAGGTAATGCGTGATGCTTTCCGCGAGGTTGACGGGAGAGGACTCTCCGTTTCCGGTGGAGGCCGGTTCGATCGCGAAACACACGAGTGAAATGCTGTATCGGAGGCGCTGAGCTTTCTGAATCTCGAAGTCGACGAGAAAACGAAATAGCGGTTCGTCGACGAGCCACCCGCCTCCGGCGAAGCCACGCGGCTCGCTCGAGAAGAGATCCGGCATACGCCGGGCGGTGAATTGCAAGCTCAACGCCAGACCGAGCTCAATCGCGAAGATATTTCCGGAATAGGACTTTTCTCGGTTATGGGCGTGCTGCCATCGACCGCGCGTGTGAAAGGCGCTGCGCAGATTTGTGCAGTTCGCGGTAACTCAGGCCATTCGATCTGCGCACCACACAGTCCGACGTCACTACAAGGCCCCCTCGACACCCGCCGGCGGCACGTCCGCGCAGGCGGGGCTTCGGTATCGGCAAAGCGATACCCTTCAGGACTGAGAAATGCTGAATCAGCATCGTTCGACGAGCCTGCACGGTTCCGAGACGATGCCCGAGGCAGTCCCTCTTGAGCCGAAGGCAACGGCTGCCTCTGGGGCGTAGCGGCGGCGAGTCTCGGCCGCGCGGAAGCATCCGCCTGGCCACACCCGACGGCGGTCGCCGAGGCAGGTCAGGCCGGCCTGGCCAAGCGATCGGACGCTCGTTTCTTAGAGCCCCTTTTTCCGACTGAGCAAGAGCCGTCGTGTGCAGACGCCCACACCAACCAAGGCTGTCCCGAGCAGTACCAAGGTCCCGGGATCAGTCACGACAAATCCTGCAGACGCCGCAGCGACCGGCGCAGCCAACGCTACTACGCAAAGGATCAGAATCGAGATACCAAGCATCTTCTGCCTTGGTGAGCTCCTTTCAGAGTCCGTTACCACCCGACGAAATTCGTACGCATGGCGCATGCCAAAGCGCGTCGCTCGTGACATCCACCTTTGTTTCTGAGCAGATCACTCCATTCGCAAGAATTCCAAAGATGCAGTTCTTTGCGCAAAAACGGAAATCCGGCATCTACGTCGAGGGCGCCGGTCTGCCAACTCTGCTTCACCTCCTGTGCAACTTCCGGAAGTGTAAAACATTTCATCATGGGTCCCGGACTACCCACTTCAAGGCTGACCACAGTGAGGTCGGCTGCATCAGGATCCGGCCGCAGGTTCCTGTGAAAAATCACTGACATCTGCCACCCTTCTGACCCCTGACGTCGCCTGGTACAGCATTTGCCCATACACTCACGCGATTCACAGCGCAGCCAGAGAATCACGAGGGGTGAAGACGCAGCCGATGACTGAACGAAAAGCTCTAGTGCTTGAAGTCGACGCTGCAACGCAACTGGGTCTGCTCGGCTTTCTCCAGGCTAGAGGATATCAATGCGTGGCCGCTTCGTCCCCAGGCGAAGCAAAGGACGCGCTCGCGTGCGGGAGCTTCAGCTTCACTCTGGTCGATCTGAGCGGCGGCGGAACAGACGCCGCGGAGCTCATGGAATGTCTGAAGCTGCATAGCGGAGACTCTGGTCCGGTCATTGCCGTCTCTGACCGGGCTGAGGACGGTCTTGCCGGGGCGCGTTTTGGAGTAGACGCTGTGCTCCATAAGCCGCTGAGTCTCGACGAGCTACAGCAGGCGATTGACAAGCTTGTTCGGCCGCAGGCCGAGGCGCTCGGGCCGGCTCCGGAACAGCTCGGTGGGCGGCTTCGACACGAGATGGAGCTCTGGCGAAGCCCGAAGATGCTCGAAGCGCGCCAGATCATCCGAGAGGCCGCCCGCGTCGATGTCACAGTCCTCGTGACCGGCGAAACCGGCACGGGCAAGGAACTCGTCGCCCGGGCGATTCACCACTTTTCGACGCGGCGGGCAGGACCGTTTGTGAAGGTCAATTGCGCGGCGATGCCGCGCGAGCTCTTGGAGAGCGAGCTGTTCGGCTACGAGCGCGGCGCCTTCACCGGTGCGCACAAGCTCAAGATCGGCAAGTTCGAATCGGCGCATCGCGGCACAATCTTCCTCGACGAGATCGGCGACCTCCATTCGGCGCTCCAGGCCAAGCTGCTCCACGTCCTCCAGGACGGCGAGTTCTCGCGCATCGGCGGCAAGTCGACGTTGAGCGTCGATGTTCGGGTCCTCGCGGCCACAAATCAGGATCTGGAGCGGGCAGTTGCGGAAGGCCGGTTCCGCGAAGATCTCTACTATCGTCTCAACGTCATTCATGTGCTTGTCCCGCCACTCCGCGAGCGTGCCGCCGAGATTCCGCTCCTGGCCAATTACTTTGTCGAACGGTACGCGAAGCTGTACCGACGGGACGGATTCAGGCTTCCGATGTCGGCGATGGACCGGCTGACGCGCCACCGCTACCCAGGCAATGTTCGCGAGCTCGAGAATCTGGTGAAGCGCATGATCGTCCTCGACGATCCCTTCATGTCCAGAATCGCGCTCCCTGACGCGGCCGGGAACGGTGGGCGATCCATTTCACCCTCCCTGTCGACTTCAGAGTCTTCGGCAGCGACCTTGGAGCCTTCTCTCAAAGAAATCTCGCGACGGGCGTCCCAGGCCGCTGAGCGCGCAGCGATCGCCAAAACGCTCGAGCAAACGGGCTGGAATCGCGTGCGCGCGGCACGGGCGCTGCGGATCAGTTACCGGGCTCTGCTTTACAAAATCAAACAGGCCGGGCTCAATGCGGAGCGATCATCCGCTCGCTCCGCCTTGTGAGGCACACGTCATGAGGCATACCGCTGTCTACCTACTGGTCGCCGGTCTGCTCTTGGAGCCTGCATTGATGGACGTCGCACCCGCCGGTGCTCAGGCACCGCCGGCCGTTTCGGCGGAGTCCGACACCGGCCGAGCCGTCTCGGCGGAAACGTACCGGATCGGCCCGGAAGATATGCTGCAGATCTCGGTCTGGAAGAACGAGGCCCTGACCCGAGCGGTGCCCGTGCGGCCGGACGGCATGATCTCGCTGCCACTCGTGAACGACGTGCGGGCGGCAGGACTCACGGCGCTCGAGCTCCGCGAGGTCCTGACTCGGAAGCTCACGGAGTTTATACCGAGCCCAGAGGTCTCTGTCATCGTTTCGGACATTCGAAGCCTCAAAGTCTCGGTCATCGGCGAGGTCACCAAGCCGGGTCGTTATGAGCTGAAGAGCTGGGCGACCGTGCTCGACGTCCTCGCCCTGGCAGGCGGCTTCACCCAGTTTGCTTCGCGCGCCCGAATCGTCATCCTTCGCCCGGACGGAGCGACGATGAAGCGCATTCCCTTCAACTACAACAAGGTTGCTGCAGAACAAGACAACTTCTACGTCCGCAACGGCGATGTCGTCCTGGTGCCATGAGGGCCGCTCGGGCTAAGGAGTGACCGACCCAAAATGATCGAAGAGACACGGAAGCAGTCGGCGCTCGATACGGTGCTGGCGATCTGGAGCCGGCGGAAGTGGTTAGCGATCCTGGCCTTCGCCGCCCCGTTGGCGGCCGGCGTGAGCCTCATCATCTTCATGCCGAACATCTATCGGTCTGCGGCGACGGTGCTCGTCGATCGTCAGCAGGTTCCCGAGTCCTTTGTGCGGTCGACGGTGACCAGTGCGCTCGAGACTCGGCTTCAAACCATCAGCCAGGAAGTCCTCAGCCGTTCCAGGCTGGAGGCTCTGATCAATCGCTTCAACCTTTACGCCGATCTGCGCAAGGAAGCAACGCTCGAAGACGTCATCGGGCGTATGCGCGGCGACATCAAGCTGGAACTCAAGAGCGCCGAGCTCAGAGGCCTGCGCGAGGCGACCGTGGCCTTCACGATCAGCTATCAGGGGAGGGAGCCGACCACGGTCGCGCTCGTCGCAAACACGCTCGCGTCTTTCTACAACGAGGCGAACATGAAGGCGCGCGAGCGCCAGGCGAGCAGCACCGCGGAGTTTCTCAAAGCGCAACTGGCTGAAACGAAGAAACGGCTCGACGAGCAGGAGGAGCGGGTGAGCGGGTTCAAGCGTCGCCATCTGGGCGAGCTACCCCAACAAATGGAGACGAACCTGGCGACCCTGGACCGCCTCCATGCGCAGCTTCGCCAGAACGCCGACAGCCAGACGCGAGCCGCGGAACGCCGTCAGGCGCTTTCGAGCCAACTGGCGGAAGTCGAGTCATTCCCGGCGTACGCGCCGTTGGCCGGGCCAGTGGCCGGGCTGCCCGCGCTCGGCGTCGCGGAGCCGACGCGGCTGGAACAGGAGCTGGCACAGAAGAAGAAGGATCTGGAAACGGCTCGCTCGCAATTTACGGACAGATACCCCGACGTCGTCAAACTGGCGGCCGAGGTCGCGGCGCTCGAGAGGGAGTTCGCCGCCGCCAAAGCGCGCGCGCCCAAGCCTGCGGCGAACCCGACCACGGCGGCGGCATCTTCGCCACCGCCCCCGCCCGTCTCGCCCGTCACGCCGTATGTGCTCCGGCTGAAGGAGGCGCTCAGCGAGGTGCAGACAGAGCTCAAGGTCCTCAAAACCGAAGAAGGTCGTCTCCGTGAGGGTATCGGGACTTACCAGCAACGAGTCGACAACGTCCCGCGACGGGAACAGGAGTTCAAAGAACTCTCGCGCGACTACGAAAGCACCCGTGAGCTCTACGCCTCACTGCTGAAGCGCTACGAGGAAGCCCAGCTCGCCGAAAGCATGGAACAGCGTCAGCAAGGTGAACAATTCCGGGTGCTCGACCCGGCGGTCCCGAACACCCAGCCGGCGGCGCCCAATCGCGTTCGACTCCTCCTCATGACGCTCGCAGC
Source organism: Candidatus Rokuibacteriota bacterium (assembly GCA_003221615.1). Taxonomy (GTDB): domain Bacteria; phylum Methylomirabilota; class Methylomirabilia; order Rokubacteriales; family CSP1-6; genus AR31. Next base: position 7,943 of record QHSQ01000145.1, on the reverse strand, counting down.
TGCCGTCGGCGTGGCCGTAGGGGCCGTCGTGCTGCGCGAGAACATCGACACCTCCTTCCATGGTGTCGACGAGCTTCGAGCGTTCACCGAGGTGCCCGTGTTGGTCAGCATTCCTCGAATCGTGACCAGAACGGATCTCTATCGAAGAGGATGGCGCATGCGTCTCGCCGCCAGCGCGGCCTTGGTCGGTCTCGTCGCAATCGTCGGCCTCGCTTATATCGCCGCCAACGGGAACGAGCGCCTTGTCGGGCTCCTAGCCCGGGTCGCGTCGTGAGGACTTTGGCATGTATCTAACGTTCTACGGCTTAGCGGAGAGGCCCTTCAATGCGACCCCGGACCCAAAGTTCCTCTATATGAGTCCCGGGCACAAAGAGGCGCTCGCCCAGCTCGTTTACGGGACCCAGGAGAGGAAGGGGTTCATCGTCCTGACCGGCAAGGTGGGCACGGGAAAGACCACGCTCCTGCACACGCTTCGTCAGCGACTCAACGGGCAGGCCGCGATCGCGTTCGTCTTCAATTCAACCCTGGCCTTCGACGAGCTCCTCGAGTACGTCCTCGAGGACCTCGGCGTCCCCCAGCGAGGCCCGTCGCGTGCGCAGCGACTCATCGCGTTGAATAATTTCCTCATCGAGCGCGAGCGGGTGGGCCAGAACACGGTCCTCATCGTCGACGAAGCCCAGAACCTTGACGTCTCTACGTTGGAGCAGATCCGCCTACTCTCGAATTTCGAGACTCCGACGAGCAAGCTCCTGCAGATCCTGTTGGTCGGGCAACCTGAGCTCAAGACCAAGCTCAATCTGCCCGAGCTTTGGCAGCTCAGGCAACGCGTAGGCTTGCGGTGCCAGATCCCTTCGCTCACGCTGGAAGAGACTCGCGCCTATATCCGAACCCGGTTACGCATCGCGGGCGCCCGGGATCTGAGTGTGTTCGTCGACGGGGCCGTAGACCGCATCGTGGCCTATTCGGGCGGGATTCCAAGACTCATCAATACCGTTTGCGACCACTGCCTGCTCTTCGGGTACGCCGACAATAAGCGCCGCATCGATCGGACTATCGTCAATCAGGCCATCGAGTATCTGGAGGACGGCGTACGGTCTCCGGGGAAAGTGAGAGGCGCTGCCAGTGCGAAAGCCCGGCTGCTGGTTCGGTGGAGCGTTGGAACCCTCATGGTGACCATCGGGAGCGCCATCGCCGCTCTCGCCCTCAAAGCCAACTCGGCCGCGCTGGTCATCCAGTCAGTGCGCCAGCTACTACTTCCATGAGCAGATTTTTCAAAGCCCTCGAGCGAGCTGAGCAGGAACGGGCGCTCCGCGTCGTCGCCTCACCGCCGCCGGCGCCCCCGTCTGAGACGAGTCCTACCGTTCCAGAGACGGTCCCACCTCGGCCCAGCCCCGCCGCGCCGAAAACGACGCCGCCCCGGGCGCAAGAGACCTTTTTCAGGCCTCCACGGGCCGCCGCTACCGCCGGACGCGCAGAACGCATCATCGGGGTCGAGGAACATCTGGTGAGCCTGCTCGCGCCGACCTCGTTCGAAGCCGAGCAGTATCGGGCGCTTCGTCACAAGATCGAACAGCTCCACAGGTCCACCGACCTCACGACGATAGCGGTCTCGAGCCCCGACGCTGGCGACGGCAAGACGACGACGACGCTCAACCTCGCGGGCGCGCTTGCTCAAGCGCCCGATGCGCGGATTCTCCTCATCGACGCCGATCTGCGCGGGGCGAACGTGGCGATGTACCTGGGGCTCGACGAGCACACCGCGCCCGGTCTGGTAGACGCGATCTTGAACCCCAGCCTCACGCTCGGAAGCGTGGTGCAAACGCATCCATACTTGAACCTGACGGTCATTACAGCGGGTCGGCAGCCAACCTCCCCCTACGAGGTGTTGAAGTCGCCTCGGCTCGGGGAGCTCCTCGCCGAGGCTCGCGAGAAGTATGACTACGTCATCGTCGACACCCCGCCACTCGTGTCGGTCCCCGACAGCCAAGTCCTCGCAAGATTGGTCGACGGATTCGTGCTTGTGGTCGGGGCCCATCGCACACCCCGCAGGCTCCTCTTGGAAGCGCTGAATCTCCTGGAGCCGACCAGGGTCGTTGGGTTGGTCTTCAACGGCGACGATCGCCATCTTTCGAGGGATTCGTATGCCTCGAAGCGCGTCTACGAGATGACCGTAGACGGGACTCGGCGGCACAGATTTAGCAGCAGATCACGCGGGAGACAGACCAGCTCCGACGAGTGACGTCTCTCACGAGAGTCACCGTGGTGGCGGATGTCAAACACGCGGCCGGACTCCCGGCTGCGTAACAGAGGGTTTGGATTGGTGCCTGCACTCGTGAGAGTGAGGAAAACCAAAGGGGGCGAAGCCTTGCCGGAAACCGCTGAGCGCCTCGGGGTCCCACGCTGGCGCGTTCTCTGGACGCGCAGCAATTGCGAGCAACTCGTCCACGACCAGCTCGCGGCGAAGGGATTCGACCTGTTCTTTCCGACCGCCGAGGCGTGGTCGAGACGGGGAGGGGTTCGGGTGCGCGCTCGCGTTCCGCTGTTCAGAGGCTATCTTTTCATGCGCCACGCCATCGACAAGCTGACCTACTTGGAGATCCGCAAGGCGCGCGGGGTGGTGCGGGTGCTCGGCGAAACGTGGGACCGGCTCGACGCCGTCCCAGATTCTGAGATCGACGCCGTTCAAAGGCTGGTTCGCACCGATATTCCGATCTTCCCGTATCCGTATCTCCGTGAAGGGCAGCGAGTACGCATCACTGATGGTCCGCTCGCCGACGTCGAGGGGCTCCTGGTGCGCGGACATCCCAAGAAGGGCGTCCTCGTGGTGTCGGTCGAGCTCCTCCAGCGCAGCGTCGCTGTCCACATCGACTGCACCCACCTGGAAGCGGCGTAAGGGCAAACAGAATGTGTGGAATAGTCGGCTACGTCGGTCACCAGGACGCGGTGTCCTTCATCCTACCCGGCCTTCGCCGGTTGGAGTACCGAGGGTACGACTCGGCGGGGATCGCCACGGTATCCGGACAATCGCTCGACATTCGAAAGACGACCGGAAAAATCGCGGATCTCGAGGCATTGATCGCCTCCGACAGGCCTGAAGGCGCCCTCGGTGTTGGTCATACGCGGTGGGCAACCCACGGACGGCCGTCGGACACCAACGCGCATCCCCACATCGATTGCCAGTCTCGACTCGCCGTCGTCCACAACGGGATCATCGAGAACTACCGCGAGCTTCGAAAGACGCTCGCGGCGGACGGGCACCGGTTCCGCTCTCAGACGGACACCGAAGTCATCGCGCACGTGATCGAGCGCTACCAAGCGGACGGGCTCGTCGCGGCCGTGCAACGCGCGGCGCAGGACCTCCAGGGTGCCTTCGCCGTCGTCTGTGTGGCGGCGAGCGCACCGCGCACGCTGGTCGCATTCCGCCGCGGGAGCTCTCCGCTGGTCGTGGGATATGGCCGAGGGGAGATGTTTCTCGCGTCGGACGTCCCGGCCCTTTTAGGTAGGACGCGAGAAATCCTCGTCCTGGAAGACGGTGAGCTCGCGGTGTTGACAGCAGACGACATCATCCTGCGCAGGTTCGACGGGGCTCCGGTTCGGCGATCGCCGCGTACGGTCGATTGGGACGGCGAGGCGGCGGAGAAGTCTGGATATTCCCATTTCATGCTCAAGGAGATCTGCGAGCAGCCCGAAGCCGTCCAGAACACGATCCGCGATCGAGTGGACGTCGACGGGGCCGACATCCGGATTCCCGAGCTTGGACTGAAGGACCGCGAGCTCACCGGGCTCAACCGACTGTGCTTCGTCGCGTGCGGTACCTCGTGGCACGCTGCGCTAGTCGGAAAGTATCTGGTCGAAGCGTTTGCCCGGCTCCCGGTCGAAGTCGACATCGCCTCCGAATTCCGGTATCGCCGGCCCGTCGTCGATAGCCGGGTCTTGACTGTTCCAATCTCGCAATCCGGCGAGACCGCGGACACTCTGGCCGCCTTGCGGGAAGCCAGGGATCAGGGATCGAGGGCGGTCGCGATCTGCAACGTGGTAGGCAGCTCGCTGGCACGAGAGGCGGACGGGGTTGTCTACACCCGGGCCGGAATCGAGATCGGCGTCGCCTCCACCAAGGCGTTCACGTCCCAGCTCGTTGCGGTCACGCTCCTGGCCCTCAAGCTCGGGCTCGCGAGGGGCTTCGTCGATCCCTCGATGGTGCGTCAGGTGGTCAAGGGCCTCATGGAGCTGCCGGAGCTCTTGTCGATCGTGCTGCGGCAGAGCGAGGCGATCCGAGAGATCGCAGAGCACTTCGTCGACCGTCACCATTTCCTCTATCTGGGACGTGGACTGCTCTTCCCGCTGGCCCTCGAAGGCGCCCTGAAGCTGAAAGAGATCTCGTACATCCATGCCGAGGGGTACCCGGCCGGAGAGATGAAGCACGGACCGATCGCGCTCATCGACTCGCGCATGCCGGTGGTCGTCATCGCGGTCGCCACCGAGGGCGACACCGAGATCGGAAACATCGCGGACTACGTGATTCCCGTCCCGCCGAGCCTCGAGTGGCTGCAACCTCACCTGGTCGCGATACCGCTTCAGCTCCTCGCGTACCACATGGCCGTGCTGCGAGGCTGCGACGTGGACCAGCCCCGAAACCTCGCCAAGAGCGTGACGGTGGAGTAAACACGCCCCGCATGGTCGCCAAACAGCCATGATCTTGAAACTCGCGATACTGGAATCGATGTCGTTCTTTGCCGCGGTCTGCGGGGCGATCCTGATCCGGACGACGCCCTCTATGACCAACTGGACCGACGTCGCGATCCTATTGACCAAGGCACTCGCGATCTCTCTGTGCTGTACTGTCTCGTTCTACTACAACGACCTCTATGATCTCCGGGTCGTGCGGACCTTCGGCGAATTTGCGGCGCGCCTCTGCCACGTCTTCGGCATCGCCTTTATCCTGCTTGCCGCCCTCTACACCGTGTTCCGAGAGGTCCGAATCTCCAGTGAGCCGTTCCTCGTCGCAGTCCCCATCATCCTCGGTATCCTGCTGCCGCTCCGCGCGATTCTGTACGTTGTCGTGCGCAAGACGCCTTTCCTGGAGCGGGTGCTGATTTTGGGCACGACGCCGCTCGCCCGCACGCTCATCAAGGAGATCACCACCCAGCCGCACCTCGGCTACACCATCGTCGGCGTCGTCGACGGCGTGCCGGTCCCGGCTGACTCCCCTCTGGCGGATTTGTCGTGTGGGCCGCTTGAGCGCTTGGGAAAGATCCTCGCGGAGCTCCAGCCTAACCGAGTGATCGTTGCGCTGGCCGAACGGCGCGCGCGCCTGCCCGTTCGCGAGCTCCTGGAGGCGCGCGTCAGGGGATGCATCGTCGAGGACGGCGTCAACGTCTACGAGCGGCTCACCGGCAAGCTCGCCATCGAGGCCGTCACGCCGAGCAACTTGATTTTTTCCGGAGACTTCAGGAAGTCGCGTCTCGATCTGGCCGCCGGCCGGGCGATCAGCCTGCTGGTCTCGGTCGTCGGGATGGTGGTCCTCTCTCCTCTGCTCGGGATCATCGCGCTCCTGATCAAGCTGGATTCGTCCGGTCCGGTGTTCTTCGTTCAGGAGCGGGTCGGCATGGCCGCGAAACGCTTCAAGTTGATCAAGTTCCGGACCATGCATCGGGCTGACGCGCCGACGTCGGAGTGGGTGTGTGACAATGCCGAGCGCATCACGCGCGTCGGAAAGTGGCTGAGAAAGTTTCGGCTCGACGAGCTTCCGCAGTTCTTCAACATAATCCGCGGCGACATGAATCTGGTGGGGCCTCGACCCCACCCGGTGTCCAACTTCGAGCTCTTCATCGCGAACATCCCGTACTACTCGCTGCGCGCCGTGGTTCGCCCGGGCATCACGGGCTGGGCCCAGGTCCGGTACGGATACGCGAACAACCTCGACGAAGAGACCGAAAAAATGCGGTACGACCTCTATTACATCAAGCACCTCGCGGTCTCGTTCGATATCCGCATTCTCTTCGACACGGTCAAGACCGTGCTGTTCGGATCACAGTCGGTCGAAGCTGATCAACACCGGGTCGTTCTGCTACCTGGAAAAGTATCAACCGGACATCCGCTGGAGGTCGCAAAGTGAACGATTCTCGTCTATCCGTGAGTATTCGAGAGCGCACCGCTCGTATCGCCATTATCGGACAGGGATACGTAGGTCTACCGTTGGCGGTCGAGTTCGCACGCGCCGGCTTCAGCGTCGTCGGCGTCGACACCGACCTCGACCGTGTCGGTGCGCTCCAAGCCGGCCAAACCCACACGCCGGATCTGGCAAGCGAGGATCTGATCGCCCTGATCCGCCTGGGACGCTACGAGGCGACCGCAGACTTGTCGGTGCTCGAACGATCCGACGTCGTGATCATCTGTGTGCCCACGCCGCTCCGAAAATCCAAGGATCCGGACATCTCGTTCGTCGTCGCTGCCGGAACGGAAGTGGCGGCCCGCTACCAACCGGGCCAGCTCGTCGTCCTCGAGAGCACGACCTATCCGGAGACGACGGAAGGGCTCCTTCTCCCGATCTTCCAGGCCCGAGGAGCGAAGGTGGGCGAGGACTTCTTTCTCGCCTTCTCGCCGGAGCGGATCGACCCGGCAAACCCGACCTTCAAGGTCGGGGATATCCCCAAAGTCGTCGGTGGCGTAACGCCCGCCTGCACGCGCCTGGCCGCCAGCCTGTACGGGCAGATCGTCCCGCGCGTTCACGAGGTTTCGAGCCCGAAGGTGGCCGAGCTGGCAAAGCTCTACGAAAACGTGTTCCGGAACGTCAACATCGCGCTCGCCAATGAGTTCGCGCTCATGTGCCGACGCCTCGGTGCCAGCACCAAAGAAGTTATCGACGCGGCGGCCACGAAGCCCTTCGGCTTCATGCCCTTCTATCCGGGGCCCGGCATCGGGGGCCACTGCATCCCGGTGGATCCTCTCTATCTCTCGTGGAAGCTGCGGCTCGACGGCTACGAATCACGCTTCATCGCCCTGGCCGACGAGATCAACCGCGCCATGCCCTCCTATGTGGTCGAGGTGACCGCCGAAGCCCTGAATCGCCAGCGCCGTTGTTTGAACGGTGCCAGGATCCTCGCGCTGGGAGTCGCGTACAAGCGGGGAGTCGGCGACATCCGAGAGTCGCCGGCGCTCGAGATCCTCGGGAAGCTCCGGGAAGCCGGCGCCGACGTCTCGTACGCGGATCCGCGGGTTCCATCGGTTGTCATCGACGGTGTCCTCTTGAAGGCGACCGAGCTGACCGCCGAGGGCCTCACGTCGAGCGATTGTGTGCTGATCCTCACCGATCATCCTGAATTCGACTACCGCCAGATCGTCGAGCTGGCCCCCCTCGTGGTCGATACCCGCAGCGCCACATGGGGAATCCCGGCGCGGCCGGGCAAGGTCGTCTCGCTGTAGCGACAATGGAAGCGAAGCCGGCCATCGTGAATGCGCTCAGCGTGGACGTGGAGGAGTATTTCCACGCCAAAGTATTTCAGGAAGGGACGAACGGCGCGAGGGCAGGTCTCGAGAGCCGCGTCGAGGCGAGCACCGAGCGAGTGCTGACGCTCCTGGCTTCCACCAAAGCGCTGGCGACCTTCTTCGTCTTGGGACAGGTCGCCGCCGCCCACCCCAGCCTCGTCCGGAAGATCGTCGGAGAGAAGCACGAGATCGCCTGCCACGGCGACGGTCACGAGCTCGTCTCGCGCCAGACGCCGCTGGAGTTCCGTGCCGATGTGCGCCGCGCCAAGGCCATCCTCGAGGACATTACGGGAGAGCCCGTGATCGGTTACCGGGCCCCCAATTTCTCGATCGGCCGCGCCCAGGCCTGGGCGTACGACGTTCTTCTCGCGGAGGGGTTCCGCTACGACTCCAGCATCTATCCGATCCGACACGATAGCTACGGTGACCACGACGCGCCCCGATTCCCGCACGATGTA
>QHSQ01000236.1 GCA_003221615.1 Candidatus Rokuibacteriota bacterium | reverse complement strand
GGCGGCGAGGACGTCTTCGTCCACTTCAGCGCCGTCGCCGCGCAGGGCTTCAAGAGTCTGGCGGAAGGTGACCAGGTGGAGTTCGAGGTGACACGCGGCCCCAAGGGTCTCCAGGCCGCGAACGTTCGCAAGGCCTAGTTCGAGGATCCCCGGCGGCGGACAGGGTGAGTACCCTGCGCCGACGCCGGGGCCGTCAACGCCCAGCGCTCTGTCGTCCGAGAGTCGGTGCTACGATGCCCGGCAAGAGAACCGTCAGCAGTCGTAAATGGGTCAGCTGGCGCGACCGGGAGGAACATATGGCAGCGACCGTCCGGGGGGCCATCCGTGAGTTGATGGAGCAGACGATGCGGACCGTGGACGCCTTGCTCGAAGCGTCGGCTCGGGAACTCGCGATGTCATCGTCGCACGCGTGTGCACAAGGGAAGGATGTGTGGACGCTCATCACCAACGACATCGACCACGAAAAGATCCATACGGGGCAAGTCCTCGAAGGGCGCTACGAGTCGCGGAACACGGCATCGCCGATGGAACGCCTGGTGGCCGAGTGGCTTGCCGAACGGGCGCGGTTCATAGGTTCACTGATCGGCCTGACAGACGCGCAGTTCAACAGCGAGACGGCCCCCGGCCAGTGGACGTATCGGGTTATTGCCAAGCATGTCCTCACCCTGGAACAGCATTCGCTGAAGACGATTGCCGAGGACCAGGCGGCACGAGCGGCTAGTCGGTAGAAAAAGGGGGAAGAGCAATGGCCACAATTCTCTACGTCGGTACCGCAGGCAGCGACGATCCCACGCGGGCGGGACTGCCATTCAATTTCGCGTTGGGGGCGGTTGAAGCCGGGCACCAGCCAATGATCTTTCTCGCTGGCGAAGCCGCCTACCTGATGAAGGACGATGTCGCCGGGGCGGTCATGCCCGTCGCGATGCCGCCGCTAAAGGATATGCTGGCAGCCGTGATCGCTCAGAGAGTGCCGATCTTCGTCTGAGGGAAGTGCTCGGTGGCCCGTGGGGTTACCGATGTGGATCTCAAGAGCAAGAATGCCCAGTTCATCACACCCAAAATCTTTGCCGAGAAAACCGCTGCAGCCGACAAGGTGGTGTCGCTGTAGACTCCAGGCTCCTCGCAGCGATCTGATCGGCGGTCGGTGGCCGAGAATCAGCTGACCGCGACGGGGCGGAGGTGTGCGCGTGCGTCACGGATGATGGCGACGGCCGACGTGACGAACATCGCGGCGTCGTCGGTGGCCCTCATCGGGCTCGACGTCGATTCGCTTTTTGTGGCAGTGCGGCCTGCTCGAGCAGTTCCATAAACGCGCGTGCGCTCGCGGTGACTCTCCGGGCTTCGTGGTGGATGACGTGAAAGTGTCGCTGAATGCGAACACCTCGAAGCCGTAGCTCGCAGAGCCGGCCGGTCGTTGTTTCCCCTCGTACTGCGAAGCGTGAAACAAACGCAACTCCCAGGCCAGCCATCACGCCTTGCTTGATCGCTTCGGGATGGTCAAGCTCCATCGTCACTCGGAACTTGACCCCCGCCTGCTGCAGCGCGCGTTCCGTAACGCTGCGGGTCGCAGATCCTTCCTCCCGGACGAGGAGCGGCTCATCGGCGAGTGACTCGGGGGCGATGTCCCGACGTCTGGCCCAGGCGTGCTCGGGCGACACGATGAGAACGAGCTCATCGAGCATTCCGGCCGCTAGACATTCCTGGCCCGGCCTGATGGCATGCCCGCCGACGATCCCAAGGTCGAGCTCACGCTCTCTGACTCGTCCCTCGATGATCTGAGAATTGGCGATCTGGAGCTTCACATCCACGCCGGGGTATTTGGTCCGAAATGCGGCAACGATTCGAGGCAGCACGTACAGCCCCGGAGTCGTGCTGGCGCCAATCAAGAGCGACCCGTGAGCCAGGCCATCCAGGTCAGCAAGCGCCTGGCGCGCGCCCTCGACCGCTGAGACGGCACGCTCCGCAAATTGCTCGAAGACGCGGCCAGCCTCGGTCACGGTGACGACCCGGCGGCGACCATGGCGGAAGAACAGTTGCTTTCCCAGTTCGCTCTCGAGCTCGCTGATGTGTTCAGAGAGCGTCGGCTGGGACGAATGGATTTTCTTCGCCGCCAGGCTGAAGCTCTTTTCCTTGGCGACCGCGAGAAAGACTTCGAGCTGCCGTAGCGTCATTTCGGGTTTTCCCTATGATTAAGATCCAAAGTTCGTATTGGACCCTATAGCACAGCCTGGCGTATGACAAGCTCAGAACCTGAAAGGAGGCCGTATGATTTTCCGCCACTTCCTGTCGCCGAAGACCGGCTGCGCCAGCTACCTGTTCGGCTGAGGGGGCGCAGCCTGCTGCGCTGTGGTGGATCCACAGCTCGAGATCGAGCCCTACCTCGAGGCGGCAGCCCAGAAGTCCATGCGGATCACCCATATCTTCGAGACGCATGTCCAGGCCGATCACCGCTCGGGCGCCCGTCGCCTCTCAGAAGCCACGGGAGCGCCGGTGATCTTCCACAAATCGGCACCGGTCGCCTTTCCTCACGTCGACGTGGGGGAGGGTGAGCGGCTTGATCTCGGTAACGTGTCGCTCTCGATCCTCCACACGCCGGGGCATACCCCCGACAGCGTCTCGATCCTGGTCACCGACAAGACCCGGGCTCCGGAACCCTGGTTCGTCCTGACCGGCGACACCCTCTTTTCCGGTGGCGTCGGCCGCCCGGACCTCATCGGCGCGGGCTCAGAAACGGCGTTCGCCGAGGAGCTCCACGAGAGTCTCCACGGCAAACTCTTGAAGCTGCCCGATCATGTCGAGGTCTTCCCCGCGCACTTCGGTGGCGCGGCGTGCGGCAAGGGGCTAAGCGGGAAGCCTGGCTCGACGATCGGCTTCGAGCGCCGTTTCAACCCGGCGCTCCGTCTCGCCTCGAAGTCAGAATTCGTCGAGTTCGTCCTGGCGGACCTTCCGCTGCAGCCTGAGGCCTTCGCCGAGAACCGGCGGCGCAACCTCGGCGGAGAATGAGCGAAATGCGGCTTGGACTGCGGGAGAACCTCCCGCAGTTCGGGCTCCTCGTCGTCCTGAACGCCTTCGTCGGCGCGATGGTGGGCCTGGAGCGGACGGTGCTGCCGCTGCTGGGCGAGCAGGAGTTCGGGCTCAGCTCGAAGACGGCCATCACGTCGTTCATCGTGAGCTTCGGGGTGACGAAGGCAGTCATCAATCTGATCGCGGCCCGGGCGTCGGACCGCATCGGCCGAAAGCCGATCCTGGTCGTCGGTTGGCTCTTCGCCCTGCCCGTACCGTTCCTGATCATCTACGCACCGGCGTGGTGGTGGATCGACCTCGCCAACGTGCTACTCGGCGCGAACCAGGCGATGGCGTGGTCGATGACCGTCATCATGAAGGTCGATCTGGTTGGACCGAAGCGCCGGGGCCTCGCCCTGGGGCTGAACGAGTTCGCGGGCTATTTCGCCGTGGGGGTGATGTCGTGGGTCACGGGCTACATCGCCGCGCATAGCGCGTTGCGCCCACAGCCCTTCTATCTTGGGATTGTCATCGCCGTTATCGGCCTCGCTGTCTCCATTCTGTTCGTGAGAGAGACGCGTCTCTACGCGCACCTCGAAGCGGCCACGGCACCTCAGACGACGAGCACCGTCCGTCCATCGCTCGGCCACGTCTTCTACGTCACGACCCTGGGGAACGTGAGCCTCTTCGCGGCCTGCCAGGCGGGCCTCGTCAATAACCTCAACGACGGCATGTCCTGGGGGCTCTATCCGCTGTTCTTCGCCAGCTATGGGCTCGGCGTTGCCAGCATCGGCATCGTCAAAGCGGTGTACCCCATGGTCTGGGGCGTTCTGCAGGTCGCGACGGGGCCGCTGTCCGATCGCTTCGGCCGAAAGGAGTTGATCGCGGGCGGGATGATCGTGCAGGCAGCGGGGATCTGGGTGACCGTCCTCGTCCCGACCTTTGCGGCGTGGGTGGTCGGGGCCGCGCTCCAGGGACTCGGCACCGCGATGGTCTATCCCACGCTGCTGGCGGCAATTACGGACTATGCACACCCGACGTGGCGAGCCACGAGCCTCGGCGTCTACCGATTCTGGCGCGACCTCGGCTATGCCGTGGGCGCACTCGTCTCCGGTGCCGTCGCGGACTTCGTCGGGCTGGCGGCGGCGATCCACCTGGTCGCGGCGCTCACGCTCATGTCCGGTCTCGTGGTGGTCTGGACGATGAGGAGGCCGCGCCCTGCGCCGGTCGCGATCCGCGCGTAAGATCGGCGCCACCCCCGGGAGGCACTCGTTCACCGCGCGTGCGCCTCGCCCGGGTTGTCACACTCCCAGAAGTGACGTGTCCAATGGAGTGAAGAAGAGGAGGACACGTCATGGATGAGGCAGCCCTTTTACAGTTCTTGCTGGATGCCAGCCGGCGTGGCTACGCGGCCGGCGGTAGCGTCGTCAAGGTCAAGGAAGCCGATCACTCGACGACCATCGTCCTTGAGGTCGGCAAATGGAGATTCCACGACAACTACTTCGGCGGGGAGCCTTATGGCGGAAGGGAAGTCGTCTTCCTCGAGGGGCGGCCCGTCTGGATGGCCGTCTACTACGGATGGGTCGAAGGCGCGAGCGCCGACCCCGAGCGGGTGTACGTGTTCTTGCAGAGGGCCTTGCGGGAGGCGCCGGCGGCGTTCCCAGTACGTGGTCCCGATGAGTTCTCGGAGGGCGCGTCCACCTACCGGAACGCGTACGAAGGCGGTGTGGCCAACTTCTCGGGCGAAGAGACCATCCACGAGGGCGGCCGGCTGGTCTATACGGCCCGCTACGTCGGGGGGCTCGTTGATCGACGACCAGGCGACTGAGTGACAGGAGACCCCGTCATGGGCGACGGCAATCCCCTTGCGGAGAATCCCGCGACGGACCCCGAGGATCGAGTCCTCGTCCTCCGCGCCAAGTCCGGTGACCGCGACGCGCTCGAGGAGCTCGTCGGGCGGCATCAGGCCTGGATTTACAACATCGCCCTCCGCATGCTGTATCACCCGCAGGATGCGGAGGACGCGACGCAGGAGATCCTCGTCAAGGCGGTGACGGCATTGTCCTCGTTCGAGGGACGCAGCAGCTTTCGCACGTGGCTCTACCGGATCGCCGTCAACCACGTGCTCAACGCGAAGCGGGGGCGGCTTGAGCCAGCGAGATTGAGCTTCAACTGCTATGCGCACGCGCTCGACAGCACGCCCGACCTGGATCTGCCCGATCCACGCAGCGTCCCCGTCGATCTGCGCCTGCTCGTGGATGAGGCGCGGCTATCGTGCACCTCGGGCATGCTGCTCTGCCTCGATCGGGAACAACGCCTGATCTACATCCTGGGCGAGATTCTCGACGTGACCGATGCCGTCGGAGCCGAGCTGCTCGAGATCAGTCGCGAGAACTTCCGCCAGCGACTCGCCCGCGCGCGCCGCGACTTGCACAGCTTCATGAACGACCGCTGCGGGCTGGTGAATCGGTCGAATCCTTGCCGTTGTGCCAAGAAAACGCGGGGCTTCATGCAGGCGGGCTACGTTGATCCGGAAAGCCTCTTGTTCGCGCGCGAGCGCGTCGAACAGGTCCATGAGGTCGCGCGGGCCCGGGCCGAGGCCCTCACCACACTCGACGCACAGTGCGCGGCGGTGTTTCGGCGGCACCCCTTTTCTCAGCCGCCTGATCTGGTGCCCGCGCTTCGGCGGCTGCTCGCTGGGCCGGACTTCAGGCGGGTGACCGATTCCCCCTGACGCGCCCGCGCCCCTACAGCTTGATCAGGCGACGCTCCCACGCCTGATGGAGCACGAGTCCGGCGAGGTAGGCCGCGCCCATGTTCCAAAGCGCGAGGCCCGCCGTCACGACAAGCACGGTCCGTTCCGCCGGCGAGAATCCGTCACTAGCGACCGACGACGCGAGCTCGAGGCCGCCGAAGAAGAGGATCACGCCGAGCACGGGCATCGGGAACAGGCGCAGAAGCGTGCCGATCGAGTCGGCCAGAAAGAGCGCGGCGATGAGCAGAAGGGTGCCGAGAATGACGAGGGCGCCCCCCGTGCGCGCCCCGAACCGCACGTGGCCGGCCATCCCGCCGGCTCCGCGGCACATCGGCACCCCGCCGAGAGCGGCGGCGGCGAGGTTGATAAATCCGTGGTCCAGCGCCAGCAGGCGCACGCTCACGCGGCGCGCCGGGAAGAGCGCGTTGTGCTCCTCGGCGGTGGCGATGACCGCGTTCCCCAGGGTGAGGGCGGCTTGGGGGATCGCGAGGACCAGGGTGCCCTGGACCACATCCGTCCAGGTCACGGCAGGTGGTCCTGGCGTCGGCAACCGAAACGCCAGTGAGAGACTACCGAGATCCTGGGCCAGCGTCGGATCCAGGAGCATCGCCGCTCCGGCGCCGTAAGCGACGAGGGCGAACATGGCCGGCAGACGCGACTGCCCGAGGAGTAGGAAGGTCAGCACGACCCCCGCGACGGCCAGGACAGGTCCGCCTCGCATGAGCGTGACGCCCTCGAGGATGAAACTGAGGCCAAGACCCAAGACGATACCTCGTACGACCGGCCGTGCGGTCAACGCCGCGAGCCACGAGACGGCGCCGGTGATTCCCATCACGAGCCAGAAAATCGCAGTGGTGAGGGCCGACGCCCAGAGCATCCCAGACGTCACCGTACCGGGGTGGGTGATCGCGGTCGTGGCGATCCCCTTCATGGGTTGCACCGGCATCGGCGTCCGGAAGTAGAAGCCGCTCACGACCCCGACGAGGCCGAAGCCGAGCAGAACGCTCTGGGCGTCGAGTCGGTTGATCGTGATGTAGCCGACGACGAACGGGACGAGCGTGCCGAGGTCGCCGAACGCCCCGGCGGCCTCGCGGAACGTGTACTCGTTGCCGCCGAGCTTCACAGCGTGGTCCGGCGGAACGCGGCGCCGTAGAGGCGCTCGACGGCGCGGTCGAGCCGGCCGCGGAAGGCGGCGTAGCGTCGGAGGAAGTGCCGGGCTGCCGGCGTGAGCGCGGCGCCGCCGCGGTCGTTGCCACCGCGGGCGCGGGCGACGAGCGGCCGCCCGACGGCCCGCTCGGCGTTCGTGATGTAACCAAGCGCGTGCCGGTACGACCATCCCACTTCGTGGGCGGCGGCCCGGACCGAGCCGGTAGAGTCGATCGCGTGGAAGAGAGCCAGGCCGCCGTCGCCGAGCGCAAATCGTCGACCATTCTCGAGCCAGACTTTGTGGCGGACTGCGAGCCGATGTTCTCGGCCAAGCATATCGGCGACAGACGTATCATGGCCAATCTGGCTGGTCAATAGTCCAGGCGGCGGCCCCGACGACTCATCCTGACGTTCCGGGTCACGCAGCCGCCAGCGCCCCATGTGACCACGGCTATCGCTGCCTCGGACTACCTGTTCGGCAACTCGAAGTGGATCCACCGCTTGGCCGGCTCATTTTTCGGCTCCCAAGCACGACGTGCGAGGTCGCTTGGGCTTGGGTTTCGAGTGGGCCAAGCGGGTGGTCGCG
>QHSQ01000144.1 GCA_003221615.1 Candidatus Rokuibacteriota bacterium | reverse complement strand
CTCGGGGCACTCGACGCGGCCGTGGGGCGCCTCACGCTCTCGATGGATCGCTTCGTCTCGGACAGCGACATCCTCGCACGGCTTCCCGTCGCGATGCTGCTCGTGGACGCGGCCCGCCGCCTTCTCGTGTTCAACGTGACAGCGGAGTCGCTCCTGGGATCCGATCTCGCGCGCTTCCGCGGCCGGCCGCTGCTCGGCGTGGACGGTCCCTTGCCGGTCGGCCGCGGCAACGAGCCCCTCGCCGACGTGTTGGGCCAAGCGGAGCGGACGCCGACGGCGCTTCACGTCGAGGAGGTTCAGGCGAGCACGTGGTCGGGGAGACCGCTCCTCCTCGACGTGACGATCCAGAGCCAACCCGGGCGAGAGCCCGGTGCCGGCTTCGTGCTGCTGCTGCGCGACGCGTCGGAGAAGCGGCGCATCCGGGAGCAGATCAAGCGGGCCGATCAGCTCGCGCTTCTCGGCGAGATGTCGGCGCGGGTCGCGCACGAAGTGCGAACGCCGCTCGCCGCCCTTCGCGGACTCGTCGAGCTCCTGCAGGCAGATCTTGCGGAGCACGACCGCCCGCGCCAGTACCTCGAGCGAGCCCTCAAGGCAGTCGAGCGCCAGGAGCGACTCGTCGAAACGCTCCTGAGCTTCACGCATCCCGAGCCGGAGAGCTGGCAACCCGTCCTCGTACAGGAGCTCCTCGAGGGCCTGATCGCGGCGTGGCCGGGCCGGCGACCGGCCCTGGCGATCGAGCGAACGCTCATGCCCGTTGATGGCGACCCGGTGCTTCTCAGTCAGGTCTTCACCAACCTGATCCAGAATGCGCTGGAAGCCAGCCGCGACGGCGAGGTCGCCGTTCGGGGGCTGATGGACGACCGCGCGGTTCAGGTCACGGTCACGAACGAGGGCGCCGCCATCCCGCCCGAGCTTCAGGAGCGCATCTTCCAGCCGTTCTTCACGACGAAGCCGAGAGGGACCGGGCTCGGGCTCGCGATCGCGCGGCAGATCGTCGAGGCGCATCACGGGGCGATCCGTGTCCAGAGCGACGGCCGGACTGGCACGACCTTCGTCGTCGAGCTGCCCGCGCTTCTACAACCTGCCGCGGTGGCCGCCAATGCCTGAGCAGATCCTCGTCGTCGAGGACGATGACAACCTCGCATTCGTCCTCTGCGAGGCGCTGCAGCGCCGGGGCTACCGGGCCGAGGCCGTCGGGACGCTCGCCGCGCTGCGAGAGCGACTGACGGCGGCGCCGCACGACCTCGTGCTGCTGGATCTGAGATTGCCGGACGGAGATGGTCTCGAGGCGATCCCGCAGTGCCGGGAGCTCGCCCCCGACACGCCGATCATCGTCATGACGGCCTACGCGGTGCGGCGGGCCGCCACGGAGGCGCTGCGTCGCGGCGCGTACGACTTCTTCACCAAGCCGCTGAAGATCTCAGAGATCGAGATCGTCGTGGAGCGGGCCCTCGAGCGCCGGCGGCTCCAGCAGCGCATCGCGACGCTCGAGGCGTCACGAGTCACCGGCTTCGAGGAGCTGGTCGGCTCGAGCCAGGCTTTCGTTCACGCGCTGGAGACAGCGCGGCGCGGGGCGCCGACGGACCTGACGGTGCTGATCGAGGGCGAGAGCGGCACGGGCAAGGAGCTTCTGGCGCAGGCGATTCATCGCGGGAGCGCGCGCAAGGGCGGCCCCCTGGTCGCCGTGAACTGCGCCGCCATCCCGGAAGGTCTCCTCGAATCCGAGCTGTTTGGCCACGAGCGCGGCGCCTTCACCGGCGCCATCCGAACGCGCGTCGGACGCTTCGAGCTGGCCCGTGGCGGCACCCTGTTCCTGGACGAGATCGGCGATATGCCCCTCGGCATGCAGGCGAAGATTCTGCGCGCGATCGAAGAACGTAGGATCGAGCGCGTAGGCGGCAACCGGCCGATCGACGTCGACGTGCGGATCATCGCCGCGACGAACCAGACCCTCGGTCAGCTCGTCGAGGGGGGGCGATTCAGGGCGGACCTGTTCTATCGCCTGCATGGAATCCAGCTCCGACTGCCGCCGCTGCGTGAGCGCCTCGACGATCTCCCCGAGCTCATCAACACCTTCCTCGATCACGCCCAGCGCAAACTATCCCGGACGACCGCTACGCTCTCGGACCAGGCGCTGCAGTGCCTGTGGGTGCACGCATGGCCGGGAAACGTCCGCGAGCTGAAGCACGTCCTCGAGGGCGCGGTCCTGCTGTCCGACGGGGTCATCCGGCCCGAGCACCTCCCCCCGGCCGTCCAGACGGCCGGCGTCAAGAAGCTCGCGACAGCGTCGGCGACAGCATCGGCGACCTCATCCGGGCGATCGCTCGACGAGACGCTCGACGACGTCGAGCGTCAAATGATTCTCGAGGCGCTCGGACGAGCGGGTGGTGTGCAGGTCCGCGCGGCGCGGGTTCTCGGCATCACCGAGCAGAGCCTGTGGTATCGGATCAAGAAGCACGGCATCCAGGCGCGAGTGACGGGCTCGCCGCCGACCGGACCTTCGGAGCCCGCCTCCCTCCCTGCGGCTCGTCCGACGCGGCCCGTCGAGCTACCTGCGAACGCCGAGGAGGCCCTGGATCGGTCGGTCACACGATCCAGGTCAGCGGGTAGAAATCCAGGTAGGAATCGGGCCTTCAAGGATTTGCTCGCTTGATCACCCCCTATTGATGCGAGGAACAGGCCTCGTCATCGCCGCGATCCTCTTGGTGCCCTCGGCCGCCGCCGCCGAGATCCGCATGGAGGAGCGTGACGGCGTCCTCTACATCCAGAACGTCGAGCCGCCGCAGGTCGTCGCGCCGCAGCCGCCGTCTTCACCCGGCGAACCCGTCGCCACGCAAACACTGGCGCCGTACCGCGACCTGATCCGCGCGGCCGCAGCACGGCACGGGCTCGCCCCGGAGCTCGTCGAATCCGTCATCCGCGTGGAGTCGAACTTCGAAGCGCGCGCCGTATCACCCAAGGGCGCGCGCGGGCTGATGCAGCTCATGCCCGCGACGGCGGCGAAGCTCGGCGTCCGCAACGTCTTCGACGTGCGCCAGAACATCGAGGGCGGGGTCCGCCACCTGCGGCACCTGGTCGACCGCTACGGCGGCAACCTTGCGCTCGCGCTCGCGGCCTACAACGCGGGCGCGGAGGCGGTCAGGCGGCACGGAGGTATCCCGCCGTATGCGGAAACGAGGGCGTACGTGACGCGGGTACTTCGGCTCCTCCAGCGAGCGGAGCCATCGGCCAATGCCGAGGCACGAGTGCTCCACCGCTACGAGGCGGCCGATGGCCACGTCGTCTACTCCAACCTTCCGATCGATAAGCTCTCGGTGACCGTGCGCGAGATGCTCGCGGAGCGCCAGTAACGCCCTAGCTGTGCGACGGGCCCGCCGTGTCCTCGAATCTGACGGGCGTCCGGCCCTTCAGATGTAAGAGCTGGCCGCGTTGGTCGAGCACGGTGCTATTGGATCACCTGATCCGTCCGCTGTAGCAGCGTCTGCGGGATCGTCAGGCCAAGCGCCAGTTCCGGCGTCCGTTCGACCCGTGATACACATACGGCATGCTGTGCGGGGCATGTGGCATGGACAACCCATCCCAGAACCGCTTCTGCGATCAGTGCGGGGCGGTCCTCGACGCGGTGTGCCCAAGCTGCGGAGGGACGATCCGGCCCGAGGCCAGATTCTGCGGAACCTGCGGCAAGCGCATCGGTGAGGCTGCGGCAGCCGAGAGGCGGGCGGAGCCCGAGGCACGGTCGGCACGTCCCCCGGCGTCCCCCCCGCTCGCGTACCGGAGTCCGGTGGTCGCCTATACCCCGCGGCATCTCGCCGACAAGATCCTCCGGTCGAGGTCCGCCCTCGAGGGCGAGCGCCGGCAGGTTACCGTCCTTTTCGCCGACATCGCGGGCTTCACCACTCTCGCCGAGAAGCTGGACCCCGAGGACGTGCACCGCATCGTGGACCGATGCTTCGAGCTGATCACGGCCGAGGTCCACCGGTTCGAGGGCACGATCAACCAGTACACCGGCGACGGTGTGATGGCGCTCTTCGGCGCGCCCATCGCTCACGAGGACAGCCCGCGGCGCGCGGCTCACGCCGCGCTAGCCATCCAGCGGGCACTCCGAGGCTACGACCGGGAGGTGCAGGCCCAGGGCGGGCTTCCTCTGCGGATGCGGATCGGTCTCCATACGGGGCCCGTCGTCGTGGGGAAGATCGGGGACGACCTGCGGATGGACTACACGGCGGTTGGAGATACCACCAACCTGGCCGCGCGCCTTCAGCAGACTGCCCGGCCGGGCAGTGTGGTAGTGAGCGAGGCCACCCAGACCGCCATCGGCGGCTTCTTCGAGACGCTCGACCTGGGCGAGGTCGCGGTGAAGGGGCGTGCGCCGGCGCGCGCGTTCGAGGTGCTGCGCGCCCGCGCCCGCCGCTCACGACTCGCCGCCGCCGTGGAGCGAGGGCTCACCCCGCTCGTGGGCCGGTCCCGCGAGGTGGACATCCTGCTCGAGCGCTTCGCGGAGGTCAAGCGCGGCCACGGCCAGGTCGTGTCCTTAGCCGGGGACGCGGGCATCGGCAAATCACGCCTGCTCCTCGAATTCCGCCGGGCCGTGATGGAAGCCGACGAGCATCCCACGTGGCTGGAGGGACAGTCAGTCTCCTTCGGTCAGTCCATCCCCTTTCTGCCGCTCATCGAGCAGCTCCGGTTGAACTTTCACATCGAGGAATTCGATGGCGAGCCCGAGATCATCGCCAAGGTCGAGCACGGCATGCGCCGCATGGGAGAGCTGGAGACGCATATCCCATACATTCGCTACTTGCTGTCGGTCGATCCGGGCGACCGCAGCATCCTCGAGATGGAGGCGGGCGCGCGACGGCGGAAGGGCTTCGAGGCGATCCGCGCTCTATCCCTCCGCGGGGCGCGCCTGCGTCCCCTCGTCTTGGTCTTCGAGGACCTGCACTGGATCGACGCCGGCACCGAGGAATACCTCGCGTCGATGGCCGACGCGGTGGCGAGCGTACCCCTCATGCTGATCCTCACCTACCGGGTGGGCTATTCCCCGCCGGTCCCCGCCCGCAGTTTTCACACCGCACTCACGCTGCACCCGCTTTCCGAGGCTGACGCAGTGGCCATGGCCGGTCACGTGCTCGGCGCGGCCGACCTACCGTCAGCGCTGCGCCAGGCGCTCCTGGAAAAGGCCGAAGGCGTGCCCCTCTTCATCGAGGAGGTGATCAAGACCCTGCTCGATCTCGGACTGCTCCGACGAGAAGGCGACGGCTATCGCGTGGTGGAAGGCGTAGGCGCCCTCAACGTCCCCGACACCATCCAGGGCATCATCATGGCCCGCCTCGACCGACTGGGCGAGGATGGCAAGCGCACAGTGCAGCTTGCCTCCGTCATCGGGCGCCAGTTCCTCGGGCGGCTGCTCCAGCGGGTCGCGGGGCTGGCGGAGCGGCTCACGGAGCTGCTGGAAGAGCTGAAGGACCTCGAGATCATCTACGAGCTGGGGCTGGCGCCCGAGCCCGCTTACATCTTCAAGCACGCACTCATCCAGGACGTGGCGTATCAGAGCCTGCTCAAAGAACGCCGGCGCGAGCTCCATCGGGCGGTCGGCACCGCGATCGAAGAGATCTATGCCGACCGGCTGGCCGAGCACGCCGAGGAGCTGGCCCACCACTTCCAGAACGGGGGTGATTGGCAGAAGGCCTTCACCTACCTCGTTCGGTCCGGGGACCGCGCGAAGGCGGCCTACGCCAACCAGAGCGCGCTCGACTTCTACGCGCGCGCACTCGAGGCGAGCGTGCAAGTGGTTCCCGCCCTTGCCCCCACGCGGATCGTGGAGATCCATCATCACCGGGGCGAGGTGCTGCGCCTGCTCGCCCGATATCCGGACTCCATTGCCGAGTTCGAGCGCATGCGCGAGGTGGCGCGGAGCAGCGGCGACCGCGTGCGTGAGGGCGAGGCGCTGGTCGAGACCTCCTACAGCCAGTTCCTCACCTTTAGCAGCGAAGCCATCGGGCATTGCCGCCGTTTCGCCCAGGACGCCCTGGCCATCGGCCGGGGGACCGGCAGTCAACATGTCGTGGCACGGAGCCTCTGTTACCTCGGCCTCGCCGCGCAGGCGGACGGCGACGTGGCGGAGGGAGACCGTCTCTTCGAGGAGTCCCTGGGCATTGCGAGGGCCGGCGGCTTCGCGGACACAGTGGCCGTGAGCCTCACCTGGCTCGGGGCCCACGCTAACTGGCGCGGCGAGTTCACCCGGGCCATCGAGACGAGCCAGCAGGCAGCCGCGGCGGCGCGCGAGATCAACGACGGCCTCTCCGAGATGATCTCGAGCGCGTTCACCTGCCTGAGCCAGATCGGTCTCGGGCAATACCCAGAGGCACTCGCCACCATCGACGATGGGTTGGCGAAGGCGCGGGACCGCAACAATTCGTTCATCGTGGGCCGGCTCACCAACACGCTGGGCTGGCTCTATCAGGAGCTGGGCGACTTTCGCCGGGCGACCGAGTACAACCGCGAAGCGGCGGAGATCGGCCGTCGGGCCAAGAACGCCAACGTGGAGGTCAGCTCACTGATCAACCTGAGCCTGGACGAGCTCAACCTGGGCGACCCTCGGAGGGCGTTGGCCCTCATGGAGGAGACGCAGGAGCGGGTGGAGAAGTCCGCGTTCGGCGCTCATCGGTGGCGGTGGTCAAACCACCTGAGCGCGTACTTGAGTGAGGCTCTGCTCGCGATCGACGAGCGTGAACGTGCGCTCGAGCAGGCCGACAAGGCGCTTCGGCAAGCCCGCAACACGGGGTCGCTCAAGTATCAGGCCAAGGCCCTGGCCCTGCGCGGCCAGATCTTCCTCGAAACCGGTCGACTAGCCGACGCCCGGCGTGAGCTCGCCGAAGCACTGACCTTGACCCGGCGCATCGGGTATCCGACGCTCACCTGGCAGGCCGCGCACCTCCTTGCTCTCGCCCAGGCGGCCGAGGGAGACGGGGAACAGGCGGTGACCGCAGCCCGCCTCGCTGCCGACACATTGGATCAAATCGCCGGCCGCCTGCCTGATGCCGCCCAGCGGCGCACGTTTCTGGCCTGGCGCCGCGTCAACACCGTCCGCGAGGACGTGGAACGCCTGCTACGCAGGTCCGGCGACTGAGATTAAGCCCGTCGCCGACCTGTTCGTTCCTATCTTCTTCGTGACCATTGGCACGAAAGTTCAGCCAGCCATGTTGAGCCCCTTCTCTCCGGAGGGTCACTTGTGGCTCGCCCTGCTGCTTACCGCCATAGCCGTGGTGTCGAAGCTTGTGACTGGTCTAGGCGTCTACCAGCGCGTACGCTGCGCTCATCGTCACGGTGATGCTCACGACGTTCGCCGCGCCTCCGTGGCTGAAGGCGCTGTACGGCACTTCTACGCCCATCAGCATCGCCGGCGTCGTCTTGTCGCACCCGGACAGGAGCACGGTGGCGTCGAGCGGATAGGCGCGCAGACACTCCTCGACGTCCATCGCCATCAAATTTCTGAAGAGCATCGTCGTGGCTTCATCAGCACTTCACCCAGCGAGATCGTCGGGAACTCGACCGGGAACCCGCCGGCGCTCCACACGCCGCGCTTGACGGCATCGGCGACCTGGCGCAGGTGGGCGTTGCAGTTCGTGAGCTCGGACCACGAGTTGGCGATGCCGACGACCGGACGTCAGTCGAAGAGCGCGTCGCTGAATCCTTCGGCTTTGAGCCACGAGCGATGGACGAAGCCGTCGAGGTCGTTGCGCCCGAACCAGTTGCGGCTTCTGAGCGGGTGTGCTGTCATGGGTTCCTCCGGGGCACCGATTATAGATCGAGGGGGTCTCCATGCGGCTCGCCGGCAAGGTCGCGGTCGTGACGGGCGGAGGGAGCGGGATCGGCCGTGGCATCGTGCTGGCGATGGCGCGTGAGGGCGCCGACATCGCGATTCCCGACATCCAGGTGCTGAACGCCGAGAAGGTCGCCGGCGAGGTCAAGGGACTGGGCCGCAAGGTCCTCGCGATGAAGACCGACGTCACCAGCGCCGCCGACGTCAAGACGATGGTCGACCGCACGCGCGAGACGTTCGGCAAGATCGACATCCTCGTCAACAACGCGGGCGCCGCAGGGCCGCCGGGGATGCCATTCACGAATAACACCGAGGAAGACTGGGACCGCACCTTCGCCGTCAACACGAAGTCGGTCTTTCTCACGTGCAAGGCGATCACGCCGCACTTCATCGAGCGCAAGGCCGGCCGCATCGTCAACATCGCCTCGATCGCCGGCCCCATCGCGGCGCCGACGATGCCGCCGTACAGCGTGGCGAAGATGGGCGTGATCACGCTCACGCGCATCATCGCCAAGGAGCTGGCGCCCCACGGCGTGACCGCGAACGCGATCTGTCCGGGTGTGCTCTGGACCGACTTCTGGCAGAAGCTCGCCGCTCACCTGGCGGAGACGAACCCCGCCTTCAAGGGCATGACGGCGCGCCAGGTGTTCGACAAGCGCGTTGGCGACATCACGCCGATGAAGCGCGAGCAGACCCCCGAGGACATCGGCTGGGCCGCAGTGTTCCTCGCCTCGGACGAGGCGCGCAACATCACCGGCCAGGCGCTGAACGTCGACGGCGGCGTCGTGATGCAATGAGCCACCTCCGCGCGTGTTCGCAGGGGAGTCGAGAGGGGGGCGGAGCCCCCTTCTTCCAATGAACTTCGACTTCAGCGACCGCGAAGAAGCGTTTCGCAAGGAGGTCCGCGGCTGGCTCGAGGCCAACCTGCCGGACGATCTGCGCGGTCGCACGTTCGCCGCCTCGCGCGCCGACCGCGACGAGGTCCGGAAGCTCCGCGCCTGGCAGAAGCAGATGTGCGAGGCGGGCTACGTCGGCCTCGACTGGCCGCGCGAGTTCGGTGGGCGCGGCGCGACGATCGTCGAGATGGTCATCCTCTATCAGGAGATGGCGCGCGCCGAGTCGCCGCAGCTGGTCAATCGTGGCGGCGTGTCGATGCTCGGGCCCACGCTCATGAAATACGGGACCCCGGCGCAGCAGCAGCGTCACCTGTCGAAGATCCTCACGGCCGACGAGCTCTGGTGCCAAGGATTCTCCGAGCCCAACGCGGGCTCCGATCTCGCGAATCTCCAGACTCGCGGCGTGCGCGACGGCGATCACTTCGTCGTGAACGGCCAGAAGGTCTGGACCAGCATGGCCCACGTCGCCGACTGGTGTTTCCTGCTCGTGCGCACCGACCCCACCGCCGCCAAGCACAAGGGCATCAGCTTCCTGCTGGTCGACATGAGGACGCCGGGGATCACGGTGCGGCCGCTGCGCCAGCTCACCGGCGAGGCCGAGTTCAACGAGGTGTTCTTCGACAACGTGCGGGTGCCGGCCGAGAATCTCGTCGGCAAGCTCAACGAGGGCTGGTCGGTCGCCATCACCACGCTGGCCTACGAGCGTGATCTCCTGACCTTCATCCGTCATATATCGTTGCGCAACGCGCTGCACCGCCTCGTTCGGCTCGTGCAAGAGCAGAGGAAGGGCGCCGATCCGATCCTCAGGCAAAAGCTGGCGGCTCTCTGGATAGGCGAGCAGGCGCTCCAGCTCAACGGCTACCGCAGCCTCACGAAGATCCTGCGCGGCGGCTCGCCCGGGCCCGAAGGCTCGACCTCGAAGCTCTTCTGGAGCCAGCTCGACCAGGAGCTGGCGCACGTCGCGACCGAGGTCATCGGCCCGTACTCGCAGATCGCCCACGGCTCGGCCTGGGCGCCGGACGACGGCCAGTGGGAATTCTACGAGCTGCTGGCGCGCGGCAGCGGAATCCGCGCCGGCACGTCGGAGATCCTGCGCAATATCCTCGCCGAGCGCGTCCTCGGGCTGCCGAAGGACTAGCCTTCGTTTATCCGTATTCTATTCATAGATGCGCCTCGGCCGGCGGGACCCAGCCCGCGACGGCCTGCAGCGCGCACTACCACGAGGAGCATGACCCATGAGTGACCTGCTCTACGAGGTGAAGGACAAGATCGCGACGATCACCTTGAACCGGCCGGACAAGCTGAACGCGTTCACCCGCGACATGATCGACGCGTGGGCGAAGGCGCTCAGCACGGCGCAGGCCGACGAGAGCGTCAACGTGATCATCGTGACGGGCTCCGGCCGCGCGTTCTGCTCGGGTGGCGACGTGGGGCGGATGCGCGAGGGCGAGCCGACCGCGCTCGACGGCAAGAACAGTCTGTGGGAGGGCGTGCACCGCGTGCCCAAGACGCTGGAGACCGTCGACAAGCCGGTCATCGCCATGGTGAACGGGCTTGCCGTGGGTGCCGGCATGGGCATGTGCGTTATGTGCGACATGCGGGTCGCCGCCGAATCCGCTCGCTTCTCCACGGGCTACGTTCGCGTGGGCCTGGTCCCAGGCGACGGCGACACGTACTTTCTGCCGCGGCTCGTCGGCGCGGCCAAAGCGCTCGAGCTCCTGTGGACCGCCGACTTCATCGAGGCGCCGGAAGCGCACCGGCTCGGCATCGTGCAGCGGGTCGTGCCCGACGCTCAGCTGAAGGAGACGACCTACGCGCTCGCGCGCCAGATCGCCGACGGACCGCAGATCCCGATCCGGATGATCAAGCGGCTCGTCTACCAGAGCCTCAAGCTGGATCTCCGGACGCACCTCGACCTGGTCTCGTCGCACATGTCGATCGTGCGGCAGACGGCAGACCACAAAGAGGGCGTGGCGGCGTTCAAGGAGAAGCGGCCCCCGCGGTTCGAGGGCCGCTGATCGGCCTCAGCCCTTCCGGAGCTTCGGGTCGAGCGCGTCGCGGAGCGAGTCGCCGAAGAGGTTGAAGCCGAAGACGCCGAGGCTGATCGCGATCCCCGGGAACAGCGCGATCCACGGCGCCTTCTCGGCGTACGACGGGGCGGAGCCCGAGAGCATGAGCCCCCACGACGGCGTCGGCTCCGCCGCCCCGAGCCCCAGGTAGGACAGCGCGGCCTCGGCCAGGATCGCGGCGCCGAGCTGCGCGGTGAGCATGATGATGTATGGGGCGGCGACGTTGGGGATGATGTGCTGCAGGATCACGCGACGCCGGGTCGCGCCGAGCGCCTGCACCGCCTCGACGTAGGGGTTCTCCTTCACCGACAGCGCGGCGGACCGGACGACGCGCGCGACGCGCGGGATGACCGGGATCGAGATCGCGATCACCACGTTCTGGACCGCCGGGCCCAGGATCGACGCGATGGCCAGGGCCAGGATCAGCTGCGGGAACGCCAGCAGGATATCCATCAGCCGCTCGAGCAGGAGATCGACCCGACCGCCCCAGTACGCGCTCACGACGCCGAGCAAGGCCCCGATCGTGCAGCCGATGAACGACGCGAAGAATCCCACGAACAGCGCGATGCGCGCACCGTACATGATCCGGCTCAGGACGTCGCGGCCGAACTCGTCGGTCCCGAACCAGTGCTCCGCACTCGGCCGCTGGAACTGCGCCCCGTAGTCGCCGACGTACGGATCGTACGGCGCCAGGATCCGCGCGAACACCGCCAGGAACAGCATGCCCAGGATGATCACCGCCCCGGCGGCGCCGATCGGTTTCGTGCGGACGAACCGCGCCACCACTCCGGCGAAGGTGAGCTTCGGCGCCAGGGTCGCCGACGCGCTCGCATGGGCCAGCTCGACGTTGGTCGCCATCGCCGTCACCGGTAGCGGATGCGTGGATCGAACCACGCGTAGGTCAGGTCGACGAGCAGGTTGATGACGACGAAGCCGAACGCGATGAGGAAGATCAGCGCCTGCACCACCGGATAGTCGCGGTGGGCGACCGCGTCGACCACGAACCGCCCGACGCCGTTCAGGGTGAACACGGTCTCGGTGACGACGAGCCCACCGATCAGGAATGCGAACTCCGTCCCGACGAGCGTGATCACCGGGAGCATCGAGTTCTTGAGCGCGTGGCGGATGACGACCGCGCGCTCGTGCAGCCCCTTCGCCCAGGCCGTGCGGATGTAGTCCTCGCGCAGCACCTCGAGCAGGGTCGAGCGCGTCATCCGCGTGGTGACGGCGGCGTAGCGATAGCCCACCGTGACCACCGGCCAGACCATCATCTGGAAGTTCGCCCAGGGGTCGATCCACGGCGGCGTGAACTCGAGCGGCGGCCCCCAGCCGAAGAAGATCACAAGCATCAGAATGCAAAGGATCCCGACCCAGAACGAGGGGATCGCGAGCCCGCCGATGCTCACGATGCGCACGAGGTAGTCCACCCAGGTGTCCTGACGGATCGCCGCCAGCATGCCCAGGGGAATCGCGATGAGGACCGAGACGAACGTCGCGGCGATGGCCAGCTCGAGTGACAGCGGCAGCCGGATCAAGAGCTCCTCGATGACCGGCCGGCCCGTCCAGAGCGAGTTGCCGAAATCGAACCGCAGGACGCCCCAGAGCCACGTCCCGAACTGGACGACCAGCGGCTGGTCGAGGCCCAGGCGATGGCGCATGTCGGCCAACTGCTTGGCGTCGATCTGGCCGCCCGCTTCACCGCCGAAGATCAACAGGGCTACGTCGCCGGGAATGACCCGCATGATCACGAACACCAGGGCCGCGGCCCCGAGCAGAGTCGGAACGATCAGCAGAAGCCGCTTCGCGAGGTAGGTGCCCATGTCTCGCCCCGCCGCTCTGGACTAGTCTTCGGACAGCCAGACGTCCTGGAGCTTCTGATTCGCGTAGTGGTTGGGCGGCGCCACGTAGTTCTTCACCTTGGTCCAGTGCACGACGTTGCGTGACCACCAGAGGCCCGGCATGTAGTAGGCGTGCTCGAGCACCGTCTTCTGGAGCTGGAGGATGATCTTGCGTCGCTCGGCCGGATCGAGCGAGCGCGCCTGGCGCGAGAACAGATCGTCGACGCTCGGGTCGCTGAAGCGGCCCCAGTTCTGCGGATCCCCGGTGGTGTAGCGCCGCAGGAAGATGTCGGGGTCGTCACTGGCCTCGACGGTCGGCGCGACGATCAGCTCGAAGTTTCCGGTGTCCCGGCCGTCGGCGAACCACGCCGCGGTCTCCTCCGGCCGCTGCTCGGCCTGAATCCCGATCTTCCGCCATTCCTGCACCGCGAACACGGCGAAGTCCTGGTACGGGAGCTTCACGTTGCGGTTCTTGAGGATGAGCTTGAAGCCGTTGGGATAGCCCGCTTCGGCCAGGAGCTTCTTGGCCTCCGCGCGATTCTTCTCGATGTCGGGGCTGAACCCCGGCAGCTTGTGGAGATCTGCCTCCGACAGTGCGAACTCGGTGCTCGGACGCAGGAGGCCGCCGACGTCCTTGAGCCCGGTGAGATTGAACAGCACCTTGCCGCCGGTGTAGCGATCGAGTCCGAGCGTGAGCGCCTTGCGTACGCGCTCGTCGTTGAACGGCTTCACGTTGTTGTTGATGGCGATCCCCCACTGGCCGGTCATCGGCGTGTGCTGGATGGCCACCTTGTCGCCGAGCTGCTTCTTGATCGCCTCGACCTCGGCGTTGGGCAGATCACGGAACTCGATGTACGCGCGCCCGGAGCGGATCGCCGCCGCCCGCACCGACGTCTCCGTGCTGATGAAGAACTTGTAGCCGTTGAGGTACGGCCGGTCCTTCACGAGGTAGTCGGGGTTGCGTTCGCCCTCGAAGCTCGCCCCCGGTGTGTAGCTCTTGAACTTGAATGGGCCGGAGCCCATCACGTTCTTCATGAAGTAGTTGGGATCCTTGTCGAGGTACTTCTTCGGATAGATCACGTTCCAGGGCGAGGCCAGATTCAGGAGCAGCGACGCCGACGGGAACTTGAGCTTGAACACGACGGTGCTCGCGTCGGGGGCCTCGACGGTCGTGACCGCCGAGTAGCTGTTCTTCCGGACGCTGCGCGTCCCGGCGGGCGGGGAGAGCAGCTTGTCGTAGGTGGCCTTGACGTCGACGGCGGTCAGCGGCGAGCCGTCGTGGAACTTGATGCCCGGGCGGATTTTGAACGTGTAGGTCAGCCCGTCGGGCGAGATCTTCCACTCGCTGGCCGCATCCCCGATGATCTTCGGATAGTCGAAGGGGTCCGTCTGCAAGAGCGTGCTGTAGAGCGGCGCCACGAGCTGGAGCGTGGCGAACGTGCTTTCCTGATGCGGATCGAGGCTCGGCGGATCTGCGCCGATAACGGCCAAAAGGATGCCGCCACGACGCGGCGTCTCGGCGGCATTGACTGCAGTGACAGCTGATGCAACCAGGACCGCGAGAGCGAGGACGATAAGCCGGACATGGTACCGCCTGGAACCGGCCGCCATCAGTGACCTCCCGAGCGTCCGGGACGCTCGATTGATTTCTGCTACCGATTAGTGGCGGAGACGGTACAAGGGGGCGCAGCACCTGTCAACTAGTGCCGCTTGTAAGGGTACTTGTCAGGTGGTCAGGCCGCGAGTCAGTCCTCGGCGAGCCAGACGTCCTGGAGCTTCTGGTTCGAATAGTGATTGGGCGGCGCCACGTAGTTCTTCACCCTGGCCCAGTGCACGACGCTGCGGGCCCACCAGAGCCCGGGGATGTGATACGCGTTCTCGAGGACGATCTTCTCGATCTCGTTCACGAGCCGCTTGCGCTCGGCAGGATCGAGGGCCCGCGTCTGGCGCGCGAAGAGATCGTCGATCCGAGGATCGGAGAAACGACCCCAGTTGTTCGTGTCCCCGGTGGTGTATCGCTCGAGAAACAAGTCGGGGTCGTCCATGTAGTTGAACACGCCGTTGATGATCACCTCGAAGCTCCCCGTGTCCCGTCCGTCCGCGAACCAGGCCGCCGTCTCGAGCGGCCGGTGCTCGGCCTCGACGCCGATCTTGCGCCACTCCTGGACCACGAACACCCCGAAGTCGATGTACGGAACCCGCACGTTGCGGTTCTTCAAGACGGCCTTGAAGCCGTTGGGGTAGCCTGCCTCGGCCAGCAGGCGCTTGGCCTCGGCCCGGTTCTTCTCGGGATCCCGTCCGAACCCCGGCAGTTTTTGTAGCTCGGACTCCGATATCGCGAACTCCGTACCCGGACGCATCAGTCCGCCGACGTCCTTCAGGCTCGCGATCGGGTAGAGCACCCTGCTCGCCGTGTACCGGTCGAGGCCCAGGGTGAGGGCCTTGCGCACGCGAATGTCCGTGAACGGTTTCGCGGTCTGGTTCATCGCGATCCCGAACTGGCCGGTCGCGGCCGTGTCCTGCACGACGACCTTGTCCCCAAGCTGTTTCCGGATCGCCTCCACCTCCGCCAGGGGCATGGTGCGGAACTCGATCCAGGCGCGCCCGGAGCGAAGAGCCGCCGCCCGTACGGACGTTTCCGTGCTGATGAAGAACTTATAGCCGTCGAGGTACGGTCGGTCCTTGACGAAATAGTCGGGGTTCCGCTCGCCCTCGAACGTCGAGCCGCGGGTGTAGCTCTTGAGCTTGAACGGTCCCGAGCCGACGACGTTCGCCTTGAAGTAGTTGGGATCCCGGTCCAGGTACTTCTTCGGATAAATGACGTTCCACGGCGAGGCCAGGTTCCCGAGCAGCGAGGCGGACGGGAACTTGAGCTTGAACACCACGGTGGTCGGGTCCGGCGCCTCGACGCTCGCGATTGCGCTGTAGGCGTTTTTCCGGATGCTCCGGACCCCCGCGGGCGGGAAGACGATCTTGTCATAGGTGGCCTTGACGTCGGCCGCCGTCAAGGTCGACCCGTCGTGGAACCGGATTCCCTGCCGGAGCTTGAACGTGTAGGTGAGCCCGTCGGACGCGATCTTCCACTCGCTGGCCGCGTCGCCGATGATCTTCGGGTAGCTGAGCGGGTCGATCTGGATCAAGGTGCTGTAGAGCGGCGCCACCAGCTCGATGGTGGCGAAGGTCTGCTCCTGGTGCGGATCAAGGCTCGGCGCGTCGGCAGCGATGGCCGCGAGCAGGATACCGCCGCGGCGCGGCGTCTCCGCCTGGACTGCGTTCGGGATCGCCACGACCACGGAGCCGATCAGGACAGAGAGCCCGAAGACGACGAAGATCGCCCGATGACGTCGCATATCAGTCCTCCGAAAGCCACACATCCTGGAGCTTCTGATTGGTGAAGTGGCTCGGCGGAGCCACCCAGTTCTTGACCTTGGCCCAGTGCGCGACGTTGCGTGACCACCAGAGACCGGGGATGTGGTAGGCGTTCTCGAGCACGATCTTCTGGAGCTCGATGACGAGCTTCCGGCGCTCGGCCGGGTCGAGCGTCCGCGCCTGCCGCGCGTACAGATCGTCGATCGCGGGATTGGAGAAGCGCGCCCAGTTCTGCGAGGACCCCGTGATGTACGGCGCAAGCAGCTGGTCGGGATCGTCGACGAAGGCGCCGATCGGCGTCACGATCACCTCGAAGTTCCCCTGGTCTCGTCCCTCGGCGTACCAGGCGGCCGTCTCGAGCGGGCGATGCTCGGCCTCGACGCCGATCTTGCGCCATTCCTGGATCACGTACACGGCGAAATCCTGGTAGGGGAGCTTGACGTTGCGGTTTTTCAGCACCACCTTGAACCCGTTCGGGTAGCCCGCTTCGGCGAGGAGCCGCCTGGCCTCGGCCCGGTTCTTCTCGGCGTCACGCGCGAAGCCCGGGAACCTCTCGAGATCGGACTGCGCCATCGCCCACTCCGTGCCCGGACGCGTGAGCGCTCCGACGTCCCGCAGACCCGTCAACCCGTGGAGCACCTTGCCGGCCGTGTAGCGATCGATGGCCAGGGTGAGGGCCTTGCGCACTCGCGCGTCGGTGAACGGTTTCACCGTGTTGTTGATCGTGATGTCGAAGTGGATGACGAAGGGCGTCTGCTGGATGACGATCTTGTCGCCGAGCTGCTTGCGGATCGCGTCCACCTCCGCCTGGGGCAGGTCGCGGAACTCGATGTGGGCGCGGCCGGACCGGATCGCGGCCGCGCGCACCGACGTCTCCGTGCTGATGAAGAATTTGTAGCCGTTGAGGTAGGGTCGGTCCTTGATGAAATAGTCGGGGTTCCGCTCGCCCTCGAACGTCGATCCGCGCGTGTAGCTCTTGAATCGGAAGGGGCCTGAGCCCATGACGTTGGTCTTGAAGTAGTTCGGATCCTTGTCGAGGTACTTCTTCGGGAAGATGACGTTCGACGGCGAGGCGAGGTTCGCCAGGAGCGACGCCGACGGGAACTTCAGCCTGAACACGACGGTGGCCGCATCCGGGGCCTCTACGCTCGCCACCGCCGAGTAGTGCTGCTTCCGGATGCTGCGGACCCCTTCGGGAGGATTGAGGATCTTGTCGTAGCTGGCCTTGACGTCGGCGGCCGTCAACGGCGAGCCGTCGTGGAACCGGATGTCCTGACGGATCTTGAACGTGTAGGTGAGCCCGTCCGGCGAGATCTTCCATTCGCTCGCCACGTCGCCGACGACGTTCGGGTAGCTGTAGGGGTCGATCTGGAGCAAGGTGCTGTAGAGCGGCGCGACCGGCTGAATGGTGGCGAAGGTCTGCTCCTGGTGGGGGTCGAGGCTCGGCGCATCGGCGCCGATGGCCGCCAGCAGTATTCCGCCGCGACGCGGGGTGTCCGGCGACTGCGCGGCGGCGAGGACGGCCAGACCGCCGACCACGGCGGCGAGGGCGACGACGGTCACGAAGGTTTGGTGACGCCGAATCCCTGTCGCCATCGGGCACCTCCCGAGACTATGGGCGTTTGCCGGGACTGAACCGAACAGGGACGGACGGGACGTCGAGCTCGCTTCGCGAAGTCGTGCAGGTCGCCGGAACCGAGCCCGACGCGGGGACGCTACCAGGGGACGGGCGCGACTGTCAACCGATGCGCGGCGCTCGCGGTCAGCGGGCCGCGAGCACCATCTGGGTCTGGATCGTCTGCGCCAGCAGTCGGCCCGACGAGTCCGTCACGCGCGTCTGCCACACCATGGTGGTTCGGCCGCGGTGGAGCGGGATGGCTTCGGCGCGTACCACGCCGTCGCGCCCGGCGGCGAAGAAGTTGGTCTTGGACTCGAGCGTCGTGGTCGAGGCGCCCGGCGGCAGGTTGAGGAACGTCGCGGTCGCGCCGACGGTGTCGGCGAGCGCCATGATCGCGCCGCCGTGGAGCGCGCCGCCGACCGTCCTCAGGTCGTCGCGGATCGTCAGCTCCGCCACCAGGCGGTCCTTCGAGGCCTCGGTGTAGCGCATCCCGATCAACCCAGGCAGATACGCCTGTTGGAGGTCCATCAGCGCGTCGAGATCGATCGTCACGACGTTCTCCTTGGACTACGGGCGCCGGATTCGAGCTCAGGCGGGCGAGTAGCCGCGGTACTCCATCTGCGCGGCGATCCGGACCCGCGCGTCGGCGCCCCAGTATTTCTCGACGAGATAGAGGCCGAGATCGAGCGACGATGAGACGCCGCTGGCCGTCACGACGCGCCCTTCGTCGACGACGCGCCGATTCGTGACCACCTCGCGGCAGAACGGACGGAGCAGGTCCGCCGTCAGGTGATGGGTGGCCGCGCGCTTGTCCTTGAGGTAGCCGGCGCGGCCGAGGAACAGCGCGCCAGAGCAGACGGAGGCCAGCGGCCGCTCGTCTCCCCAGGTCTTCAGGTAATCGATGGCCCGTTTGTTGTCCATGAGCGCGACGGTCCCGAGGCCGCCCGACACGTAGAGGAAATCGAAGCCCGAGAGGTCTTCGTAGACCGAGTCGGGCTTGAGCGTCAGACCGGCCTCGTCGGCGATCTCGGCGTCGGTACCGATGATCCGATGGGTCACGCCCGAGTCGATCGCCATCGAGGCGATCCGGCGGAGGGCGTCGTAGGCGCCGATCAGATCGAGAAGCGTCAGGCGAGGGAAGACGAGGAACGCGAGCCGCTTCGGCGCCATGGCGTCAGCAGGGCTGGACGGAGGCTTTGTGCCGCTGGGCGAGCGCCTGATAGCCCTCGGGATTGGCGCGCACCCAGCGCTCGGCCGGCGTGCCGGCGAGCGGACCGCGCACCTTCGCCGGCGCCCCGAGCGCGAGGGTGCCCTCGGGGATCTCGGTCTCGGGCGTCACGAGCGCGCCCGCCGCCACCATGGCGCGGGCGCCGATGCGGGCGCCGTCGAGGACGGTCGCGCCGTTGCCGATCAAGCATTCCTCGCCGAGCGACGCGGCGTGGATCGTGCAGTTGTGGCCGACGGTCGAGCCGGCGCCAATCTCGGTCCCGCCACGCGGCGTGACGTGGACGACCGCACAGTCCTGCACGTTGGCGCCGCGATGGACGACGATCGGATTGAAGTCGCCGCGGAGCACCGCGTTGTACCAGAC
Organism: Candidatus Rokuibacteriota bacterium; assembly: GCA_003221615.1. Classification (GTDB taxonomy): domain Bacteria; phylum Methylomirabilota; class Methylomirabilia; order Rokubacteriales; family CSP1-6; genus AR31. The sequence continues at coordinate 48,661 of QHSQ01000144.1, read as the reverse complement.
CGAGGCGCGCTCCTCGATCGTCACGTCGCCGATGATCACGGCGGTCGGCGCGACGAATGCGGTGGGATGAATCTTCGGGCTCTTGCCCTCGAAGCTGAACAGTGGCATGGGCTGGACCCTCGCAGTATGCTCGGAGTGCCCACATCTTACTCCCACACGCCGCGACAGGAGGAGGGAATGCCGTTCCCGAAGATCGCGGCCGTCGCCACCGCGACGCCGCCCCACCGCTTCACGCAGGCGCAGCTGCTGGCGCTCGCGGGATATCGAGACGAGGAGCGGAGCGGATTTTTTCGGCGCAGCGACATCGAGGGGCGCTATCTGTGGATCGATCCGGCGACGTTCCGGCCCAACGAGTCGGTCGACCAGCTGAGCGCTCGCTTTCGCGAAGGCGCGCTCGAGCTCGGCGAGTCGGCGGCGCGCCGCGCGCTCGCTGGGGCCGGGTGGGACGCGGTCGACGTCGACTTCATCGCGACGACGACGTGCACCGGACGTCTCACACCCAGCCTCGACGCGCGCTTGATCGGCCGGCTCGGCTGCCGCGCCGACATCCAGCGCGTTCACGTCGGCGACACCGGGTGCGCCTCCGCGATGGTCGCGCTCCAGCAGGCGTCGAACTACGTCACCGCGTTGCCGGGACGGCGGGCGCTCGTGATCGCGGTCGAGATCTGCTCGGCCGCGTACTTCCTGGACGACCGGCTCGAGAGCGCGGTGGCGCATGCGATCTTCGCCGACGGCGCCGGCGCCCTCGCCATCACGACCGATGGGCCGGGGCCGTCGATCGTCGCTCAGCGCACGCTCTTCCGGTCCGAGCATCTCGACGCGATGGGGTTCGAGTATCCGGGCGGGCGGCCGCGCGTGATCCTCTCCAAGGACGTGCGCCGCATCGGCGCGGTCATGATGGGCGAGATGGCGGCGATCCTGATGTCGACGCAGGGGCTCAAGCGCGAGGACATCGGATACTGGGTCCTCCATTCCGCGGGCCGACGCGTGATCGATCGCGCCCGCACCTTGCTCGAGCTGAGCGAGGAACAGGTCGGCCACTCCCGCTCCGTGCTGCGCCGCTTCGGCAACATGTCATCGGCCACGATCCTCTTCGTACTGGATGAAACACTGCGAGCGGAGTCTCCGGTTCCCGGCGATTGGGGTCTGATGATCGGCCTGGGTCCCGGCTTCGCCGCCGAAGGCGCGCTTCTACGATGGTAGCCGCGTGAAACGGGCCGAGGGCGCGCGGGAAGTGCTCGACGGATCGGTCGCGGCGGCGGAGCTCGCGGCGTCGCTGGCGGATATCGACCGCCTCAACAGCTGGTTCGGCGGCTACGCGCTCTCGCTCTCCGCGATCCGCCGCCTGGCGGCCGACGTGCCGCGCGATCGCCCGCTCCGCGTCATCGACGTCGGAGGCGGCACCGCCGCCTTCGCGGTGCGCGTCGTCGAGTGGGCGCGCCGCAACGGTCGTGACGTCCGCGTGGTGGTGGTGGAGCGTGACCCGACGACCCTCGAGCTCGCGCGCGCGGTCGCCGCAGCGTATCCGGAGGTCCTGCTGGTCCGAGGTGACGCGGCCGCGTTGCCCTGCCGCGAGCGGGCGGTCGACATCGTCACCAGCGCCCTCACGCTGCATCACCTCGAGCCGGCTCAGGCCGCCGAGGGTCTTCGTGAGATGGCGGCGGCGGCGCGGATCGCCGTGGTCGTGAACGACCTGCTTCGCCGTCGTCTCTCGCTCGGCCTGGTCTGGCTCGCCACGCGTCTGCTGGGATGCCATCCGATCTCGCGCCACGACGGGCCGCTCTCGGTGCGCCGCTCGTACTCGCGGCAGGAGCTGCAGGCACTCGCGGCCAAGGCGGGCGCGCGGCGGCTCACGATCCGCGAGTATCCGGTGTTGGGACGCCTGCTGGCGGTGATGTCGTGACGAGCGACGTCATCATCGTCGGCGCGGGCCCCGCGGGCGCGGCGACGGCCATTCTCCTGGCCGAGCGCGGGCTCTCGGTGCGCCTCCTCGATCGCGCGCGGTTTCCGCGGCCCAAGATCTGCGGCGAGTATCTGAGCCCCGAGGCCCCGCGGTTGCTGGACCGGCTCGGCGCGCTCAAGGCCGTCGACGCCGTCGCGAGCACGTTGAAAGGCATGCGGATCACCGCGCCCAACGGCACGACGCTCGTCGGGACGTACCGCTCGATCGGCGCGTGGCGCCCCTATCGCGAGCACGCGATGGCCATCACGCGCGAGGCGCTCGACGCGATCCTCGTGGACCGCGTCCGCTCGTTGCCGGTCGACTTCCGCGAGCAGACACGCGTCACGGATCTCGTCGTCTCGGGCGATCGGGTGCTCGGCGTCGAGGCGATCGACGGGGACTCGCGTCGCCAGGTTCTCCGCGCCCCGCTCACGATCGCGGCCGACGGCCGCGCGTCCGTCGTCGTCCAGCGGCTCGGGCTGCGTCGGGCGCATCGCCTGCAGCGGATGGCGATGGTCACCTACGTCGAGGACGTGAGCGGGCTCGGGCGCGTCGGCGAGATCTTCGTCGATCCGCCTGACTACGCGATCCTCAATCCCGTCGCGCCCGGTCGTGCGAACCTCAGCCTCGTGGTCCCCTTGGCCCACGCGGCGCCGTGGAGCGGACGCCTCGATACCTTCTTCGATGCGCGCGTGAAGCATGTGCCGCACCTCGCGCGGCGAATCGCCGGCGGCCGGCGCGTCGCGCCGGTCCGGGCGATGGGTCCCCTCGCGTATCGTGTCGACCCTCCGCGGACCGGCGGCGTGCTCATGGTGGGTGACGCCACCGGCTTCTTCGATCCCTTCTCGGGTGAGGGGATCTTCAACGGTCTCCGGAGCGCCGAGATGGCCACCGAAACTGCCGTGCAGGCGCTCGGCCGCGGCGACGTGTCGGCGCGCGCCCTGGCCGGCTACGAGCGCGCGCGGCGCCTGGCGACGCGCGACAAGGAGCGCGTCACGCACGCGCTCCAGATCGTCGTCAGCCACCGTCGTCTCGCCAACCTGGCCGCGAGATTTCTCGCGCGCCGCCCGCGCCTGCTCGACCTCCTGCTCGGCGTCCTCGGCGACTTCGTGCCGCCCCGCGCGCTCGTGACCGGCATCCTCGAGCGCTCACGGCTCTGACGATCCGCCGTCCGGGGCGCGCCTCTCAACCAAGGAGACCCTCGATGAGCCCGAGCGACAATCTGCCGCGCCGCTTCGCGCGTATCTACACGGCGGCGATCACCGACGTCATGGACGAGATGGGGCTTCGCCGCCAGACCCTGCCGGCGACGATCCAGCCGCTGTCCGCGGGGATGCGGACGGCCGGCTACGCGTTCACCGTGCGGGGCCGGGCGCACAGCGGATCACCGCGCGAGCGCGATCAGACGCTGCGGCGCTTTCTGGGGATGCTGGGCGCGGTGCCGGCGGAGTCCGTGCTGGTGCTCGCCGCGCACGACAACGTCGCGGCGCACTTCGGCGAGCTCAGCGCGGCGTGGTTCCGCGCCCGCAAGGTGCGGGGCGCCGTGATCGACGGCGCGACCCGCGACGCCGCCGCGATCATGCGCATGGCGTTTCCAACGTTCGTGCGCTACCGGACGCCGCAAGATTCGGTGCCGCGGTGGCGGGTCTCAGACTGGGGCCAGCCGGTGACGATCGGCAGCGTGCGGGTGAGCCTCGGTGACGTCGTCGTGGGCGACCTCGACGGCGTGGTGATCATCCCACGGCGGGCCGCCCACGAGGTGCTCCGGCGCTGCGAGAGGCTCGTGGGGACGGAGAGCCGGGTTCGCTCAGCGGTGCGGCGCGGGATGACGCCGCTGGCGGCCTATCAGAAGTTCGGCAGTTTCTGACGCGCGCTCAGCCCGAGGCCGTCACCGCGCGCGAGGCGTCGCGGAGGACCTGCACGGCCGAGCGACCGAACACCGTGGCCACGAGCAGGCCGATGACGATGTCCGGCCACGGCGAGCCGGTCACCGCCACCGCGCCGGCAGCGACGAGCACGGCCGCGTTGCCGATCACGTCGTTCCGCGAGCAGATCCAGGCCGATCGCATATTGATGTCGTCGCCGCGCCGCCGCCAGAGAAGCGCCAGGCACGCGAGGTTCGCGACGAATGCCAGCGTGCCGACGGCGCCCATCACCTCGACGGTCGGCGTGAGGCCCTGCGCGATCTTCAGCGCCACCTGGACCAGCACGCCGACGCCGAACGCCGCCATGATGATCCCCTTGAGCAGTGCCGCGCGGGCCTGCCAGACGAGGCCCCGGCCGATGACGTAGAGGCTGAATCCGTACACGATGGCGTCGCCCAGCATGTCGATGGAGTCGGCGAACAGCGCGGTCGAGTGAGCCAGGATGCCCGCCGCGGACTCCGTGAGGAACATGGCGGCGTTGATCCACAGGACGACGTGGAGCACCCACCGCTGCTCGCGCGGGATCTCTCGAGCCTCGCAGCACTGGTCCACGCGCTTCAGCCTATGCCAGCCCCACGAGTTCTTCCACTGAAACACCGCCAGGCCTGCGACCTGGCTAGCGGCGGCGGCGAGCGGAGCGGGGCGTCGCCGAACGCGCCGCGTCGTCGGGCTCGTCGCGCGCCTCGGCGCCGGCGATCTCGGGCAGCCCCGCTTCCTTGAGCGGCTTGCCGACGTGATCGCGGATCCACTTCGCGTCCCACCACTCGAGCGGCGTGACCGAGGTGCCGTTGACCAGCACCTCGTAGTGGAGGTGATCGCCGATCGCCAGGCCGGTCGAGCCGGTCCGGGCGATTTCCTGGCCCTTCTCGACGGCGTCGCCCACCTTCACGGTGGTGCTCGAGAGGTGGGCGTAGAGCGTCTGCAGGCCGAGGCCGTGGTCGATGACCACGGTGTTGCCGTAAATCGTGAGCGGCTCGGCGAAGACGACCACGCCCTTGTTGGAGGCGGGCACCGGCGACTGACGCGTCGACGCGAGGTCGTATCCGAAGTGGATCTGGCGGTCGATCTCGCGGCCGCCGTGCATGTAGGTGCGCGTCTCGGCGAAGTTGGCGAACACCTTCGTGTTGCGCGCCTGCGTGAACGGCCCGTGCCAGAGCGGCTTGTCGGCGGTGGTGGCGCCGATCTTCCGCTTGGTCTCCTCGGCTTGCTTGCGCAGATCGCGGTTGATCACGAGGAATCCGTCGACCAGCGACTCGGTGGCGGGCCGCTGCGGCAGGAGCTCGGGCACCTTGGCCTGGAGGAACGCGTCCTTGATGTCGATCGTGTCCTTCGGGAACTTGCGCGGGCGAATCTCGGCCGGGATCCCGCGCGAGGCGGTGTTGCCCGCCTCGTCGCTGGCGCGGATCTGGATCGGCGTGGCCGGGTCGTAGTCCCACGGCAGCGCGATCAGCGCGATGCGGGCGCCTTTGTCGGCCGGGCCGAAGGCGAACGACGGGAACGGCGTCGCGCCGGCCAGGACGTCGGTCCGCGCCGCGCCGGAGACCCTGAACACGACGAGCCCGCTCCCGCCCGGCGAGAGGTAGCGCGTGGAAGCGAGCAGCTCGACCTTCGGCGGCGTGAGGTCGACGGTGACGGGATAGCCGGCGATCGCGCGGTCGTCGCGCCGGATCGGACGCCAGAAGGTGTCGCGCGCCCACACCTCGATGGTCGCGCTGCCCTCGCGGAGCCCGAGCGCCGCGCTGTCCACCACGACGGGAATCTCCACCCGGCGGCCGAGGCCGCTGTCTTTCGTGGCCACCGGTGTCGACTTGCCGGATTGCTCGATGCGGACCTCGACCCGCGCCACGTTGCCGCGTCGCGCCTCGACGACCACGGTGAACGACGTCTTCTGCCCGACGAAGCGCGGTGGAGTCGTCAGGGACTGCACACCGGGGACCGTCTGCCGCCATACCAGATATGCCACGGAGCCGACGACGGCCACGAGCAGGATCAGGACGAGGAGCACCCAGGCCTTCGCACGAGACCGCTTGGGCACAACGGATGATACCATGCCGACCCGTCACGAACCTCGGAGGTGATCGCGTCATGAGCCCTCTCCTCGTCCTCACGTCGCTCGCGCTGTTCGTGCTGGCGGGACTGTGCGAGATCGGCGGCGGCTATCTCGTGTGGCTCTGGCTTCGTGAGGGGCGCGGCGCGCTCCTGGCCGTCCTCGGCGGAGCCATCCTGTTCGTCTACGGGATCGTGCCGACGCTCCAGCCGGCCCCGTTCGGCCGCGTCTACGCGGCGTACGGCGGCGTGTTCGTCGTGCTCTCGCTGCTGTGGGGCGCCATCGTCGTCCGCGAGCTCCCCGATCGGTTCGACGTGGCGGGCGGCCTGCTGTGTCTCGCGGGCGTCTCGGTGATGATGTACGCGCCGCGCGGCTGACGCCGCGACCACTGTCCTTGACACTCCCGGTGGCCGGTCGTTAGCATGACCCGGTGTCGACCTCGGTCTGGCTGATCCCCCTCTTCCCACTCGTCGGCGCGCTGCTCAACATGATCTTCGGCCGGGTGATCGGCCGATACGCGCACTGGATCGCGCTGCCGGCCCTGGCTGGATCGTTCGTCGCCTCGTGCGTGCTGTTCTCGCGCGTCGCGTCCGGCGAGACGTTCACCGCGACGCTCTTCCCCTGGGTCAGCGCCGGAGACTTCGAGACGTCGGTGGCCGCGTACGTCGACCCGCTCACCGGCATCATGCTGCTGGTCGTCACGGGCGTGGGTGCCTTGATCCATCTCTACTCCGTCGGCTACATGCATGACGACCCGGGATATCCGCGCTACTTCGCGTACCTGAATCTCTTCGTGTTCTCGATGACGATGCTCGTGCTCGCCGGCAACTTCCTCCTGCTCTACGTGTTCTGGGAAGCGGTGGGCCTCTGCTCGTACCTCCTGATCGGCTTCTGGTACACGCGGCCGGCGGCGTCGCAGGCGGGCAAGAAGGCGTTCATCGTCAACCGTGTCGGCGACTTCGGCTTCGGTCTCGGCATCATGTGGCTGTGGAGCGCGGTCGGCACGCTCGACTACGACGCGGCCTTCGCGGCGATCAGTGGGGTCGAGCCGAGCACCGCGACCGGCACGATCGGCCTCGTGCAGACGGACATCAAGCGCGTGCTCGCCTATTCCACCGTGAGCCAGCTCGGCTACATGTTCGCGGCGGTCGGCGTGGGCGCGTACGCCGCCGGCATCTTCCATCTGGTCACGCACGCCTTCTTCAAGGCGCTCCTCTTCCTCGGCGCCGGCAGCGTCATCCACGGCCTCGGCGGCGAGCAAGATCTTCGGAAGATGGGCGGGCTGTCCTCGCGGATGGTGGCGACCACGATCACGACGACGATCGGGGGGCTCGGCCTCGCGGGGCTCCCGGGGCTCTCCGGGTTCTTCTCGAAGGACGAGATCCTGGCGGCCGCCTACGGAAGCGGTCACAAGGGGATGTGGGCGCTCCTGTTGCTGGGCGCGTTTCTGACGTCGTTCTATACCTCCCGGATGCTGTTCCTGGCCTTCTACAGCGGCCCGCGCATGACGAAGGAAGCCGCCCACCACGTCCACGAGTCGCCCGGAGTGATGACCCTGCCGCTCTGGATCCTGACGCTGCTGACCGTGATCACCGGCATCGCGTTCGGAATCCCCTCCGAGCACGGCACGCGGTTCGAGCGCTTCCTGGCGCCCGTGTTCCCCGTGCACGAGAGCGGCTACAGCGGCGTCGTCGCGCTGTTGCTGCTGCTCTCGGCGGTCACGGTGTTCGTCGCGGGCGTCGTGGTCGCGTGGTCCATGTACATGGCCACGGGCGTGCGCGCCGGGGAGATCGGGCGGCCCCGTAACCCGATCCACGCGCTCCTGCTCAACGCCTACTACGTCGACGCGCTGTATGATCGCGCGATCGTGCGCCCGCTCCTCGCGCTCTTCCGGTTCCTGGCCGGCGTCTTCGACCTCTCGCTGATCGACGGGCTCGTCAACGCGGTGGGCCGCACCGTCGTGGCGTGCGCGGCGGGCCTGCGACGGATTCAGACCGGCTACACCGTCAACTACGCGCTCACGATGCTGGCCGGCGCCGTCGCCATCGTCGCGTTCCTGCTGAGTCGATGACCCGACGCGATCCGTGATCCCGCTGGTCTCGGTGGTCACGTTTCTCCCGGGCGCCGCCGGGCTCGCGCTCCTGCTGGTGCCGCGGCGCGCCGACGGCGTGCTGCGCCCCGTCTCGCTCATCGTGGCCGTCGTCACGTTCCTGCTCTCGCTGCCGCTCTACTTCGGGTTCGACGCCGAGATCGTCGGCTATCAGTTCGAGGAGCACTGGCGCTGGATGCCGACGCTCGGCGTGAGCTACCACGTGGGCGTCGACGGCATCAGCCTCCTGCTCGTGCTGCTGACGACGTTTTTGATGCCGCTGGCGCTCGCGTCGGCCTGGGGCGCCATCGAGGACCGGGTCAAGGAGTTCGTGGCGACGATGCTGATCCTCGAGACGGGGATGCTCGGCGTCTTCGTCAGCCTCGACCTGTTCCTGTTCTACGTCTTCTGGGAGGCGATGCTGATCCCGATGTATTTCGTCATCGGGGTGTGGGGCGGACCGAACCGGATCTACGCCGCGGTGAAGTTCGTCCTGTACACGATGGTCGGCTCCCTCCTCATGCTGGTCGCGATCCTCGCCCTCTACTATCAGTACGGCGCCGCGACGGGACGCTACACGTTCGACCTGCCGGTGCTGGCGCAGTACGTGATGGCACCGGGCCGCGCCCAGAACCTCATGTTCCTGGCCTTCGCGCTGGCCTTCGCGATCAAGGTACCGCTGTTCCCGTTCCACACCTGGTTGCCCGACGCCCACGTCGAGGCGCCGACGGCGGGCAGCGTCATCCTGGCCGGCGTGCTCCTCAAGATGGGGACCTACGGGTTCCTGCGCTTCTGCCTACCGCTCTTCCCCGACGCGAGCCTGGCCTTCGGCCCCCTGGTCTTCACGCTCGCGGTGATCGGCGTGATCTACGGCGCGTGGGTGTCGACGGTGCAGCGCGACATGAAGAAGCTCGTGGCCTACTCGAGCGTCAGCCATCTCGGGTTCGTGATGCTCGGGATCTTCACGCTCAACCAGCAAGGGCTCGTGGGCGGCCTCATCCAGATGGTGAACCACGGGCTCTCCACAGGCGCGCTCTTCCTGATGGTCGGGATGATCTACGAGCGTCGCCACTCGCGACTCATCGCCGACTTCGGCGGCCTCTGGCAGGTCGTGCCGGCCTTCTCGGCGCTCTTCCTGGTGGTGGCGCTGTCCTCCCTCGGGCTACCCGGACTGAACGGGTTCGTCGGCGAGTTCCTGATCCTGGTGGGCGCCTTCCAGAAGAACCCGTGGATGGCCGCGCTGGCGACGACCGGGATCGTCTTCGCGGCGGTGTACATGCTCTGGATGTACCAGCGCGTCGTGTTCGGCGAGGTCACGCTGGACGCGAATCGGCGTCTCACGGACCTCACGACCCGTGAATGGGCGGTGCTGGTCCCGGTCCTGACGCTGATCGTGTGGATCGGCGTCTATCCGGCGGCGTTCACCGGGAAGACCGAGACGACCATCGAGGCGCTGATCGCTCAGGTCCAGAGCAAGACCAGCGCGAACCGCTAGCCATGGACGCCATCGTCTTCCCGCCCGTCCTCCTCGGTCCGCTGATGCCGACCCTGGTCGTGCTGACCGCCGCCGCAATCGTGCTGGTGCTCGACATCGTTCCGCGCTCGTTGCCGCGCGAGCTGCCGGCGATGGTCGCGCTCGCCGGCATGGTCGGGGCGCTCCTGGCGACGCTCACGCGGTGGAGCGCGCCGGGGCGCGCGTTCCGCGACATGGTCGTGCTCGACAACTTCGCGCTGTTCTTCAACGTGGTCATCTGCTACGCCGGCGCCCTCATCGTGTTGCTCTCGATGGACTACCTGCGCCGCACCGGCGCCGAGTCGGGCGAGTACTGGGCGCTGGTGCTCTTCTCGACGGCCGGCATGATGCTGCTGGCCGCCGCCGGCGACCTGATCGTCGTGTTCCTGGCCCTCGAGCTGATGTCGCTCTCGCTCTACGTCCTGGCGGGCGTGTTCAAGCGGGAGCTCGCCTCGGGCGAGGCGGCGATGAAATATTTCCTCCTCGGCGCGTTCGCCTCGTCGTTCCTGCTCTACGGCATCGCGCTCATCTACGGCGCCGCCGGCACGACGAACCTGGACCGGATCGCGGCGGCGATCGCTTCCAGACCACGTGACCCGCTGTTCGTCGCCGGCCTCGGGCTCCTGATGGTCGGGTTCGGCTTCAAGATCTCCTCGGTGCCGTTTCACATGTGGGTGCCCGACGTGTATCAGGGCGCGCCGACGAGCGTGACGGCGCTGATCGCGACCGGGTCCAAGGCCGGCGCCTTCGCGGCCCTGATCCGCGTGCTCACGGTGACCCTGCGCGGGGTGCCGCCCGACTGGGCGGCGCTGCTCTGGGTGATCGCGGCGGTCACGATGACGGTCGGGAACGTCGTCGCGCTCGCGCAGTCGAACCTGAAGCGGATGCTCGCCTACTCGTCGATCGCCCACGTCGGCTACATGCTGGTCGGCCTGGTCGCCGGCGGGGTGGGCGGGGCCAGCTCGGTCCTCTTCTATCTTCTGACCTATACCTTCACCACGGCCGGCGCCTTCGGAGTGATCACGCTGTGCGAGCGCGCGCGCGGCGAGGCGGTCGAGGTCGCCGACTACGCCGGGCTCGCGCGGCAGCACCCGGTCCTGGCCGCGGCGCTCGGCCTGTTTCTGCTCTCGCTGGTCGGCATTCCGCCGCTGGCCGGGTTCGTCGGCAAGTTCTACGTGTTCGGCGCCGCCGTGCGCGCGGGCTATTTCTGGCTCGCGGTCATCGGCGTGCTGAACTCCGCGGCGGCCGCCTACTACTATCTGAGGATCATCGTCTACATGTACATGCGCGAGCCCGAGGGCGCCGCCACCACGTACGCCTCGTCGTTCGCCGGCGGCCTCGCGCTGGCGATCGCGCTGCTCGCGATCGTGCTGCTCGGCGTCATGCCGGCGCCCTTCGTCGATCTCGCCCAGGCCGCCGTCGCGCCGTTGCTCCGCTAGCCGGATGGGCGCGGCGAGCTGAGCCCGGTGCCCGCCGGCTTCGTCCTGCCGCATCGCGGCTGGCTCTTCGACCTCGACGGCACGGTCTATCGCGGCGAGTCGCTGATCCCCGGCGCCGACGACGCGATCGCGGCCCTCCGGGGAGCGGGGCGGCGCGTCGCGTTTCTCTCCAACAAGCCGCTCCAGACCCGGGCCGACTACGCGCAGAAGCTCACGCGCCTGGGCATCCCGACACGGGAGGACGACGTCATCAACTCGTCGCTCGTGCTGGCCCGCCACCTGGCGGGGCTCGACCCGGGCGCTCCGGTCTTCGTCATCGGCGAGCCGCCGCTGATCGCCGAGCTCCGCGCCCACGGGCTCGAGGTGCGCGGCGATCAGCGGGTCCGCTGGGTGGTGATCGCGTTCGATCGCACCTTCGACTACGCGAAGCTGAACACCGCGCTCCAGGCGGTCCGACAGGGCGCCCGGCTGATCGCGACGAATCCGGACCGCACGTGTCCGACCGAGGACGGGGAGATCCCCGACTGCGCGGGGATGACGGCCGCGGTGGAGGCGGTGACGGGACGCACGGTCGAGGTCGTCGTCGGCAAGCCCTCGTCGATCATCCTCCAGGTCGCCCTCGAGCGTCTGGGGATCGAGGCGCGCGAGTGCGTGATCGTCGGCGACCGTCTCGAGACGGACATCCTCATGGGAAAGCGACTCGGGCTGGCGACGGTGCTGGTGCTGACGGGTATCACCCCCGCCGGCGACGCGCGCATCGCCGACACGGCGCCCGACCTCGTCGTCCCGTCGATCCGGGACCTCGTCTATCCATAATTGCGCCTCACCGGGCGGGGGCCCCAGCCCCGCGACGGCCTGCAGCGCGCGATCCGTTTAATAGGCGCGCCTCGGCCGGCGGGGGCCCCAGCCCCGCGACGGGCCTGCAGCGCGCACCACTTAAGTTGACGGCCGTCGTGGCCGGGCAGTACGGTGATGGCTGGTGCCGCTCGCCGGCGCCCGAGGGAATGAACGAATGACCAAGATCGCGACTCGGCGCGGGAGCGTCTGACCGATGCACGGGCGTCCGTGGCCGCTGGAGGACGCCGAGTACGACGTCGTCATCGTCGGCGGCGGGATAGCCGGCGCCGGCGTCGCGCGCGAGCTGGCGCTGCGCGGGGTGTCGGTCGCGCTGGTCGAGAAGGGCGACTTCGCCTCGGCGACGACCTCCCAGTCTTCGAAGCTGATCCACGGCGGCCTGCGCTACCTGGAGCTGTTCGACTTCGGGCTGGTGCGCGAATCGCTCCGCGAGCGCGAGACGCTCCGGCACCTGGCCCCGCATCTGGTGCGGCCACTGCCGTTCCTGGTGCCGATCTACCGCGATTCCTCGCGGAGCCTGATCAAGGTTCGCATCGGCCTGAAGCTCTACGACTGGCTCACGCCCGGACGCAAGCGCGAGCGCTATCGGGTGCTTCCCGCGGTCGACGCGCTCTCCCTTGAGCCGGCGCTGCGGGCGGGCGATCTCCGCGGGGCCGGCTACTACTTCGACGATCTGCTGATCTTCCCCGAGCGACTCTGCCTCGAGAACATCCTGTCGGCCTGCCGGCTGGGGGCGCGGGCGTTCAACTACGCGCAGGTCGCCGAGGTCACGCGCGATCGGCGAGGCGTGATCACCGGCGTGCGCGTGCGCGATCTCCTGACCGGGCGCGTCGCCACCCTGGGCGCGCGAATCGTCGTCAACGCGACCGGCCCCTGGGTGGACGAGCTCCGCGCGGCCGCCGGCGTGTCCGAGCGCGGCCCGCAGATTCTCAGACGGACAAAGGGCATCCACTGCCTGCTGCCGCGGCTCACCGACCGCGCCATCTATCACTCGACTCGCGACGACCGGATGATCTTCGTCATCCCGTGGCGTGAGTTCTCGCTGATCGGCGCGACCGACACCGATTTCAACGGCGATCTCGATCGCCTGCACGCGACCGGCGACGAGGTCGCGTATCTCCTGGGCGAGGTGCGCAAGGTCCTGCCCGACTCGCGCGTCGCGCTGGACGAGGTCGTGTACACGTACGCCGGCGTACGTCCGCTTTCGTACGAGCAGGGCAAGCGCGAGTCCGACGTGTCGCGCGCGCACAAGGTCGTCGCCGAGGAGCGCGGGCGCTTCCTGTCGATCACCGGCACCAAGCTCACGTGCTTCCGGAGCCTGGCCGAGGACCTGGGTGACCAGGTCATGGGCACGCTCGGCCGTCGCGGCGAGAGCCGGAGCGAGCGGATCGCCCTCGACGGCACCGACGACGAGGCGCCACGGAGGGAGGCGCACGCGTGGCTCGACGTCTCGGGCGAGGCGGCGGCCACCGGGCTCGGCCGCGACACGCTCGAGACCCTGGTATCGGCGTACGGCCGCGGCTGGACGCGGGTGCTCGATCTCGCCGGCAAGGTGGCGGGCGGGACCGAGCGGCTGTGCCCCTCCAACCCCGACGTCGTCGCCGAGCTGCACCACGCCGTACAGGACGAGATGGCCGTCTCGCTGCAGGACGTGCTGCTCCGACGAACGGGCATCGGGACCAGCCGCTGCCAGGGGCAGGACTGCGCCGAGTCGATCGGGCAACGCATGGCGCAGCTCTCCGGTTGGACGCCGCGCCGGCTCGACGCCGAGCTCGAGGCCTATCACGCGCACGTCGCGCGCTCGCACCGCTTCCGGACGTAGTCCCCGTCGTGCGCGCCGCAGGCCGTCGCGGGGCTGGGGCCCCGCCGGCCGAGGCGCGCTTCCAATTTGTCGCCGCGCCGTCACCGAGCCGTCGTACGCGTGTGCTATAGTGCGGCGCACCGGGCACGGATGATCCCTCGGACGAATTCCGCCATGGAGGCCCTCATGAAGCGCTCGACCGTGAGCGTTCTCGTCGCAGTCGTGCTCCTCGCCGCGTTGCCGGCGACGTCGCGCGCCGCGACCGAGATCCAGTTCTGGCACGCGATGACATCGGTACTCGGTGAGCGGGTCGGCGAGATGGCGGCGAAGTTCAACGCCTCGCAGAGCGACTACGTCGTGAAGGCCGTCCACAAGGGCTCCTACCCGGAGACCCTCACCGCGGCGGTCGCCGCCTATCGAGCCAAGCAGCCCCCGCATATCGTCCAGGTCTACGAGGTTGGCACGCAGACGATGCTGTCGTCCGGCGCCGTGTACCCCGTCTACCAGCTCATGAAGGACCACGGGGTCGCGATGGACTGGAACGATCTGATCGGGCCGGTGAAGAGCTACTACTCGACCGGCGGCAACCTCTACTCGATGGCGTTCAACTCGTCGACGCCGATCCTCTTCTACAACAAGGACCTCTTTAAGAAGGCGGGCCTTCCCGACAAGGCGCCGACGACGTGGGACGAGGTCGAGTCGATGGCGAAGAAACTGCACGGGGCCGGGGTGAAGTGCGCGTTCAGCTCGGGATGGCCGTCGTGGGTGCTGGTCGAGAACATGCACGGCTATCACGATCAGCCCTTCGCCGACCACGCGAACGGCTTCGACGGTCTGGCCACTACGCTCAAGATCAACGGCCCCTTCGGCGTGAAGATGATGGAGATCCTCGCGCGCGGCGCGAAGGAGGGCTGGTTCACCTATGGTGGACGGCTGAACAAGGCCGAGGCGCTCATGACCGCCGGGGAGTGCGGGATCTTCACGACCTCATCGGCCTACATCGGCAACCTCACCCGCGCCTCCGAGGGCAAGTTCACGTGGGGCACGGGCTCGCTGCCGCGGCTCTCCGGCTTTCCGCAGGGGAACTCGATCATCGGCGGCGCCACGCTCTGGGTGATGAAGGGCGCCAAGCCCGAGGAGTACAAGGGCGTCGCGCAGTTCTTCAAGTACGTCGCCTCCACCGAGAACCAGGCGTGGTGGGCGGGCGTGACGGGCTATCTGCCGCTCACGAACGCCGCCGCCAAGGCGCTCGAGGCCTCCGGCCACTACGCGAAGAATCCGAACCAGAAGACCGCGGTGAGCCAGATGAACACCGGCAAGACCACGCCGAACAGCCAGGGGATCCGGCTCGGGAACTTCACCTCCATCCGCGACGCAATCGAGGAGCAGATGGAGAACATCTTCAGCGGCGCCAAGACGCCCAAGCAGGGCCTCGACGACGCGGTGGCGAAGTCCAGCGAGATCCTGAAGGAGTTCGCCGCGCTCTACAAGTAGGCGGCGGCTCGCGCGGATGAAACGCACGGTCTTCCGCAATCGCTGGCTCCCGTATGCACTCATCGCTCCGCAGCTGGCCGTCACCATCGCCTTCTTCTTCTGGCCGGCCTTCGACTCGCTGCGGTTGTCGCTCTACCGGGCCTCGCCGTTCGGTGACCGGCTGATCTTCATCGGCCTCGCCAACTTTCAGCGGCTCCTCGCCGATCCGGCGTATTTCCGCAGCGTCGCGACGAGCTTCGTCTTCTCGGCCCTCGTCACCTTCGTCGGCCTGGCGGTCGCGCTCCTGCTAGCCTCGCTCGCCAACGCGAAGATCCGGGGGCTCGCGATCTATCGGACGCTGCTCCTGTGGCCGTACGGGATCGCGCCGGCGGTAGCCGGAGTCATCTGGATGTTCGTCTTCCACCCCTCGTTCGGCGTGCTGCCGTACCTCCTGTCGTTCGTGACGGCCTACCAGTTCAACTGGTTCTTGAAGGGCTGGGTGGCGCTGGTGCTCATCGTGGTCGCGGCGATCTGGAAGCAGTTCGGCTACAACCTGGCCTTCTACCTGGCCGGGCTCCAGGCCATTCCCGGCTCGGTGCTCGAGGCGGCGAGCGTGGACGGCGCCGGGCCCATCCGGCGATTCTTCGCGATCACGTTTCCGCTGCTGTCGCCGGTCACCTTCTTCCTGTTCACGCTCAACATGACGTTCTCGTTCTTCGACACCTTCGGCCTCGTCCACGCGGTGACGCAGGGAGGGCCGGGCGACGCGACGTCGATCCTGGTCTTCCGGGCGTGGAAGGACGGCTTCGAAGGTCTCCAGCTCGGCTACTCCGCCGCGCAGTCGGTGATCCTGATGCTGCTGGTGGTCGCGCTGACCGCGGCCCAGTTCCGCTTCGCGGAGAAGAAGGTCACCTACTGATGGCCGCGACCACTCGCGTCGCCTCCGCCGGCGCCGTCGCGACCGCCGAGCTGGCGGGGCACCTGCCCGCCGCCCGGCGCCGGGACATGAGCGGCGTGATCGCCCACGCGATCCTCGTCGCCTCGGTGGTCGTGCTGGCCTTTCCGCTCTACTACGCGTTCGTGATCAGCACCCAGACGCTCGACGAGGTGACGAGCCTTCCGCCGAAGCTCGTGCCCTCGACCCACATGCTGCAGAACTACGCGGATGCCTGGGTGCGGGCGAAGATGGGCCGGCTTCTCCTGAACAGCGCGATCGTCGCGCTCGCGGTCGCGTTCGGGAAGATCGCGATCTCGCTCCTGTCCGCGTTCGCGATCGTCTACTTCAACTTCCGTGGCAAGCAGGTCGTCTTCTGGATGATCTTCATCACCCTGATGCTGCCGGTGCCGGTGCGGATCGTCTCCACGTATCAGGTCGTCAGCGTCCTTGGCTGGGTCGACACCTACTGGGGGCTCACGGTCCCGCTGCTGGCGTCGGCCACCGGCACGTTCCTGTTCCGCCAGTACTACCAGACCATCCCGGACTCGCTCGCCGAGGCGGCGCAGCTCGACGGCGCCGGCCCGCTGCGCTTCCTGTGGTCGTTCCTGCTGCCGCTGTCGAAGGCCAACATCGCCGCGCTCTTCGTCATCCTCTTCGTATACGGCTGGAACGACTACCTGTGGCCGCTGATCGTGACGAACAGCCCGGAGATGCGCACCGCCGTGATCGGGATCGATTCGCTGATCCCGCGCACCTCGCAACTGCCGGAATGGAACGTGGCCATGGCGGCGGCGATGATGGTGCTGCTCCCGCCCGTCGTCGTGATCGTCGTGATGCAGCGGTGGTTCGTGAAAGGCCTCATCGAGACCGAGAAGTGACGCGGATCGCGGCGCATCGCGGCGGCGCGGCTCTCTGGCCCGAGAACAGCCTCCTCGCGTTCCAGAGCGCGATCGCGCTCGGCAGCGACCTTCTGGAGTTCGACGTACACCTGACCCACGATCGGACGGTCGCGGTGATCCACGACGCCACGCTCGAGCGCACCACGAACGGCACGGGGGCCGTCTCGTCGCTGACGGCCGCCGATCTTCGACGTCTGAGGCTCCGAGGTCCCGGTGCGGACCTGACGGCCGAGCCCGTGCCCATGCTCGACGACGTGCTCGCCGCTGTCGCCGCGGCGCCGCGACCCGTCGGACTCCTGGTCGAAGTGAAGGAATCCGCCACCGGCGCCCGCTACGAGGGGCTGGAGGAGCTGATCCTCGCCGCGCTCGCGCGCGCGGGCCTCCAGGCGCACGCGACCGTCATGGCGTTCAACCCCGACGTGATCGCGCGGGTCCGTGCGCTGGCGCCGCGCGCGCGCACGAGCCTTCTCGTCGAACGGGCCGCGGTCGAGAGGACCGGGGCGCGGCCCGAGCAGACCGTCGACTGGGCGGTGGCCGCTCGTGCCACCGATCTCGGCCTCCAGTACACGCTGGCCGACGAGCGGGTGGTCGCGGCGGCCCACGCGGCGAGTCTCGCGCTCGGGGTGTGGACGGTGAACGACGCGACGAGCATTCGAACGATGCTGGCGCTCGGCGTCGACATCGTCACGAGCGACCGACCCGACCTGGCCAAGCGCGTGCAGCGGGGGGACGCGTGACGCGGCGCCTCCGCGTCGTCGTCGACGTCACCGGCGCCCTGTTGGTGGCATGGATTACGTTCGCGACGGTGATGGCCGCCCGCCCGGCGACTCTCGTCGCCGCCCACCGGGGCGGCGCGGCGCTCTGGCCCGAAAACAGCCTGCTGGCCTTCCGTTCGGCCCTGGCGCTCGGTGTCGACGCGCTCGAGCCCGATCTGCACCTGACCGCGGACGGCGAGGTCGTCGTGCTTCACGATCCGAGCCTCGACCGCACGAGCACTGGTACTGGAGCCGTCCGCGACCTGAAGCTCGCCGAGCTCGCCGCGATGAGGCTCAAGACCCGCGAGGGGGCGGTGACGGCCGAGCGAGTCCCGACCTTCGCCCAGGTGCTCGACCTCGTGGCGCCGACGTCGGTCGAGCTCCTGCCGGAGATCAAGGTCGACACGAATCGCCAGCGTTACGACCGCATCGAAGAGAAAGTGCTGGCCCTGATCCGCGCGCGCGGCCTCCTGCCGCGGACCATCATTCAGGCGTTCCAGGTCGAGACGATCCGCCGCCTGCGCGAGCTCGAGCCGACGGCGCGCACGATGCTCCTGGTGGCGCGAGGCGACGTCGAGCGCGATCGCGCGCGACCGGCCGAGGCGGTGCGACGCGCCCGCGAGCTCGGTGCGACGGACCTCGGCATGAACCATCGGCTGATCGACACCGACGTGATGAATGCGGCGCGAGCCGCGGGGATCCGCGTCGCCGCGTGGACCGTCAACGAGGAGGCCGACATCCGCCGGATGGTCGACCTCGGCGTCGACATGGTGATGAGCGACCGACCCGATCTGGCGAAGCGACTCATGGGACGATGAGCGCCGGCCGTTACGTCCTCGCCCTCGATCAGGGCACGACCGGATCGACCACGCTCGTCGTCGATCCCGACGGCCGGGTGCTCGCGCGCGGCTACGCGGAGCTGCCGCAGTACTATCCTCAGCCCGGCTGGGTCGAGCACGAGCCGGAGGAGATCTGGTCCACCGTGGAGCGCTCGGCGCGCGCGGCCCTGTCCGAGGCCCGCCTGACCGGGGGCGAGGTCGCCGCGATCGGTATCACGAACCAGCGCGAGACGACCATCGTGTGGGAGCGGGCGACGGGTGAGCCGATCCACCGCGCGATCGTCTGGCAGTGCCGTCGCACGGCCCCGCTCTGCGACCGGCTCCGCGCCGAGGGCGTCGAAGGGCGAGTGCGCGGGACCACGGGGCTGGTCCTCGACGCCTACTTCTCGGGCACCAAGATCCGCTGGCTCCTCGACGAAGTTCCCGGGGCACGCCGGCGGGCCGAGCGCGGCGAGCTCGCCTTCGGCACCGTCGACTCGTGGCTCGTGTGGAAGCTCACGGGCGCACGCGTCCACGCCACCGATGCGACGAACGCCTCGCGCACGCTCTGCCTCGACCTCAGGACCGGCGACTGGAGCGACGAGATGCTGAAGATCCTCGGCATCCCGCGCCCGGTGCTGCCGACCGTGGCGCCCTCCTCCGGCATCGTCGGCGAGACGGCGGACCTCGGCTGGCTTCCGCGCGGCGTGCCGATCGCGGGGATCGCGGGCGATCAACAGGCAGCGCTGTTCGGCCAGGCGTGCCTCGCGCCGGGTTCCGCGAAGAACACCTACGGGACCGGGTGCTTCGTGCTGCTCAACACCGGGACCGAGCCCGTCGCCTCATCGCACGGGCTTCTGACGACGATCGCCTGGCGGATCGGCGGCGTGACGACGTACGCCCTGGAGGGCAGCGTGTTCATCGCGGGCGCCGCCATCCAGTGGCTGCGCGACGGGCTCGGGCTGATCCGGAGCGCCGCCGAGAGCCAGGCGCTGGCCGAGTCGGTCCAGGACACCGGCGGTGTCCACTTCGTCCCCGCCTTCGTCGGCCTGGGTGCTCCCTACTGGGACATGTACGCGCGAGGGACGATCGTGGGACTCACGCGCGGGACGACCGGCGCCCACCTGGCGCGGGCGGCGCTCGAGGCGATCGCCTTCCAGAGCCGCGACGTCCTGGAGGCGATGGCAGCCGATGCCGGGATCGCCGTGCGCGAGCTGCGCGTGGACGGCGGCGCCGCCGCCAACGACTTCCTGTGCCAGTTCCAGGCGGACGTCCTCGAGGTCGCCGTGCTGCGGCCGCGGATCATCGAGACGACGGCGCTCGGCGCCGCCTACCTGGCGGGGCTCGGCGCGGGGCTCTGGCGCTCGCTGGACGATATCGAGCGGCGCTGGGTCCTCGAGCGGCGGTTCGAGCCGAGAGTGGACGAAGCGACGCGAGCGGCGCGATACGATGGCTGGCGGCGGGCGGTGGAGAGAGCCAGGGCGTGGGTGGTCCCCTGAGAGGAGACGAAGCGATGAGACGATTCACGATCTTGACCTTGGCGGCCCTGCTGGTCGCGGGCTCGTTCGGCGCGGCCGGGGCCCAGGCGCCGCCGATCGAGAGCGAGCTGGCGATGATCACGCCGGTCTCCAAGTTCATCCACGACGCGGCGCTCAAGGCGTTCGCCGACTACGCGAAGGAGAAGTGGAACGTCATCGTGAGGGTCAACGCGATCCCGGCGGGCACGCCGGTCGCGTACGGCCGCGTCGTCGAGTGGAAGGGGCGACCCGAGGTCGACATCTTCTGGGGCGGGGAGTCGGCGCTCTTCGAAAAGCTCGCCGAGCAGAAGCTCCTGCAGAAGGTCGAGATCGCCCGCGAGGTGTGGGACTCGATCCCGGCGTCGATCGGGACGCCGAAGCCCATTCCGCTCAAGGACAAGGACGGCTACTGGATCGGCACCGCGCTCGAGCCGTACGGGCTCGTCTATCACCCGAAGAAGATCCAGCGTCTCGGCATCCCCGAGCCGCGGGAGTGGGACGATCTCTTGAACCCGAAGCTCAAGGGCGAGGTCGCCCAGTGCGCGCCCACGCGCTCGTCGTCGTCCAACGCGACGTACGAGGTGATCCTGTCGATGCACGGGGAGGACAAGGGCTGGGACTGGCTCCGCAAGCTCGCCGGCAACACCGGGCTCTTCACCGCGCGCAGCCGCGACGTGCCGACCGTCGTGGCCAAGGGCGAGTTCAGCGCGGGCTTCGCCGTGCCGTCGTACATGGCGTTCGAGGAGAAGCTGGCGGGCTTCGATCTCAAGTTCGTGGCGCCGAAGAACGCCTTCGTCACGCCCGAGCCCATGGCGATCCTCGCCGGCGCCCGCAATCCCAGGGCGGCGCGGGCCTTCATCGAGTTTCTCCTGAGCGAGCGCGGCCAGCGCGTGTTCATGGAGCGCGGCCTGTTCCCGATCACGCCGAAATACAAGGTGCAGGGGCCCGCGGGCTCGACCGCCGAGATGGCCGTCGAGTTCACCGGCGGCGTGCGGTCGTACTTCGAGCGCGACGTGTCCAACGTGTACGACGAGACGGTCGCGCAGAAGCGGTCGGATGCGCTCAAGCAGAAGTTCCGGACCGACATCGAAGCGACCTGGAAAAAGCCCTGAGGTTCGCGCGGACCGAGCCCGGCGCCCGCCGCGAGCGCTGAGATGAAGATCCGGCTCGACCATGTCGTGAAGCGGTTCGGGACCGTGACCGCCGTCGACGGCGCCCGCCTGGAGATCGGCGACGGCGAGCTGTTCACCCTGCTCGGGCCGTCCGGATGCGGCAAGACCACCTTGCTCCGGCTGATGGCCGGCTTCTACGCGCCGGACGGCGGCGAGATCTGGTTCGGCGAGCGCCGCGTCGACGGGCTCCGGCCCTATGAACGCAACATCGGCATGGTGTTCCAGAATTACGCGCTCTGGCCGCACATGACGGTGCGCGCGAACATCGCCTACGGGCTCAAGCTGCGAAAGCTCGGCGGCGCCGCCATCACCGAGCGCGTGGCGGCCGGCCTCGACAAGGTGAACCTGGCCGGCCTCGAGCTCCGCTATCCCGGCCAGCTCTCGGGGGGCCAGCAGCAGCGGGTCGCGCTCGCGCGCGCGCTCGTGCTGAACCCGGACATCCTGCTCCTCGACGAGCCGCTGTCGAACCTCGACGCGAAGATCCGCGTCCAGGTGCGGGCCGAGATTCGCAAGCTGCAGAAGGATCTCGGGATCACGACGGTGTACGTCACGCACGATCAGGAGGAGGCGCTGTCGATGTCCGACCGCGTCGCGGTCATGCGCGATGGCCGGGTGCTCCAGGTGGCCTCCCCCAAGGAGCTCTACGAGCGGCCCGCCGGGCGCTTCGTCGCCGACTTCGTCGGGACCAATAACTTCTTGCCCGGCACCTGCCGCGAGATCGCGGCCGGGCGGGTCGCCGCCGAGACCACCATCGGGACCGTCCGGGGCTCGCCGACGTCGCGAATCGGCGTCGGCGACCGGTGCGTGCTCGCGGTCCGTCCCGAGAACATCGCGCTCGGCGCCGCCCACGAAAATACGTTCGCGGGCCGGGTCGTCCTGGCCTCGTATCTGGGGAGCACGCTCCGCTACGATGTCCAGGTGCGCGACGGCGTGGTGCTCAAGGTCGACATCGGCGATCCCTGGCACCACGAGGTGCTGCCGATGGGCGCCGCAGTGCGCGTCAGCTTTCCGGCGTCGGCGGCGCTGACGCTTCCCGACGAATGACCGGCGCCGCCACCACGTCCGCCTCCCGGAGTCATGCCCTGTCCCGCGCGGGGCGTCTTCTCCCCGCGCTCGGTGTCGGCGCCGTCTGGTTCTTCCTGTTGCTCTTCCTCGTCTATCCGGTCTTGCGGATTCTCTACGACGCCTTCAGCGACGAGGCGGGCCGGTTGACCCTGGCGAACTTCGTCGAGTTCGCCCGCGATCGGTTCTACCTGCGCTCGCTCGTGAACTCGCTGCTGCTCGGTCTCGGCACCGTCGCGGCGACCTCGGTGGTGGGCTTCGCGGTGGCGTTCCTGCTCGTGCGCTACGACTTCGTCGGCCGCAACCTCTTCGGCTATCTGACCCTGATCCCGATCATCTCGCCGCCGCTGGTCGGCGTGCTCGGGTTCACCTTCATCATGGGGCGCGCCGGCACCGTGAACGTGCTGCTCGAGGACTGGTTCGGGCTGACCCGGCCGATCAACTTCGTGTACGGGCTGCACGGCGTGCTGCTGGTGGAGACGCTTCACCTGTTCCCGATGATCACCCTGAACGTCGTCGACGCGCTGGCGAAGATCGACCCGGCGCTCGAGGAGGCGGCCGAGAGCGTGGGCGCGCGCGGCTTCACCAAGCTCGTCCGGATCACGCTGCCGCTGACGACGCCGGGCTACGTGGCCGGCGCGCTCCTGGTCTTCATCTGGACCTTCTCGGATTTCGCCACGCCGCTGGTGCTCGGCGTCCACGATCTCCTCGCCTCGCAGGCGTACCTGAACATCGTCCAGTTCGTCGACCGGCGCCTGTTCCGGATGGGGATCGTGATCTCGGCGCTCATGGTGGTCCTCGCCGTCCTGTTCCTGGTGGCGGCGCGCCGCTACGTCGCGATCAAGGACTACTCGTCGCTCTCCTACTCGAAGGTGGCGCGCCGGCGCCTCTCGCCGCTCCGGCAGACCGGGGCCGTCGCGTTCCTCTCGTTGCTGATGCTCGTGTCCTTCATCCCCTACCTCGGCGTGTTGTTCGCGTCGGTGGGCAAGGGATGGTCGCTGACGCCGTTTCCGGTCCGCTACACGCTCGCCTACTTCGAGCGGGTCATCGTCGAGACGCCGAAGTACATCGTCAACAGCTTCCTCTACTCGGCGCTCGCGGTCGTGCTGTGTATCGCGATCGGCGTGCCGATCGCGTGGATCCTGGCGCGCACGCGGCTGCCCGCACGCGACACGCTCGACGGATTGAACACGCTGATCCTGGCGATCCCGGGCACCGCGATCGGCATCGCCTACATCCGCGCGTTCCACTTCGACCTGCCCGGGTTCGACCGGGGGCTCACGAGCTTCTGGATCATCCTGCCGCTCGTCCTAGCGATCCGGCGGCTGCCGTACACGGTGCGCGGCTCCTACGCCTCGCTCCTGCTTGTCCACCGATCCATGGAGGAAGCCGCCGCCAGCGTGGGCGCTCGCGGACTGCGCTCGTTCACCGACGTGACCTTGCCGCTGATCTGGCGCGGCGTCCTGGTGGGCGCGCTCTTCTCGTTCATGACGTCGCTCCAGGAGGCCTCGGCGGTCCTCTTCCTGTCGCTCGGAGGCTGGGAGACGATCACGGTGGGCATCTTCTCCTTCTACATCGCCGGTAGCGCCAACGAGGCCGCCGCGCTCGGCGTCATTCTGATCGTCGTCGCGGCGATCAGCGTCGCCGTGATCAACCGCGTCGCGGGCGCGCGCATGGGCGGGATGTTCGGCTGAGGTTGTGCCGAACCGACTGGGCGATGGTTGCCTTCCTCACAGCGAAATCAGCCACTTCCGATCGCTTGTTCGCTCGGGATCATTGTGCTAGTGTCCTTCTTCACATGGCGCCGCCCGGGGATCAGGGAACCTGGAAAGCGCTCGGGGAACTCTCCTCGATCGGGCTCGTGCTGGTGGTGGCGACCGTCATCGGGCTCGTCGGGGGTTACTACGCGGATCGCGTGCTGGGAACCTCGCCCTGGCTCTTGCTGATCGGGCTGGGACTCGGGATCGTGGCGGGATTCGTCAACCTCTTTCGATCGGTGAACCGCGCCGACCGGGAGCTCGATGACACCAAATGAGCTGACGACGAGGGTGACGCTCGACACGTGCGCCGCCGTGGCGGCGCTCGCCGCGCTCGTGTGGTGGCTCGCGGGCGAATCGGCCGGCCTGGGCGTGCTGGTGGGCGGTGTTCTCGCGGTGGTGAACTTCCGGTGGCTCGTGGCGCGCGCATTTGTGGCGACCTCGACCGGCAGCGCGTCGGCCGCGGCGTGGATCGTGGGCGCCGGGCTGCGGTTCGTCGCATGCACCGTCGCGTGCGGGATTCTTCTGGCCACCGGCTGGGCGCATCCGATCGCGCTGGTGGCCGGATTCACCGTATTGCCCTGCGATTTGATCGCGCGCGGCCTCGCGTCGGCGCGTCGGGAGCGCTGAGCGATGGAAGCGATCGAGCACCCCCCGATCTTCCGCCTGCCGGGTATCCCCGACCACGTGACGTACACGTGGCTCGTGATGGTGATCCTGGCGGCGTTGACGTTCGTCGCCTCGCGCAACTTGCAGCTCGTCCCGCGCGGCCTGCAGAACTTCTTCGAGGTCGTGCTCGAGCAGTTTCAGCAGATGATCGACGACGTGATGGGCCACGAGGGCCGGAAATATCTTCCGCTCATCGCGACCCTCGGGCTCTTCATCCTCACCGCCAACCTCATGAGCCTGGTGCCGGGACTGGCCGGGCCGACGAGCAATCTCAACACCAACGGCGCGTGCGCGCTCATCGTGTTCCTGGCCTACCACTGGATCGGCGTGCGCAAGCAGGGGCTGATGCCGTATCTGGCGCATTTCGCCGGGCCGGTTCCGCTCCCGCTCAAGCCCCTCATGTTCGTGATCGAGGTGATCAGCCACCTCGCGCGACCGCTCTCGCTCACGCTCAGGCTCTTCGGCAACATGGTCGGCGGCCACATCCTGCTCGCGGTGATCTTTCTCCTGATGGGCCTGAACGGCCTGATCGGCTGGGCGCTGTCGGGCAGCGTGGCGGGGGCGGTCGTCGGCGGGATCGGCGGCATCGTCACGATCGTCTTCACCGTGGGATTTCTCTACCCGCTGAAGATCCTGGTGGCCTTTCTGCAGGCGTTCATCTTCGTGATGCTGACGATGCTCTACATCTCCGGAGCGATCGAAGAGGCCGAGCACCATTCCGAGCACCACTAGCAGATCACACGTATAGAGGAGGGAGTCGTGCGACGTTCACTGATTCTGGTGGGTGTGGCGGTTCTGGCGTTTCCGACCGCGGCGCTGGCGGCCGAGGGCGGCACGGGCGGCTGGATCGCTCCGTTCGCGGTCATCGCGGCCGGCATCGGCATGGCGATCGCGGCGGGGTTGTGCGGGCTCGGACAGGGCAGAGCGGTCGCGTCGGCCGTCGACGCGATGGCCCGGCAGCCGGGCGCCGCTGCGCGGATTCAGACCGCGATGATCATCGGTCTGGCGTTGATCGAGTCCCTCGCGATCTACACGCTCGTCATCGCGTTGATCCTCTTGTTCGTGAAGGGCATCAATTTCGCATGACGTCCACCGTATAGCGGAGGGCCGGCGCGCCGCACGCGCCTCGCGCGCGGCGCGCCGCACGATGATGCCACGGTCGAACGCTCGCCTCCCGAAGATCCCCGAGATGACGATCCGTCGTCTCTCGGTCTACACCCGATGTCTGCTGCAGCTCGAAGAGGACGGCGTGAAGACCGTGTCCTCGCAGGAGCTGGCGGATCGGTTCAATCTCAACTCGGCGCAGGTCCGAAAAGACCTCGCCTACTTCGGCGAGTTCGGCGTACGCGGCATCGGGTACTACGTCTCGGGGCTGAAGGCCGAGCTCCAGCGCATCCTCGGTCTCGATCGCGAGTGGCCCGTGGCGCTCATCGGCTACGGCAACCTCGGCTCGGCGCTGTTCCACTATCGCGGGTTCGCCCGTCAGGGATTTCGCATCGCGGCCATCTTCGACGAGGATCCGTCGAAGGTCGTGCACGAGGTCGAATCGACGCCGATCTTCGCCAGCCGCGACCTCGGGCGTGAGGTGAAGGCGCGCGGGATCCAGATCGCGATCGTCGCGGTGCCCACGGAGGCGGCGCAGGCGGTCGCCGACCAGCTGGCCGCGGCGGGGATCAAGGCCATTTTGAACTTCGCACCCGCCCGTATCAAAGTTCCGCGCGACGTTCGCCTCAAGAACGTCGACCTCTCGATCGAGCTCGAAACTCTTTCGTTCTATCTCGCTAAAACCTCTCGCTAGTCGAGCGCGCGCGTAACGGGCCGGCGGGTGGGGGCTGGGGGTGGGGGAAGGGGTCGCCGCGACCACGCGGCACGCGTGCGCTGCCCCTCTGCGGCTGGGCTCCATCCGCGCGCTTGACTCCCGCCGCTCGCTTGAAGGGAACGGGTCCGTCGACCCCTTCCCCCACCCCCAGCCCCCACCCGCCGGCCCTTCCCTCTCCGCCCGACACCGAGCGCTTCGACTCAGAACCCGCACGCGATCGAGCTCGCCCGGCGGCGTCGAGCCTGGAGCGAGGCGCGCCTGGAACGAGCCAAGCCGAGGTCGAGCTGATCCGAGAACGGGGCGCTTTGACCGGTCGGCGCCGACCGTCGTCGATTTCGCTGCCCTAAGCCAAGGGTGACCGGGCCAAGGCACGGGAGACGGGCTGGAGGGTGGGGCGGTGGGTGCGGGTGCGGGAGGGGGTCCCGGGACCCGTTCCCGCCGAGCGGGCGGCGGGAGTCGAGCGCCCGGATGGAGCCCAGCCGCAGCGGGGTAGCGCACGCGTGCCGCGTGGTAGCCGGGACCCCCTCCCGCACCCACACCCACCGCCCCACCCTCCAGCCCGCCTCAACGGCCGTGATACCGTAGTGTGCTCGCGGAGATGTTGAGAGAATGGCCGGCATTCGAAGCGCTGGCAAAATCCTTTGCCGAGGGAGGAGTCTACCTGCGCGTCGCCGGCCTCACCGGCTCCGCGCGCGCCCTCGCGGTGGCCGAGCTCCTCCAGGCCCATCCGCGCCCCGCCCTCGTCGTGGTCGGGGGCCTTGCCGACGCTCACCGCTGGACCCAGGACCTGAAGCTCTTCGGCGCTACCGCGCTCGAGTTTCCCCCGCCGGAGCCACGGCTCTGGCGCGGCGGCCACCACCGGGAAGCTGACGCCGAGCGCGCGGTGATCGCGCGACGGCTCACCGTCGCCGAGCCTGTCACCGTGGTTGCGACGCCCGCGGCCCTGGTCGTCCCGCTGTGGAGTCGAGAGGAGTTCGCGGCGCGCACCTTGCGGCTCTCGACCGGCGATAGCCTGGACCGCGAGCTCCTGCTCGAGGCGCTCGAGCGCTGCGGCTACGAGAAGGTCGAGACGGTCGTGACGGTAGGGCAGTGGAGCTTGCGCGGCGGTATCGTCGACGTCTTCTCGCCGAGCCAGGCGGGCCCGGCCCGGCTCGAGTTCCTCGGCGACGACATCGAGTCGATCCGGCTCTTCGACCCGACCTCTCAGCGCTCGGTGGGAACCCTCGACGAGCTGCTCGTCCTGCCGCTGACGCCCGAGGACAGCGCGCCCGAGCCCGCGGCGCGCCTCCTCGACTATCTGCCGGCGGCCGCGCCCGTTCTGGTCGACCTTCCGAAGCTCCTCGATGAGCCGACCGATGAGACCGTGAACGAGCCGCCCCTTCGCGAGCGTCTCGCCGGCCGCCAGATCGTCGAGCTGAGCCTGGTTGCCGGCACATCCAGCGCCGCGGCGGGCGCTTCCGCGGCGACCGAGATCACGCTGGAGACGCAGGAAGTCCCGCGCTTTACCGGCCGCTTCAACCAGCTGACGGCCGAGATCGCGCGCTGGCGCGTGGAGGGCTTTCGCGTCCGCTTGACGGCGGCCGATGAGCGCCAGGCAGAGCACGTGCGCCAGATCCTCCGCGAGCACCAGGTCGAAGCCGAGATCGCGACATCGTTCGAGGGCTCCCAGACCCTGGCGATCGTCGTCGGCGAGTGCTCCACCGGCTTCGCGATCCCCGCCCTCGGCGTCATCGTGCTCACCGAGGGAGAAGTCTTCGGCTCGCGGCGCCGGTCGCTACGGCGACCCAAGTATCAGCGCGGCGCCGCGCTCACGGCGTTCACCGACCTGGCGCCCGGCGACATCATCGTCCACGAAGACCACGGGCTCGGCCGCTATCTGGGTCTGCAGACGATGAAGGTCGGCGATCGCGAGAGTGACTTTCTCCTGCTCGAGTACTCCGAGGGCAACCGGCTGTACTTGCCGGTCGAGCGTCTCGAGCTGATCTCGAAATACCTCGGCGGCGACGCCGGCGCCGCGCGGCTCGACCGGCTCGGCGGCGCGTCCTGGCAGCGCGTGAAGGAGTCGGTGCGCGCCGCGCTGCGCGAGATGGCCGAGGGACTGCTGCGCCTCTACGCGCAGCGCGCGGTGGCCGACGGCCACGCGTTCGCCGCGGATACGCCGTGGCAGCGTGAGTTCGAGGCGGCCTTCCGGTTCGAGGAGACGGCGGACCAGCTCAAGGCGATCGAGGACGCCAAGCACGACATGGAGGCCGGCCGTCCGATGGATCGCCTCGTCGCCGGCGACGTCGGGTACGGCAAGACCGAGGTCGCGCTCCGCGCCGCCTTCAAGGCGGTCGGCGACGGCATGCAGGTCGCGGTGCTGGTGCCGACGACCGTGCTGGCTCAACAGCACTGGGCCACGTTCGCCGATCGGTTCGCGCCGTTCCCTGCCAAAGTCGAGCTGCTGTCGCGCTTCCGCTCCCCCAAGGAGCAGAAAACGGTGGTCGAGGGGCTGCGACAGGGCACCGTGGACGTCGTGATCGGTACGCACCGGCTCCTGTCGAAGGACGTCGCGTTCAAGAATCTGGGCCTCATGGTCATCGACGAGGAGCACCGGTTCGGCGTCGCCCACAAGGAGCGGATGAAGCAGCTGCGAGCCTCCGTGGACGTGCTCGCGCTCACCGCCACCCCGATTCCCCGGACGCTCTACATGTCGCTCTCGGGCGTCCGGGACATGTCGGTGATCGAGACCGCGCCGCTGGATCGGCTGCCGGTCGAGACGGTCATCCGCCGCTTCAGCCGCGGCGTCATCAAGGAGGCGCTCGAGCGCGAGCTCGAGCGGGGCGGCCAGGTTTTCTTCGTCCACAACCGGGTCCAGTCGCTGCCGTCAATGGCGAAGCTCGTCCAGGAGCTGGTTCCCGAGGCGCGCGTCATCATGGGCCATGGCCAGATGAAGGAGCGCGAGCTCGAGGCGACCATGGTGAAGTTCGTCACCGGTCAGGCCGACGTGCTCGTCTCCACCGCCATCGTCGAATCCGGGCTCGACATCCCGGCGTCCAACACGATCATCATCAACCGCGCGGACCGTTTCGGCCTCGCGCAGCTCTATCAGCTGCGGGGCCGCGTTGGGCGCGAGCGCCAGCAGGCCTACGCCTATCTGCTGGTTCCGGCCGACGGCCGGGTCGACGAGCAGGCACAGCGGCGCCTGCGAGCCTTGCAAGAGCTGACCGAGCTCGGCTCGGGGTTCAAGCTCGCGATGCGGGACCTCGAGATCCGGGGCGCCGGGAACCTCCTGGGGGCCCAGCAGCACGGCCACATCGCCGCGGTCGGCTACGATCTTTATTCGAAGCTCCTGGCCGAAGCCGTGCGAGAATTGGCCGGCCATTCGACTGCCGCTCCGGTTGATCCGGTCATCAGCGTGGCCGTGGAAGGGTTTTTGTCCGATGAATATGTGCCCGAGGTCAATCAGCGCCTCGCTCTGTACAAACGCCTCGCCGGCGCCGCCAGCGACGCGGAGGTCGCCGATCTCCGCGCGGAGCTGGCCGACCGCTTCGGTCCCCCGCCCGCCGCGGCCGAGCAGCTCCTGGACATCGTGCGCATCCGCGTGGCTGCCCGCGCCGTGGGCATCGAGAAGATCGAGGCGGGCGACGGCAAGGCGCTCGTCACGTTCTCCCCGGGGACCACACTGGACCCCGAGCGTCTTGTCCGCGTCATCCAGCGGAGCCGAGGCCGCTTCAAGATGAAGCGCGAGTTCACGCTCGAGGCCGCGATCTTGCGCGGCGAGTGGCCGCGGGTTCGCGACTCGCTCCTCGCCGTGCTCGCCGATCTGGGGCGCGCGTGATCGGGCGACTCGCCCGCCCGGCCCTCCTGATGCTGGCCCTCGCCGGCTGTTCGGTGCCTCAATGGATGCCGCTCATCGGCGAGAAGCCGACGAAGGACGAGCCGCCGAAGGCGGCCCCGGCGACGTCGGCCGTGCCGGTCAGGCTCAACACCGTGAGCAACACGCCGACCCCGGACGACCGGGTGACCGACCGCGTGCTGGCCATCGTCAACAACGACGCGATCACGCTCTCCGAGCTTCAGGAAGCGATCGCGGTCTACCGGTACGAGAACCGGGATCGGGCCAACGAGAACTCCGACCAGCTCATCCAGCAGTTCCTCACGCGGATGATCGACAGCCGGCTCCAGGTGCAGGAGGCCGAGCGGGAAAAGATCGTCATCGAAGAGACGGAAATCGACGAGGAGCTCGCCGATCGCATCAAGAAGATGAACTTGAAGAACCGCGAGGAGTTCGAGGCGGCCCTGAAGGCGCAGGGCATCCCGATGGCGGCGGTCCGCAAGCGAGTGGCCGACGAATTGCGCCGAGGCCGGATCGTGAGCCGCAAGGTGCGGCTGCGCATCTCGGTGACGGAGGAGGAAGTCTCCCAGTACCTCGAGGCCAACCGCGCGAAGCTCGAGACCGGTCTCTCCTATCACGCGGCCCATATCCTGATCGTGCCCGAGACGGGGCCGGAGGACGCGGCCTGGGAGAACGCACGCATCCGGGCCGATCTGCTCCGGACCGAGCTGCAGCAGGGTGGGAATTTCGCCGAGCTGGCCAAGCAGTACTCGCGCGACGCCAGCGCGAGGGACGGCGGAGATCTCGGAACGCTCAAGCGCGGTGAGCTCGCGCAAGACATCGAGACGCAGATCCTCAGCCTGTCCCCCGGGCAGATCTCGGTTCCGTATCGCTCCGCGCTCGGCTATCACGTCTTCCGACTCGAGTCCAAGGAGACGCTCGAGGGCGAGGGGCTCGGCCGCGTGAAGGCGCAGATCCGCGAGATCCTCTTCCGCGAGAAGTTCGACACGCGGCTCGACGCATGGCTCAAGGAGATCAAGCAGCGCGCCGTCATCGACGTGCGCCTGGATGGCCAGCTCTGAAAAGCATTGACATTGCCGCCGCAAAATGGCAGGATAATTCACGGCGTTAGCTTTCCAACCCCGCAGAAAACCTAGGGAAACAGGCTAACCTACTCACTTGCATGCGGCGCCAAGCCGCCGCGTCCGGAGCCCTTTGATGAGCGCCCGCCGAGAAAGAAGTCAAGGTCAAGGCCAAGGAAGTCCGCCGCAGAACCCCGAAGTGAACGGGATGAATCTTTCCGAGCTGAAAGAAAAGAGCATCTCGGATCTCAACGTCATCGCGCGCGACCTGAACGTCCAGAACATGGGCGGCCTGCGCAAGCAGGAGCTCATTTTCAAAATCCTCCAGTCGCAGGCGGAGAAGGACGGTCTGATCTTCGCCGAGGGCGTTCTCGAGGTCCTTCCCGATGGGTTCGGGTTCTTGAGAGCCCCGGATTACAACTATCTCCCGGGACCGGACGACATCTATGTCTCTCCGTCCCAGATCCGGCGCTTCGACCTTCGAACGGGTGACACGATCTCCGGTCAGGTGCGCCCGCCCAAGGACACCGAACGGTACTTCGCGCTGCTGAAGGTCGAGGCGATCAACTTCGAGACGCCCGAGCAGGCGCGCGAGAAGATCTTCTTCGACAACCTCACGCCGCTCTACCCGATGGAGCGGCTGCGTCTCGAGCACGACTCCGAGAACTTGACGACCCGGGTGATGGATCTCTTGTGTCCGATCGGCAAGGGCCAGCGCGGGATGATCGTGGCCGCCCCGCGGACCGGTAAGACGATGATGCTCCAGTCGATCGCCCACGCGATCGCGACGAACCATCCCGAAGTCTACCTGATCGTGCTGCTGATCGACGAGCGGCCCGAGGAAGTCACCGACATGCAGCGGTCGGTCAAGGGCGAGGTGATCTCGTCCACGTTCGACGAGCCGCCGCAGCGCCACATCCAGGTCGCCGACATGGTGATCGAGAAGGCCAAGCGGCTGGTCGAGCACAAGCGGGACGTCGTGATCTTGCTCGACTCGCTCACCCGCTTCGCGCGCGCTCACAACGCCGTCATCCCGTCCTCGGGCAAGGTCCTGTCGGGTGGTCTCGACGCCAACGCGCTCCAGCGGCCGCGCCGGTTCTTCGCGACCGCGCGCAACATCGAGGAAGGCGGCTCGCTCACGATCATGGCGACGGCCATCGTCGACACCGGCAGCCGGATGGACGACGTCATCTTCGAGGAGTTCAAGGGGACCGGCAACATGGAGGTCCACCTCGACCGCCGGCTGATGGACAAGCGGATCTTCCCGACCATCAACATCGAGCAGTCGGGCACCCGGAAGGAAGAGCTGCTCCTCGAGAAGGACGAGCTCCAGAAAGTCTGGCTCCTTCGCAAGGCGCTCTCTCAGCTCAACCCCGTCGAGGGCATGGAGCTCCTGCTGGACAAGCTCAAGCTCACCAAGACCAACAAGGAGTTCCTGGCCTCGATGCACTCGATGGGGTAGGCGAGGCCGATACTCCTGGGTTTTGCGTGTTCCGGCCGGGGCTGGTATCCTTTGTAGCCCTGAGGGGGTGGCAGCAATGAAGGTGGGTATTCATCCGGACTATGTGGACACGACCATCACCTGCGCGTGCGGCGAGGTGGTTCATACCCGTTCCACCAGACCCGACATCCGCGTGGAAGTGTGCTCGAAGTGCCATCCGTTCTACACCGGAAAGCACAAGCTCATGGACACCGCAGGTCGGGTCGAGCGATTCCAGAAGAAGTACAAGCGCCAGCCGCTGGCGACTTCGTAAC
Organism: Candidatus Rokuibacteriota bacterium; assembly: GCA_003221615.1. Taxonomy (GTDB): domain Bacteria; phylum Methylomirabilota; class Methylomirabilia; order Rokubacteriales; family CSP1-6; genus AR31. Next base: position 15,518 of record QHSQ01000144.1, on the reverse strand, counting down.
ACGCGCTCCGAGGCCGGTGGGATCGAGTTCCTGCCGGCCTTTTCTTTGCCCATCGAACGGCGTCCGCGAACGGGCGCGTTGAGCCACGATGCTGTTTGACAAGCTCCGCCAGATCGAAGAGCGATCCAACGAGATCGCGCGGGCGCTGTCCGATCCCGCCATCTTCAGCCAGCCCACCGAGTACGCCCGGCTCCGGAAGGAGCACGCCGAGACCGTCGAGATCGTCGAGCGCTTCACCACCTACCGCGACATCCTGCGGCGCATCGGCGAGGCGCGTCACATCCTCGCCGAGGGCGGCGACCGCGAGCTGGCCGAGCTCGCGCAGGCGGAGATCGACGATCTCACCGCCAAGCAAACCGCGCTCGAGGAGGAGCTGAAGCGGCTCCTCCTGCCACGCGATCCCAACGACGACAAGAACGTCTTCGTCGAGATCCGCGCCGGCGCCGGCGGCGACGAGGCGGCGCTCTTCGCCGCCGATCTCGCCCGGATGTACACGAAATACGCGGAACGCCAGCGGTGGCGGGTCGAGACGATGGACGCCAGCCCCACCGGCGTCGGTGGATTCAAGGACGTGATCCTGTTCATCCACGGCAAAGGTGCCTGGAGCCGGCTGAAGTTCGAGCGCGGCGTGCACCGCGTGCAGCGCGTGCCCGTCACCGAGTCGAGCGGCCGGATCCACACCTCGACCGTCACCGTCGCGGTCCTTCCGGAAGCCGAGGACGTCGACGTCAAGGTCGAGGAAAAGGATCTCAGGGTCGATGTGTACCGATCGTCCGGCCCGGGCGGGCAGGGGGTCAACACGACCGACTCCGCGGTGCGGATCACGCACCTGCCGACGGGTCTCGTCGTGACGTGCCAGGACGAGCGCTCGCAGATCAAGAACCGGGCGAAGGCGATGCGCGTCCTCAAGGCCCGGCTCCTCGAGCGCGCGCAGGAAGAGCGGCAGGCGGCGATCGCGGCGGATCGCAAGAGCCAGGTCGGCACCGGCGAGCGCAGCGAGCGGATCCGCACCTACAACTTCCCGCAGACGCGCGTCACCGATCACCGCATCGGGCTCACGCTCCATCGGCTGCCGACCGTGCTCGAGGGCGACCTCGACGAGCTGGTCGACGCCCTCGTCGCCGCCGAAGAAGCCGAGCGGCTCCAGCGAGTGGAGAGCTGATGACCGCCGCGACGTTCGCCGCCGAGCTCGACGCCGCCACGACGGTGCTGGAGGCCGCGGGGCTCTCGAGCGCCAGGGTCGACGCCGAGTGGCTCCTGGCCGGCCTGCTCGGGGTCGGCCGCGTCTCCGTCCGGATGGATCTCGCCGAAACGGTTCCCGCGCCGATCGCGGAGCGTTACGCCCACGCCGTGAGCCGGCGGGCACGGCGCGAGCCGCTCCAGCGCATCCTGGGCTGGGAGGAGTTCCGCGGCGTGCGTGTCCGTCTGACCGATGCGGTGCTCGTGCCCAGGCCGGAGACCGAGACACTCGTCGAGTGGGCGCTGGCGCTTCTGCCGCCGCCCGGCGCTCGGCGGCTCCTGGCGATCGACCTCGGCACCGGGTCGGGATGTATCGCGTGCGCACTGGCCTCCGAACGGCCCGATCTCGACGTGATCGCGGTCGACGTCTCGCCCGCCGCCGCGGCGGTCGCTCGCGACAACACGCGGGCCCTCGGCCTGGCCTCGCGAGTCGGGGTCGTCGCGGCCGATCTGCTCGACGGCATTCGCGATCTCGGCGCCGATCTGATCGTGAGCAACCCGCCGTATTTGCCGAGCGCGCTCGTGCCGGAGCTTCCGCCGGAGGTGCGAATCCACGAGCCGAGGCTCGCCCTGGACGGCGGGGCCGACGGGCTCGCGCTGATCCGGAGGATCGCGACCACCGCGCGGCGGTACTTGCGTCCGTCGGGCGCGCTCGCGGTCGAGACCGCCGGCGGAGACCAGACGGAGGCCGCCGCGGCGCTCCTGCGGGCGGCCGGCTGGGACCGGGTGGCCGTGCGCGCCGACCTCGTCGGTATCGATCGGTTCGTCGCCGGGAGAGCCTGATGCACGCGAAAGAGCGGCTCACGCTCGCGCTCCCGAAAGGACGCCTGCTCGACGGTGCGCTCGAGCTCCTGCGCGAGCTCGGCGTGGAGGGAATCGACCAGGGCTCGCGACGGCTGATCTTCACCGACGACCGCAGCGGGCTGCGCATGCTCTTCCTGAAGCCGGTCGACATCCCGGCCTACGTGCTGTACGGCGCGGCCGACGTCGGCATCGTCGGCAAGGACATCCTGCTCGAGCAGGAGCCGGACGTCTACGAGCCGCTCGATCTCGGGTTCGGGTTCTGCCGACTGGTGGTGGCCGAGCCGCGCGAACTCCAGGAGCGCGACGATCCGGCGAAGTGGTCCTGGGTGCGCGTCGCGACGAAGTATCCGCGACTGGCCGAGCAGTACTTCACCGACCGCGGTATTCAGGTGGAGCTCGTCCGTCTCGATGGCTCGGTCGAGCTCGCCCCGCTCGTCGGGCTGGCCGAGCGTATCGTCGATCTGGTCCAGTCGGGCGAGACCCTGCGCGCGAACGGGCTGGTCGAGGTCGCCGAGATCACCCGGTCGACCGCGCGCCTCATCGTGAACCGCGCGTCGATGAAGACCGAGCACGCGGCGGTCAACGAGCTCGTCGACGAGATGAAGAAGGTGCTCCGGTCATGATCCGTACGTTCGACGCGCGGGCCGGGATCGACGCGGTCGTGGCGGCGCTGGAGCGCTCGCCCGAGACGGTCGCGCCCGAGATCCACCGGACGGTCGACGCGATCCTCGCGGCGGTCCGCGCGCGGGGCGACGCGGCGGTCTGCGAGCACACGGCCCGTCTCGACGGCTGGACCCCCGCGCGGCCCGGGGACCTCGCGCTGGCGCCCGTCGACTTCGAGACCGCCGGGCGCGCCGTCGCCCCCGACGTCCGCGCCGCGCTGGAATACGCCGCCGAGCGCATCGAGCGCTACCACGCGGCGGCGATGCCGAAGTCGTGGCGCATCACCGACGAGCACGGCTCGATCCTGGGTCAAGAGGTCCGCGCGCTGGACCGCGTCGGGGTGTACGTTCCGGGTGGGCGGGCGGCGTATCCGTCGACGGTACTGATGACGGTCATCCCGGCTCGCGTCGCCGGCGTGAAGGAGATCGTCCTCGTCACGCCCGCCGGGGCCGGCGGCCGGATCGAACCCGTGGTGCTGGCCGCCGCGCGGATCGCCGGTGTCACCGAGGGGTACCGAATCGGCGGGGCGCAGGCGGTCGCGGCGCTCGCCTATGGCACGTCGCTGATCCGCAAGGTCGACAAGATCGTCGGCCCGGGCAACATCTACGTCGCGCTCGCCAAGGCTCGGGTGTTCGGCGAGGTCGGGATCGACATGGTGGCCGGGCCCAGCGAGGTCGTCGTGGTCGCGGACGCGACCGCGGACCCGGACTGGATCGCCGGCGACATGCTTGCCCAGGCCGAGCACGACCCGATGGCGCGCGCGCTCCTCGTCACCGACGCCAACGAGCTGATCCCGCGCGTCGAGAGTGCGCTCGCGCGACAGCTCGAGACGTTGCCGCGCCGGGCGATCGCCGTGCAGTCGCTGCAGGCCAACGGCGCGCTGATCCGCGTGGGCAATCTCGACGACGCGATCACGCTCGCCAACCTGCTGGCGCCCGAGCATCTGGAGCTGCTGGTGGCCGCGCCCACGGCGCTGCTGCCGCGCGTGAGGCACGCCGGCGCGGTTTTTCTGGGCGGGCACACGCCCGAGGTGGTCGGCGACTATGTCGCCGGGCCCAATCACGTGCTCCCGACGGCGGGCACGGCGCGGTTCGCGTCGCCGCTCTCGACGGAAGATTTCGTCAAGCGCTCGAGCGTCATCGAATACTCGCACAGCGGATTGCGTGCCGCCGCGCCGCATCTGAAGACCTTGACGCGCATCGAGGGGCTGGACGGGCACGGGAACGCGGCCGCCTTGCGACTCGACACCGACGGAGGAAAGAGCTCATGAGTGCCGACACGACGGGCCGACAGGCGCGCGTCGAGCGCAAGACGAAGGAGACCGAGATCGCACTCCAGCTGAACCTCGACGGCACCGGCGCCTCCAAGGTGCAGACGCCGATCCCGTTCTTCAGCCACATGCTGGAGGCGTGGTCGAAGCACGGACTGATGGATCTCGCGGTCGACGCGCAGGGCGACGTCGAGGTCGACCAGCACCACACCGTGGAAGACGTGGGGATCGTCCTGGGCCAGGCGCTCCGTCAGGCGCTCGGCGACAAGCGGGGGATCGTCCGCTACGGGACCGCGTACATCCCGATGGACGAGGCGCTGGTCTCCTCAGCGGTCGATCTGTCCGGGCGCCCCTTCCTGGTTTTCAGCGTGCCGGTCGCGCGCGCCCGGGTGTCGAACTTCGACCTCGATCTGCTGCAGGAGTTCTTCCGCGCCTTCGCGTTCAACGCCGAGATCACGCTGCACGTGACCATGCACTACGGTCACAATCTGCACCACGTCACCGAGGCCGTGTTCAAGGCCGTCGGGCGGGCGCTGGCCGACGCGACGCGTCTGAATCCCCGAATCACCGGGATCTTGCCGTCGACGAAGGGCACAATGTGATCGCCGCAGTGCGAGCCGCAGCCGCAGGCGAGGCGAGCCTGTGATTGCCATCGTCGACTACGGGCGCGGGAACCTCGGCTCCGTCGAAAAGGCGTTCCGCCGAGTGGGGATTCCGGCGTCGATCACCCAGGATCCTCGGACCGTCGACGACGCGGAGGCCGTGGTGCTGCCCGGCGACGGCGCGTTCCACGACGCGATGTCGAACCTCGATCGCCTGGGCCTCGTCCCAGCGCTCCGCCGGGCGCTCGACGGCAGCCGGCCGTTTCTCGGCATCTGCCTCGGCTATCAGCTGCTGTTCTCGACGAGTGAGGAGTTCGGCGAAGGGCGCGGGCTCGACGTCGTGCCGGGCGCCGTACGGCGGCTGCCGGCCGGCCCCAAGATTCCGCACATGGGATGGAATCGCGTGGAGCACGCGGGAGAGCTCAGGCTCTTCGAGGGTATTCCCTCGGGCACCCACTTCTATTTCGTGCACTCGTATTATCCGGACGCGCGGTCGAAGCAGGATCTTCGCGTGGCCTGGTGTGAATACGGCGTCAGGTTCGCCGCGGCCATCGAGGTCGGGCGGACCTATGCGACGCAGTTCCATCCCGAGAAGAGCCAGCGGTGGGGGCTCCGGATGCTCGAGAACTTCGCCGCCGTGGTGAAGAGCGGCCGGTGATCGTCATCCCGGCGATCGACCTCCGCGGCGGGCGGTGCGTCCGCCTGCACCAGGGCCGCAGCGACCGCGAGACCGTGTTCTCCGAGGACCCGGTCGCGGTGGCGCACCAGTGGAAAGAGCTCGGCGCCGAGCGGGTCCACGTGGTCGATCTCGACGGCGCGTTCGCCGGTGAGCCCCGGCAGACCGCGCTCGTCACGAAGATCGTCGCGGCCATGGCGCCGGTACCGGTCGAGGTCGGCGGCGGACTACGTGATCTTCGCGCCGTCGAAACCGCGCTCGAGACCGGCGCCCGGTGGGTCGTGGTCGGGACCCGCGCGGCGCTCGACCGTGCGTTTCTGCTCGAGGTCTGTCAGCGGCATGCCGGCCGGGTCATCGTCGCCGTCGACGCCAAGGGGCAGCGCGTGGCGGTCAAGGGCTGGACCGAGGTCGTGGACGAGACGCTCGCGCAGGTCGGCGCGCGGGCGCGCGACGCCGGGGCGGCGGCGCTGCTCTACACCGACGTGAGTCGCGACGGCACGGAGACCGGACCCAACGTCGAGGTCACCGCCACCCTCGCGCGCGAGGTCGCCATGCCCATTCTCGCGTCGGGCGGTGTCGGACGCGTCGAGGATCTGGGGCGGCTGGCGACGATCGCCGGAGTCGTCGGAGCGGTCGTCGGCCGCGCGCTCTACACCGGAGCGATCGACTTGCCACGGGCGAAGGAAGTCGCGGCGGCGGGCACCGGGCCGGCCGGCTCGTCTCGAGGCTGAGCGTGCTGGCCAAGCGCGTCGTCCCATGCCTCGACGTGAAGGACGGCCGCGTCGTCAAAGGCGTGCGGTTCGTCGATCTGCGCGACGCCGGCGATCCGGTCGAGGCGGCGCTCGCCTACGACGCGCAGGGGGCCGACGAGCTCGTGTTCCTGGACATCACCGCCTCGCACGAGGCGCGCGACACGATGCTCGACGTCGTTCGCCGGACGGCCGAAGGCATCTACATGCCGCTGACCGTCGGTGGCGGCATCCGCTCGGTCGACGACGTGCGGCGCTTGCTCCGCGCCGGAGCCGACAAGATCTCGCTGAACACCGCCGCCCTCGAGCGCCCGGCGGTGATCCGCGAAGCCGTCGAGCGCTTCGGCAGCCAGTGCATCGTCGTGGCGATCGACGCCCGGCGCGAGCCTGCTCGGCCCGACGAGCCGCCTCGCTGGGGCGTCTCCACCCACGGCGGACGTCGCCCGGCCGGGCGCGACGCGATCGACTGGGCGCGCGAGGCCGTCGCGCTCGGCGCCGGTGAGATCCTCCTGACGAGCATGGACCGCGACGGAACCAAGGACGGCTACGACCTCGAGCTCACGCGCGCGGTGTCGCAGAGCGTCTCGGTCCCCGTGATCGCCTCGGGCGGCGCCGGCTCGCTCGAGCATCTCTATGAGGGTCTCGTCGACGGCTGCGCCGACGCGGCGCTCGCCGCCTCGATCTTCCACTTCGGAACCCACACCATCGCCGAGGCCAAGGCGTATCTGCGTGGACGAGGCGTCGAGGTGCGAACCGAGCCGTGACGCTCGACGAGCTTCGGTTCGACGCTCAGGGCCTGCTCCCGGCGGTCGTTCAGGAGGCCGACACCGGCGAGCTTCTCATGGTCGCATGGATGGACCGCGCCGCCGTCGAAGCGACCCTGTCGAGCGGCGTGACCCACTTCTGGTCGCGCTCGCGCGGCAAGCCGTGGAGAAAGGGCGAGAGCTCCGGGCACGTTCAGCACGTCCAGTCCGTCTACGCCGACTGCGACGGCGACACGCTCCTCGTTCAGGTCCATCAGGAAGGCGTGGCCTGCCACACCGGGCAGCGCACGTGCTTCTTCACGGCGCTCAAGGGGGGCGCCGGACCCGATCCGTGCCCAGCCCCCTCGACCATGCTCGAAAGGCTCGAGCGCACGATCGAGGACAGAAAGAGGGACCGGCCCTCGGGATCGTACGTTGCCGGCCTGCTGGCGGCCGGCGAGCCCGAGATGTGCCGGAAGATCGGTGAAGAGGCGACCGAGGTGATCACCGCGGCGCTCGGCGGCGAGGGCGACCGGCGCGTCACCGAGGAGGTCGCCGACCTGTGGTTCCACACCCTCGTGCTGCTCGGCGCGCGTGGGATACCGCTCCGCGAGGTCCTGAAAGAGCTGGCGCGACGCCACGCGGCACGGCCCACGCCGGATCGGTAGCCGGCGCGTGTGCCAGGCGCCGCTGGCGCTCGCGCTGGGGGCCGTGCTTGTATTCACCGGGTGCGCCGCCGCCGGCCGGCGGATCGAGAACGGCGTCTATCACTCGACCAAGGGATATCGCCTCACGCTGCCGGGCGCCGACTGGTCGGTGGCCACCGAGAGCAAGGCCGATCTCGAGCTCAGGCATCAGGACGGGATGGCGGCGATGTTGGCGAACGCGGAGTGCGACGATCGCGCGAGGTCGCGAAGCGCCGGTCTCCTGCTCGATCAGCTGTTGATCGGGCTTCATGACCGCGCGACCATCGAGCGGAACGAGATCTCGGTGAACGGGCGGGTTGCCATGCACCGGGTGCTCGACGGTCGGGTGGCCGCCGACGGCTCGCCGACGCGAGTCGAGGCGTACGTGCTGAAGGAAGACGGCTGCGTCTACGATTTCGCCTATGCGGCGCCGCCGGCGGCGTTCGACGCGTGGCGCGCCGACTTTCGGCGTTTCGTGGAGAGCTTCGCGAAGGAGCGCGGGGACTGAGGGGATGGAAGCCTATCTGAGACGAACCGTCGTGTGGTACGGCGGGGTTGGCCTTCTCACCAGCCAGGTCTTCCGGAGCCTCGCCCTGCCGCCGAAGTACTTCCGTCTCGTCGTGCAGGAGATCGAGGTGATGGGCGTGCGGTCGCTCGGCGTCGCGCTGACGGCCGCCATCTTCACCGGCATGGTGTTCACGATCCAGAGCGCGGTCAACATGGCCCGCTTCGGCGCGGAGAGCTACGTCGGCCCGATCGCCGCCCTCGCGATCTTGAGGGAGCTCGGACCGGTCCTGACGGCGATTCTCGTCGGCGGAAAGGTCGCCTCGGGCATCACCGCCGAGCTCGGTTCGATGAAGGTGACCGAGCAGATCGACGCGCTGCGCACCCTCGGCGTGAACTACATCAAGCGCCTCGTCGTGCCTCGTGTGCTGGCGGCGCTCATCGTGTTCCCGCTCCTGACGGTGCTGGCGGACGCGGTCGGCGTGCTCGGCGGTATGCTGATCATGTACCTGGAACGCGGTGCGGACGTGTACGCGTACTGGAACATCACGACCTATTGGGTCGTGCCGAAGGACTTCCTGACCGGTGTCGGCAAATCGGTGTTCTTCGGGATCATCGTGACGCTCATCGGATGCTACAACGGTCTCAGCACCGAGGGCGGGACCGAGGGGCTCGGACGGGCGACGACGTCGACCGTCGTGCACGTGACCATGGGGGTCATCGTGTCGGACTTCTTCATCACCAAGCTCTTCTTGACGCTCTTCTATTGACGGGCATGCCGGAGCCGATCGTCGAGGCGACCGATCTGCGGAAGAGCTTCGACGCCAACGCGGTGCTGCGTGGGGTCTCGTTCGAGCTCGCCAAGGGCGAGACCCTGGTCGTGATGGGCGGGAGCGGCGCCGGCAAGACGGTCCTCCTCCGTCTGGTCGCGGGCCTGATCCAACCGGACGGCGGTCGGCTTCGGGTCTTCGGGCGCAGCATCGAGCACCTCTCGGAGGAGTCGTTGCTGCCCTTGCGCCGCCGGATGGGCTACGTGTTCCAGAGCGCGGCGCTCTTCGATTCGCTGTCCGTTCACGACAACGTCGCGTATCCTCTTCGCGAGCACACGAGCCTCGGGGAGGCGGAGATCGACGAGCGTGTCGTTCACAACCTGTCGGTCGTGGGTCTCTCGAGCGAGGTACTGCCGCTGCTGCCTTCGGAGCTGTCCGGCGGCATGCGCAAGCGCGTCGGGATCGCCCGCGCCCTCTCGGTCGAGCCGGAGATGCTGCTATTCGACGAGCCCACGGCCGGGCTCGATCCGACGAACTCCAAGCTGGTCGCCGACCTGATGCTGCACCTGCGCGGCGGGGTGTGCGACACGGCGATGGTCGTCACCCACGACGTGGAGCTGGCCCGGACGGTCGCCGACCGCGTGGCCGTCCTGATCGCGGGGCAGTTCGCGGCGCTCGGGCCGGTCGACGAGGTGCTCGAGGGGAGCAATCCGGCGGTCCAGGCATTCCTGGCCGGCGGCACGGCAGGAGGCGCCTCGTGAGCGAGAAGCGCGAGACCGCGGTGAAGTTCCGGGTCGGCATCTTCGTCTTGGTGGCCCTCGCGACCTTTCTCGGTCTGGTCTACGCGCTCGGGGCCCGGGCGCGGCTGTTCGAGGCGCGATATACGATCCACGCCGACTTCACCGAAGTGGGCGGGCTCGTCGAGGGCGCGACGGTCCGGCTCGCCGGGGTGCAGATCGGGCGCGTCTCGGCCGTGAATCTTCCTCCGCAGCCGGGCGGCAAAGTGCGGGTCGACCTCACGATCGCCCGACGCTTCTCCGATCGGATTCGGAAGAACTCGGTCGCGCGCATCGAGACCCAGGGATTGCTCGGCGACCGGATCGTGGAGATCACCGTCGGAGATGCGAGCGCGCCGGCGGTGGCCGCGGGCGAGGTGCTGGCTTCGCGCGACCCGGCCGACTTCGGCCGCGTGATCGCCGCCGGCGCCGAGACGGCCAAGAACGTCGCGGCGCTCGCCGACGCGCTACGCGAGACGGCGGAGCAGGTCAACAAGTCGAAGATGATCGAAGATGCCGCGACGACGGTGAACAAGCTCGGACGCGTGGTCGATCAGGTGGAGCACGGCCGCGGATGGGCGCACGCGCTCGTCTACGAGGAGCCGGTCGCCCTGCGCCGGGTCAACGAGCTGATCGCGACGACGCAGACCTTGCTCGAGCGAGTCGAGAAGGGGCAGGGCGCGGCCGGCGTGCTGGTCTCGCCCGAGAGCACCGCGTCGGCGAAGCGGTTCGTCGCGGCGATGGACCGGATCAGCGCGATGGTGGAGCAGCCCGAGCGCGAGCCGGGACTCTTGCCCGGCCTCCTCTTCGATCCGAAGTACAAGGCGGTCCTCGACGACCTCCGGGCCGTCGCGCACAACCTGCGCCTGGTCTCGGATCGGGTGGCCGGCGGCAAGGGAACACTCGGGAGCCTGGTGGCCGACTCCGGCGACGACGGCTCGCTGTCGCTCACCATGCAAGATTTGAGAACCGCCGTCGCCAACCTGAAATCGATCAGCGAGAAGATCAATGACGGCGAGGGAACCATGGGCCTGCTCATCGCGGACCCGACGATCTACGAGCGTCTCGCCACGATTCTCGACGGCGCCCAGCGGAGCTTCCTCCTGAGAACGATGATTCGCAGTCTCGGGGACAAGGGGACCAAGTCCAAGGATGACGACACGCGACGCTAGCGTCTATCGCTGCCAGGAGTGCGGCTTCACGAGCCCGAAGCCCGGCACGTGTCCCGACTGCCGACGCTCCGGTAACAGCTGGGTCCAGCTCGTCGAAGAACGGCAGGTCTCGCCGCGCACGTCGCGGCGGTCCAGCGTGGCCTCCGGCCGGCCGCGTCCGTTGAAGGACATCTCGATGGAGCGAGACGACCGCGTGCGCACGGGCATCGGCGAGCTGGATCGCGTGCTGGGCGGCGGCGTGGTCCGCGGCTCGCTGGTGCTGATCGGCGGAGATCCGGGCGTCGGCAAGAGCACCCTCCTGCTGCAGGCGGCCCGAGCGCTGGCGCAGGCCGCCCCGCCGGTGCTGTACGTCACCGCCGAGGAGTCGGCCGCGCAGGTGAAGATGCGCGCCGATCGGCTCGGTATCGCCACCGATGGGCTCCTCCTGTGGCCGGAGAACGACCTGTCGGTGGTCCAAGGCCACCTGGACGACGTGAAGCCTCGCGCGCTCGTCATCGATTCGATCCAGACGGTGTTCCTGCCCGATCTGGAATCGGCGCCGGGCAGCGTCGCTCAGGTGCGCGAGTGCGGCGCGCGCCTCATGACGCTCGCCAAGGGGCTCGGTATCGCCACCTTCCTCGTCGGCCACGTCACGAAGGAAGGTGCGCTCGCCGGACCGCGCGTGCTCGAGCACCTGGTCGACACGGTCCTCTACTTCGAAGGAGAGCGCCATCACTCGTACCGCGTGCTCCGGGCCGTGAAGAACCGATTCGGCTCGACGAACGAGATCGGCGTCTTCGAGATGGTGGAGGGCGGGCTGGTCGAGGTGAAGAACCCGTCGGGATTCTTCCTCGCCGAGCGGCCTCGGGAGGCGCCGGGCTCGGTCGTCGTCTCGAGTCTCGAGGGCACGCGACCGGTGCTGCTCGAGCTCCAGGCGCTCGTCTCGCAGGCGTCCATCGGCACTCCGCGGCGCACGGTGCTCGGCGCCGACTACAATCGCGTGTGTCTCTTGCTGGCGGTGCTGGAGAAGCGCGCCGGCGTTCCGCTGGGAAGCCAGGACGTGTACGTCAACGTCGCCGGAGGCGGCCGCGTCACCGAGCCGGCGGCCGATCTCGGGATCGTCGTCGCGGCGGCGTCGAGCTACATGGATCGCGTCGTGCCGCCGGACGTGCTCGTGGTCGGCGAGGTCGGGCTCACCGGCGAGGTCCGCGCGGTGGCCGGGCTCGAGCTGCGCCTGCGCGAGGCCGCCGCGCTTGGCTTTCGCCGGGCGATCGTGCCTCAGAGCAACGTCCTCGAGCCGATGAAGGCGTCGCTCGACATCCGCGGCGTCGCCACGGTCAGCGACGCCCTGACCGCGCTCCTCAGCTGACGCGGTGCGCGCTGCAGGCCGTCGCGGGGCTGGGGCCCCGCCCGGCCGAAGCGCGCCTGTGAATAAGGGAAGGTAATGCCCGAAGGGCCGAAGGCACAGAAGTTGGCGGTCGTCATCCCGGCTGGTGGCGTGGGCACGCGCTTCGGCGGTCGTCTTCCGAAGCAGTTCATCAGGCTCGGGCGCGTTTCCATCTTGACGGAGACGGTCGCTCACTTCACGCGCCATCCCGCCGTGATCGCGATCGTCGTCGCCGCACCCGAGATTCACGTGGAGCGCACGCGCCGCGCTCTGGCGCCGATCACGCGCCGCGCGCCAGTGATGGTCGTCCGGGGCGGTGGGATGCGACAGGACTCGGTGTGGCTCGCCCTGCAGGCGGTCCCCGGCAACACCGACATCATCGTCGTCCACGACGCCGTCCGACCGCTGATCACGCGCGGGCTCATCGATGCCGTCGTGGGCGCGGCGGCCGAGTCGGGCGCGGCCATCTGCGCCTTGCCGATCACCGAGACCATCAAGCGCGTGCGGCAGGATATGGTCGAAGCGACGCTGGACCGCTCGGAGCTGTGGGCGGTTCAGACGCCCCAGGCGTTCCGGGCCGCTCTACTACGCGAGGCCCACGAAAAGGCTCGGCGTGACGGGGTCGTCGGCACCGACGACGCGATGCTCGTCGAGCGGCTCGGTCATCAGGTGCGTGTGGTGCGGGGGCTCGTCGAAAATGTGAAGATCACCACACCGGAGGATCTTCGCCGGGCGCGTCGAGCGTGGGCCCGGTGACGCGCGTCGGCTTCGGATTCGACCTCCATCCGCTTGCGGCCGGCCGGCCGCTCGTGTTGGGCGGAGTCACCGTAGAGTCCGATCGCGGGCTCGCCGGGCATTCGGATGCCGACGTGCTGTCGCACGCGGTCGGCGAGGCCCTGCTCGGGGCCCTGGCGCTGGGCGACCTGGGTCGACATTTTCCCGACACCGATCCGCGCTATCGAGGTATCTCAAGCCTGCGGCTCCTCCGGAGCGTGGTCGACCTGGTCACCGCGCGCGGGGGCCGGCTCGTCAACGTGGACGCGACCGTGCTCGCTCAGGCTCCGCGCCTGGCGCCCTTGCTGCCGGAGATGGCCAAGCGGCTGGCCGACGCGCTCGGGCTCGAGACCGACCGCGTGAGCGTGAAGGCGAAGAGCCCCGAAGGACTCGGCCTGGTGGGCAGGCAGGAAGGGATGGCGGCGATGGCGGTGGTCAGCGTCGAGGTGACGGCATGATCCGGATCTTCAACACGATGACGCGAACGAAGGAGGAATTCGTTCCGCTCACACCGGGCGAAGTCCGCATGTACGTGTGCGGAGTGACGGTGTACGATTACTCGCACATCGGACACGCCCGGAGCGCGATCGTCTTCGACGTGATCCGCCGTTACCTCACCTTCAAGGGCTATCGGGTCACGTTCGTGAAGAACTACACCGACGTCGACGACCGGATCATCAAGCGCGCCAACGACGGCGGGGTGACCGCGCGGGAATTCGCCGAGCGCTTCATCGCCGCCGAGCGCGAGGACATGGCCTCGCTCGGAGTCCTGGCCCCCGACGTCGACCCGAAGGCGACCGAGCACGTGCCGGAGATGATCGAGCTCATCGAGCGCCTGGTGGCCACCGACCACGCCTACCCGGTCGAGGGCGACGTCTACTTCGCGATCCGCAGCTTCCCTCCGTACGGGCGGCTGTCGGGCAAGAATCTCGACGAGCTGCTGGCGGGCGCGCGCGTCGAGGTGGACGAGCGCAAGCGCGACCCCCGTGATTTCGCGCTCTGGAAGGCCTCGAAGCCCGGCGAGCCCGCCTGGGAGAGTCCGTGGGGACCGGGCCGGCCCGGATGGCACATCGAGTGCTCCGCGATGGCCATGAAATATCTCGGCACATCGTTCGATCTGCACGGAGGCGGCGAAGACCTGATCTTCCCGCATCACGAGTGCGAGATCGCCCAGGCCGAAGCCTGCACGGGCAAGCCGTTCGCACGCTACTGGGTGCACAACGGCATGGTCAACATGGGCAAGGAAAAGATGTCGAAGTCACTCGGCAACACGCTGAGCATCCGCGAGATCGTCAAGCGCCACTCCCCCGACACGCTCCGGCTCTGGATGCTCGGGACCCACTACCGGAACATGATCGAGTGGTCGGAGGAGCGCATCGACGAGAGCAAGCGCGCCTTCGAGCGTCTGGCCCGTCTGCTCCATGACGCCGCCGCGGTGCGCGACGGCGGCGCCGGCGCGCCGCTGCCGCCGGCCTTCGCCGAGTTCCGTCCGCGCTTCGAGAAGGCGATGGACGACGACTTCAACACGCCGCAGGCGCTCGGCGCGCTCTTCGATTTCGGGCGCGCACTGGCGGAGGCGCGGGACCGGGGCGCGGGCCCCCCCGGCGCGTTCGTCGCCGGCGTCGACGAGCTCGTGGGGCTCGGGCGAGTGCTCGGGCTCTTCGGCCGCGAGGCCGCGACGGACGGGCCGCCGCCGGAGGTCCAGGAGCTCCTGACCGCGCGCGGCCAGGCGCGGGCGCGTCGCGACTGGAAGCGCGGAGACGAGATCCGCGACGAGATCGCGCGGCTCGGCTGGCTCGTCGAGGACACGCCGGCCGGCCCGCGGCTCACGCCGAAGGGCCGCTAGTGGCCGAAGGCCGCATCTACGGCCGCAACCCCGTGCTCGAGCTGCTGCGCACGCACGGGCGGCGAGCGGACGAGATCGCGGTGCTCGCCGGTGCACGCGGCCCACTGGCCGAGATCGTGGCCCTCGCGCGGCGCGCGGGCGTGAAGGTCTCGTATCGCACGCGCGAGCAGCTCACGGCGATGGCCGATTCCGACCGACACCAGGGTGTCGTGGCGCGCGTCGCGTCGGCGGAATACGTCGACCTCGGCGCGCTCCTCGAAATCCCGGCAACGCGTCGGGAGCCGGCCTTCTTCGTGGCGCTCGATCAGGTGCAGGATCCGAGGAACTTCGGCGCGGTGCTGAGGACCGCCGAGGTCTTCGGTGCTCACGGCGTGATCGTCACGAAGCACCATCAGGTCGGTCTCACCGACGCCGCCGCGCGCGCCGCGATGGGGGCGGTCGAATACCTGCCCGTCGCCCGGGAGACCAATCTCGTGAGCGCGCTGGAAATCGTGAAGAAAGCAGGCGTCTGGGTCTACGGCGCGGTCGCGGGCTCAGGCGTGCCCGCGTGGGGCGCGGACCTGACCGGCCCGCTCTGTCTGGTGCTCGGGAGCGAGGGGGCGGGGCTCAGACCACTCGTCGCGCAGGCGTGCGACGTGGTCCTGACGATCCCGATGCGGGGAAAGGTCGGCTCGCTGAACGTCGCGGCCGCCGGCGCGGTTCTTTGCTATGAAATCGCGCGTCAGCGAGGCGCCCGGGGCAAAGAGCTTGACTTATCTAAAAGTCAAGCCTAATGTGACCTTTTGTCTGTGCTGGCGTAGCTCAGGGGCAGAGCAACTGCCTTGTAAGCAGTGGGTCGGGGGTTCAAATCCTCCCGCCAGCGCCAGCTTTTTCGAGGA
>QHSQ01000143.1 GCA_003221615.1 Candidatus Rokuibacteriota bacterium | reverse complement strand
GGCCAGGGCCTGCTGCAGCGCGGCCATTGCCGGGAACGAGATCGTCTGCGGCGCTTCCGAGATGCCCTGGATGGTCCCGGTGTCCTGCACCGGGAAGAATCCCTTCGGCACCACCACGTACAGCAGCACGGTGAGCCCGAGGGTCGCGGCCGCTACCGCGAGGGTCGCCGGCTGGTGGCCGAGCACCCATCGCAGGCTCGTACCGTAGGCCGCGATGATCCGGTCGAACGCGTGCTCGGACCACCGGTAGAGCCGACCCTGCCGCTCGGGGGGCGTGTGACGGAGCAGCCGCGCGCACATCATCGGCGTGAGGGTCAGCGACACCACCGCGGAGATGAGGATCGTGATGCCGAGGGTGACCGCGAACTCGCGGAACAGGCGACCCACCACGTCGGCCATGAAGAGAAGCGGGATGAGCACCGCGATCAGCGAGACGGTGAGGGAGATGATCGTGAAGCCGATCTGCTCGGCTCCCTTGAGCGCGGCCTGGAGCGGAGGATCGCCCGCCTCGATGTAGCGCGCGATGTTCTCGATCATGACGATGGCGTCGTCCACCACGAAGCCGGTGGCGATCGTCAGCGCCATCAGTGACAGGTTGTTCAGGCTGAAGCCCAGGAGCACCATCGCGCCGAAGGTCCCCACGAGCGAGAGGGGGACCGCAACCGCCGGGATGACGGTGGCCGGAACGGTGCGGAGGAAGAGGAAGATGACCAGCACGACCAGGGCCACCGACAGCATCAGCTCGAACTGGACATCTTTCACCGAGCCCCGGATCGTCACGGTGCGGTTGGTGAGCACCGCCACGTCGACCGTCGCCGGCAAGGAGGCCCGTAGCTGCGGCAAAAGCCCCTGGATGCGGTCCACGACCGCGATCACGTTGGCGCCGGGCTGCCGCTGGATGTTCAGAATGACCGCCGGCGTGCCGTTCATCCAGGCCGCCTGGCGCACGTTCTCGGCGTCGTCGATCACGTCGGCCACGTTCTCGAGCGTGACCGGGGCGTTGTTGCGGTAGGCGATGATCAGCGGCTTGTAGTCCCGGCTCGTCAGGAGCTGGTCGTTGGCCCCGATGACCGAGGACTGGCGCGGCCCGTCGAAGCTGCCCTTGGCCTGGTTGACGTTGGCGGCCGCGACCGCGCCGCGCAGATCCTCGAGGGTGAGGCTGTACGCCGAGAGCGCCGCCGGGTTGGCCTGCACCCGTACCGCGGGCCGCTGCCCGCCACTGATACTGACGAGGCCCACCCCGGGGAGCTGAGCGATCTTCTGGGCGAGCCGCGTATCGGCCAGGTCCTCGACCTGGGGCAGCGGCACGGTCGCCGACGTCAGCCCGAGGGTGAGGATCGGCGTATCGGCCGGATTGACCTTGCTGTACACGGGCGGGTTCGGAAGGTCGGGCGGCAAGAGCGTCAGCGCCGAGTTGATCGCCGCCTGTACCTCCTGCTCGGCCACGTCGAGACCGAGGCTCAGCGTGAATTGCAGTGTGATCACCGAGCTGCCGCTCGAGCTGGTCGAGGTCATCTGGTTCAGCCCGGGCATCTGGCCGAGGAACCGCTCGAGCGGCGCGGTGACCGACGACGCCATCACGTCGGGGCTCGCTCCCGGATAGAACGTGAAGACCTGGATGGTCGGGTAGTCCACCTGGGGAAGGGCGGAGACCGGGAGCAGGCGGTAGGCCAGGGCGCCCCCGAGCAGCAGCGCCGCCATGAGCAGGGTCGTCGCGACCGGCCGTAGGATGAACTGGCGCGACAGGTTCACGGGCTGTTCCGCACCGCGATGGCCGCTCCGTCGCGGAGCCGCTCGGCGCCTTCGACCACGACCTGCTCCCCGACCTGCAGCCCCTGCTCGATCGACACGTCGTCACCGTCCGTCACGCCGACGCCGACCTGGCGGATCCCCACTGTCCGGTCGGGCCGCACCACGTAGACGAACGACCCCCGCGGGCTTTGCTGGATGGCCGCGGTCGGCACCACCGTCGCGCCGCGCCGGGTCTCGATGCGGAGGCGGGCATTGACGAACTGGCTGGGAAACAGTCGGCTGTCGGTGTTCGGGAACTCGGCCTTGAGGCGGACCGTGCCGGTGGTCGGATCGACCTCGTTGTCGATGGTGAGCAGTGCGCCCTCCGCGAGCTTTTTGCGCTGCTCCCGGTCATAGGCCTCTACCGGTAGCCGGACGCCCCGCCCCAGCTGCTCCAGCACCGTCGGGATGCTGTCCTCCGGGATCGTGAAGATCACGGTGATCGGCTGGAGCTGGGTGATGATGACCAGGCCGCCGGTATCGGTGGCGTGCACGATGTTCCCGGCGTCCACCAGACGAAGTCCCACCCGGCCGGCGATGGGCGAGGTGATGCGACAGTAGACGAGCTGAACCTTCGTGGCGTCGATCTGGCCCTGGTCGTTCTTGACCGTGCCCTCGAGCTGGTGAACCAGCGACACCTGGGTGTCCAGCTGCTGCCGAGGTACCGCGTCCGTCTTGACGAGATCCTGGAACCGCTTGAGATCGAGCCGGGCGTTGTCGAGGAGCGCCTGATCACGCTCCAGCTGGCCTTCGAACTGGGTCAGCTGCGCCTGGAACGGACGCGGGTCGATCTCGGCCAGCAGGTCTCCGCCGTGGACGATCTGCCCCTCCCGGAAGTGGACGCCGATCAGCTCGCCGTCCACACGGCTCCTCACCGTGACCGTGTTGAGTGGAGTGACCGTCCCGAGCCCTTTGAGGTAGACCCCCACGTCGCGCGTCCTTGCCGCGGCCGTGACGACCGGGATGCGAGGCGGGGCCGGGACGCTTCCCTGCGCGCCGACTGTGGATCGCCATGGCCGCGATAGGACCAGGGTTCCCCCACCGATCACCGCGATCAGGAGGGCGATGGATCCGAGCGCGTACGGATGCCGACGCAGGCGGCTCGCGACACGCATGACGCGTCAACGCGGGTCCGGGCCCGGCCGCGTCGAAGCGGCGCTCAAGACCTCGATCTCGGCTTCCTCGGCCGCGTCCGCGAGCAGCATGAACGGCAGATCCGAATCTTCGTCACGTCATCCTCCAGTGGTCGACCGGCTGATGCACGACAACGGCTCAGCGTGGCCGCGCCGGACGCAGAGATCGAGCTCGAAGGTCATGCCGTCGCGCTGGGGGAACTGGGCAGCGCAGGATTGCCCTCGCTGCGCGCGCGCCGCATTCGTCCAGCGATCGTTTCGCAACGTCCTTCGCAGTTTTTATGACGAACTTGGCGCGCAGACCAGTCGCAGCGCCCCATTTCTTCCGCAAGAATTGGACAGCCGCGAAGACACTTCCCGCAATGGAGAGGGGGCCCGTGCCGCTGATCGTGAAGGACAACTACGAGACGACGGACATGCCGACCTCGGCGGGCTCGCTTTCGCTGAAGGGCGTGATGTCGAAGACCGACGCGTTTCAGATCAAGAGGCTCCGAGCGGCAGGCGCCATCATGCTGGCGAAGAGCAACATGGCGGAGTTCGCGTTCGATCCGATGGAAACGGTGAACTCGCTGCTGCCCGGTTACACGCGCAACCCGACATCAACGACTACCTGCCGCGGCTGGCGCCCGACGCGCAGGCGAAGACCCTTGAAGACATCATCAAGTCGGGGAAGTTCCATCCGTCGATCGAGAAGCGGCTGCTCGACCGTCAGGCGGAGCCGCCGCTGACCGAGAACCCGCGCTGCACCCAGGTGGCCCAGAACACACAGCAGATGCGCGAGGCCGTACAGAAGGTGATGGACGACAACACGCTCGACGCGCTCGTCTACCCGACGTGGGCGTTTCCGCCGCGCATGATCGGAGACCTCAACACGCCACACGGCAACAACAGCCCACGCCTGTCGCCACCGACCGGGTTCCCCGCGATCACCGTCCCCATGGGCTTCGTACGCGACAGCTTGCCGGTCGGACTACAAGTATTGGGCCGCGCCTGGAGCGAGCCCACATTGATCAAGATCGTGTACGCCTACGAGCAGGCGACGCGGCACCGCCGTCCGCCCGCCAGTACGCCGCCGCTACCAGCGCGACCGTGAAGCCGGTCGCCGCTGATCAGTGAAGCGGATCTCAAGGGCGCCGGCTCTGGTTGGCGACGACGGTTTCATAGAAGCGCCGCGCGTTGCGCCACTTGACCTTTGCTGCCCGGCATTCCCGGAGGGCGACTGGGTCAGTACGGCTCCCGGACGAAGATGAACGTGGTGCCCTGCACGATCGGAGCGCTGGCGCCGACGAACGAGACGTTGACGTCCTCGACCTGACGCTCCCCGGCGCGCCCCGAAGCTTGTAGCGCGCCCTCGATGATGTGCCAGAGACCGTGGATGCGTCCGGTGCCGAGGCTCCCACCGAACGTGTTCAGCGGGAGCTCGCCGTCGAGCTCCATGCGTCCATCCTGGATGAAGTCGAGGGCTTCGCCCTCCTTGCAGAACCCGTATGACTCCAGGCCGTAGATGACCGAGGCCGAGAAGCCGTCGTAGATCTGCGCCACGTCGACGTCCTTGGGGGAGAAGCCCGATCGCTCCCAGGTGAGTCGCGACGAGCTGCGACCGCCGTCCATGTAGCTGCTCAGGCTTCCGATGCGTCCCGCGACCTCGAACGCGAGCCGCTGGCCGTAGCCGGCGATGTACGCGGGGCGCGGACGCAAATGCCGCGCGCGGTCCGCGGTGGTGAGGACGATCGCAACGGCTCCCTGCACGGGGATGTCGCAGTCGTACAGACAGAACGGGTAGGCGACCATCCGAGAATTCAGGTAGTCCTCGCGCGTGAGTGGCTGACCACAGAAGTACGCGTGAGGGTTCTTGTGCGAGTGCCGCCGCTGTGTCACGGCGAGCGTCGCCATCTTCTCGCGGCTCTGGTTGTGACGCTCCAGCCAGCGCGTGTACGCGACGGCCATGCCCTGTCCGGGCCCGCCGAACCCGTACGGCGCGGTGAACTGCGCCGCGCCCTGCGCGTACGTGCCCGGCAGGTTCTGATAGGTGCCCTTGGGGTTGTGCATCGCCCGCCAGACCACGGCGTATTTGCAGACGCCGGCGAGCAGCGCGTTCACGGCCTGCTGAACGGCGCCGCCGATGTTCACGGTCTCCACCTGGACGTGCCAGGCGAGGTTCGGGAGCTTCAGCATCGCCATCATGCAGTTGACGGAGACGACGGTGACGCCGTCGATCATCGCGTGGCCCGTTGCCGGCAGCTCCGGATACGTCGCGAGCCCATCGATGTCGGACAGGGCGAGGCCGGAGTCGTCCACGGCGCCTTTGACCGCCTCGAGCGCGTGCGCGGCCAGCGGGATCTCGGCCGAGCGCGTCACCTTGGAAAATCCGACGCCGCTGATCGCGACCTTGCACCGGTGCTCCCACATGCGGTCGATCTCCTCCTTCTCTAGCCGCGCACCGCGCGACTACTCCGTGTCGCGCGCCGGCCGAAACTGCGGCAACGTGATGTCGTCGTTCAGCGGCTCGAAGACCACCTCGACGCGACGTCCCACCTTCGCCTCCGTGTACGGAGCCTCCAGGAGATTCGCGGCCAGCAGCGCTCCGGGCGCGTCGTCGAGCTCGACGATGATGCTGGCGTAAGGAATGGCCGCGGCGAATCGCCGATCACCGGCGTGATACATGATCGTGTACGCATAGATGGCGCCCTTGCCGCTGACCGGCTCGAACGCCAGGTCGATCGCCATGCAGCGCACGCAGGTGGCGTACGGCGGATGCTGGAAGTGCTTGCACGCCTGACAGCGCTGCAGCGCCAGCACGCGGCGCTTGGCCGCTTCCCAGAAGGGCTTCGTCCACTCGTTCGGGACGGGAATCGGCCTGGTCACCTTGCTCCAGTCGCTCATCGTCAGGGCCTCGCCGCGAGCAAGGATGTTGGCGCTGGGCGGCCATGTCAAGCGCCCGCGCGGGCCATCCACATCTCCACCGATGTCCACACAGCGAAATTGTCACGCGCTGGCGCGGGCTGAGCGGGGGCATGGTCTCGACGGCCGCGATTCTCGTGGTGTTGGTGGGTGTTCGACGCTGATGTTGGCGCAACGAGCAGCCCCGGGCTCCGCCAATCGCGCGAAGCCGCTCAGGATGCGGGCGAACGCATCGTTGACGCCGACGCCGTCCATCCCACACAGTCAGCGTGGTTCCCTAGACACTTTTGCAAGGGGGCGCACGATGCGGGATCAGACCACCGAGGGGCAGCTACGCCGGGAGCTCGATCTCATTCTCACGCGCATCGAGCGGCATGAACGCATCGCCCTGGTCGAGGCGCACTCCGAAGGTGCGCGGCTGGTCGGCGATATGTTCGCGGACGCTCAAGTCGTCGCGTCGCGGAATCTCGATGCGCTGAGCTACGAGCGATTGTCCCGACGGGCCAAGGAGCTGACCAACGCGCTCGAGCGGGTGCGCGAGGGGAGTTACGGGATCTGCGAAGAATGCGGCGGCACCATTCCCCAGGCCCGGCGGCGGGCCCTCCCCGGCGTCACGACCTGCGTGCAATGTCAGGAGCGCGGAGAGAGTCTGCGCGCCCGATCCCAGCCCGTCGAATGGACTGTCCGTCGACCGCGGCCTCGGCACAAGAGCGGCCGGCAGGATGAGGCGAGGACGTGATCGCGTCGCGGTGGTAGCGTAGTGGCACGATGGCCTCCGAGCTTCGCTCGCTGTTCTCGCCGATCCAGGTCGGCCGTCTCACGCTGAAGAACCGGATCTACTCCTCGGGCCACGCCGAGGCGATGGCCGAGGGCGGGCGGCCCGGCGAGCGGCTCAGGCGCTATCACGAGGCCAAGGCGCGCGGCGGCTGTGCGCTCACGATCTTCGGCGGCTCCTCGAGCGTTCACCCCTCGTCGCCGGCCGCCGCGTGGAAGCAGATCGCCAACCACGACGATTCGATCATCCCGGCGTACCGCGCGATCGCCGACGCCGTGCACGCTCACGGATGCCTCGTCTTCACCCAGCTGACGCACCTTGGTCGCCGCGCGCAGGCCGATGGCGAGGAGGCGAACGTCTTGCTGGCGCCGTCGCAGATTCCCGAGCGAGTCCATCGCGACGTCCCGCACGAGCTGGAGAGCGAGCAGATCGCCGAGCTCGTGCGCGCCTTCGGCGAAGCAACGCGCCGCTGCCGGGACGGCGGCCTCGACGGCGTCGAGATCTCGATGGCCCACAACCATCTGATCGATCAGTTCTGGTCGCCCCTCTTCAACCAGCGGCTCGACGACTACGGCGGACGCCTCGAGAACCGGATGCGCTTCGGTGTCGAAGTCCTGCGCGAGATCCGACGCCGGGTCGGGCGCGACTTCGTCGTGGGGGTCCGCATCTCCGGAGACGAGCTCACGCGGGGCGGCCTCACGGCGGCGGACATGGCGGAGATCGCGCGGCGTCTGGCGGTATCCGGCCTGATCGACTTCCTGTCGATCATCGGCGGCGGCGCTCACACCTACGAGCTTCAAGCCGCGGCCGTGCCGAACATGAGCTACGCCCCGGGCGTCTACGTACCGCTGGCGGCCGCCATCAAGCAGGCCGCGCCCGGGATGCCGATCTTCCATGCGAGCCGCATCGTCGATCCGGTCCACGCCGACCGCACGGTGGCCGCGGGTCACATCGACGTCGTCGGCATGACGCGAGCGTTGATCGCCGATCCGGATCTGCCGCGCAAGGCGCGCGAGGCCCGGCTCGACGACATCCGCACGTGCGTGGGAGCGAACGAGGGGTGCATCGACCGGATCTACCAGGGCAAGCCGGTCACGTGCGTCCAGAACCCCGCCATCGGCCGCGAGGCTGAGCTCGCCGACGTGCACGCGGCGACGACGCGCAAGCTGGTCGTCGTCGTCGGGGGCGGCGTCGCCGGGCTGGAGGCGGCGCGAATGGCCGCCACGCGCGGCCATCGTGTCGTGCTGTTCGAGAAGGCGGCGGAGCTCGGCGGTCAGGTATTGCTCGCCGCCCGCGCGCCTGCCCGCGCCGAGTACGCGGGCATCGTCCGCTTTCTCGTCGCCCAGGTCGAGAAGCTCGCGGTGAGGATCCGGCCTGGCGTCGAGGCCACGCCGTCGGCGGTGCTGGCGGAGCGCCCCGATGTCGTCATCGTCGCGACGGGGTCGCATCCCCACATCCCGCCGCTGCCGGGCTGCGACGGCAAGCACGTCGTGACGGATCGCGACGTGCTCTCCGGCGAGGCGAAGGTGGGAGCGAACGTGGTCGTCGTCGACGACGTCCACACGCAGGAGGCACTCTCGACCGCCGAGCTGCTCCTCGAGCAGGGCAAGCGCGTCGAGGTGATCTCGCCGCTCTTCTACGTGGGCCAGGACATCGGGATCACCTCGATCGCCCCGCTCTACGCGCGCCTCTACACCCGGGGCGTCGTCCTCACTCCGGGCACCGAGCTCCGCGCCGTCGAGGGCTCGACGGTGGTCGTCGCCAACGTCTACTCCGGCGCCGAGCGGCGCATCGAGGCCGTGGACACGGTCGTGATGGCGGCCGGCAGCCGCTCGACGGACGGCCTCTACCGCGCGCTGAAGGGCAGGGTGTCCGAGCTCTACGCGGTCGGTGATTGCGTCGCCCCGCGCGGCGTCCACCAGGCGATCCTCGACGCCACGCGCGTGGCACGCGCGATCTGACCGCGACTGCGTGTGGCCGTCACCGCGAAGGCCTCGCGGCGACGGCCTTCATCCACGTCAGATTTACTGTGGACGCCGGGCCTCACACCGCGGCCAACGCCGGAGCTTCGCCGAAGAAGCCGGTGATGCGCTCCAACCGGCCATCTGCGGTGAGGATGCCGATGTCGATGCCCGCGACGACCACAGCTCCATCGGGAGCCACCAGGTCCCAGGCGAAGCGGAGCTGGTCGTGATGCGTGTCGACGCCGCTCCGTCTGCGGAACCGGTGACCCGGGAACTTGCTCTGAACACCCGCCACCATCTCGCCGAGAGCGGCGTGGCCCCGAGCCTCCAGCATCGGGTCCGCGTAGCGGCCGTCACCCGCCCAGGCTCGCTCGATGAGCTGGGCGCGGCGCTTCGGGTCGGTTTCGTTCCATGTGGCCAGGTACGTGTCGACGATCGTTGTGACGTCACCCATGTCGAGCCTCCTCGGTCGATCGGAATGAGCTGCTAGGCATAGCCTCACCGAGGCGTCGACGACCGGCAATTACGTGGGAGGTAACGCACCGGGGGCCCGTAGGCCCCCAGATCCTAGGCCGTGATCGCGAGCTGGTGACCGAAGATGTAGAGCGTGGGGTGCACCTTGAAGCCCTGCACGCGCTTGTCGTGGAACGTGAAGATCGCGCGCCACACGGGCTGCACGATCGGCCCGTCGTCTTGTAATATTTTCTCGAGCTGCACCATCAGCTCGCGGCGCGCCGTGACGTCGAGCGTCCCCTCCGCGATCGTGAGGATCCGGTCGAACTCCGGGTTCGAGTACTTCGACTCGTTCCACGGCACGCCCGTGCGATAGGCGAGAGCCAGGCTCATCACGCCGAGCGGGCGATGGGCCCAGGTCGTGAAGCCGAACGGCACCTTGGTCCACACTTCCCAGTACTGCGTCGACGGCATCACGTTGATCTTCACGCGGATGCCGGCCTCCTTCCATTGCTCGACCATCGCCTGTACCGCCAGGAGCTCCCAGCCCGGCTGCGGTCGAGCGATGATCTCGGTGTCGATCCCGTTCGGATAGCCGGCGTCGGCCAGAAGCTTCTTCGCCTTGGCCACGTCGCGCTGGAGGGCCGGCAGCTTCGCGTACTCGGGATGCACCGGGCTCACGTGGTGATGCTCGCCGGCTTGCCCCAGCCCTTTGTGCGCGAGCTGGAGGATCGCGTTGGAGTCGATGGCGTAGCGCAGTGCCTGGCGCACGCGCTTGTCGTCGAACGGCTTGATCGGCTGCACGCGGGCTGTCGCCGTGTAGGCCGTGGTCACCTGGTACATCTGCACGTGCGAAAGCTTTTGCAGCGCGTCGAGCTGGGTGATGTCGGCGCCGTAGAGCCCGTCCACCTGCCTGGAGGCGAGCGCGGCGACCGCCGCCGCTGGATCGTCGCCGAGGTCGATGAACTGGATCTCGTCGAGATTGGGCCCGCCGCCCCAGTAGGGCTCCTTGCGCGCCTTCAGCACCTGGCGACGTCCAACCTCGGCCTCGACGAGCGAGAACGCTCCGGTGCCGTTGGAGCCGACCTTGAATTCACCGTTCTCGGCCGGGTCGAGGATCAGCAGCGGATAGTGGAAGAGCTGCTCGGGCACGGCGAGCTGAGCGGTCTTGCCGTTCAGCTTCACCGTGAACGTATCGACTTTCTGGATGGCGTTGGCGTCCCAGAGTCGCGTCGACTTCTTCGCGTTGCCCTTGTCGTCCTTCTCGCCGGTCTCGAACTCCTCGAGCAGGAAGCCCTTCATGAGGCCGAGCACGGACGAGCCGGTCTTCGGGTCGAGGACACGCTTGAGGTTCCACACGACGTCGTCGGCCGTGAATTGCCGGCCGTTGTGCCACTTGACGTTGCGGCGAAGCCGCAGGGTCCACGTTTTGAGGTCGGGGCTCGCCTCCCACTTCTCGACGAGCGACGGCCGGGTGACGTTGTCGACCCCCGTGGTGGTCAGATAGTCGAGGACCTGACGCGCGGAGTTCGACGACTCGACCCAGCTGTACGTGTGCGGGCTCTTGAGGTCCTGGCACCGCATGCCCAGACGCAGCACGCCGCCGCGCGGCAGCCCTTGCGCCGCCGCGGGCGCCGCCATCGGCTCGCCGGTCACCTTGCGCACGAAGGCGTAGGCGGCCGTCGCCGACATGCCGAGGAGCGCGGCGTAGCGCACGAACTCCCGCCGGTCGATCAGGTGATCGACGAGCTGGCGCTTCAACGTGGGAACGAGGACGTGCTCGTCAGCGTTGCGCATGGTCCAACCCTCCGTCGCCCCGTGGGGCGGCGCCAGTGTCGGCGGGTGACGAGGTCTTGTCAACCGCGGCGAACGCGCGGGGGAGCTACGCCAGCCGCGTATAGCCGGCCGCTTCGGCCTGCCGCTGGCGGTCCAGCATCACGTCGAACGACGCGGGGTCGGCGGGCACGAACCGCGCGATGAGCAGCTCGTCGAGCGTGGGTTTCAGCTCCGGCGCCGTATGCGCTGCCAGGAGCGCATCGGTCATCCGCTCGCGCGTCGGCGCGTCGACCCCTGGCGAGGCCACCAGCGGCGCGCTCGGCGCTTCCACCGTCGTGGCGACGACGCGGACGCGCTTGGCCCGCTCGGCGCCGTGATGGCGCAGGAGGTCGAGCCCGTACGCGTCGACCGGCCCGACGTCGGCCCGGCCGTCCAGCACCGCGTCGATCACCGGAAGCTGGCGGTGCAGGGGGCCGACGACCTGGGAATAGAACGTCGGGCGGTCGGGCCGCCGATAGCCGAGCAGGTGAAAGCGCGCGGCGTTGTAGCCCGAGTGCGAGTGCTCGATCGAGTAGGCGATGCGGCCGCCGAAGGTGTCCTCCAGCGTACGGTAGTCGCTGTCCGCGCGCACCACGAAGTCGGTGAAGTAGATCGGCCGGCCGTCGTAGCGCGCGGGCGACGGCACCGGCGCCGCCAGCAAGTGCGGCCGTTCGGCGCGCATCGCCCAGGGATAGCCGCACATGAAGACGCAGCCCAGATCGTCGCGCGCCCACAGCTCCTCGAGCGGGTAGGGATCGGCGAGCTCGAGCACCTTCAGCCCGCCGCCGGCGCGATCGGCCACCCATTGCAGCATACGGCGCCACGCCGCCGTGAGCGTCGGGGACCAGGAGTACATGCGCGCCGAGGCGACCGGGATCATGCGAACTGGGACCGTAACGCCCGGGGCCGCGTTAGTCAACCGCCGATCGCAGCGCGCGGCGAATCCGTTTCCGTTCCGGTCCTCGCGGCGGGCGGTCTACCGCGACAGACCGGCGGGCGCGACCTCGTGGAGCGGCTGCTCGCGCAGGGCGAGCGGAACGTCTTCGGCGGTCTGCGCTTGGTCGGCGTGACGGGCGGCCGACTCCAGAACCGGGTCCGGTGTCCGGAAGAGCACACCGACGGAAAACACGACGAGCGCGCCGATCATCGCCCACCAGGTGAACGAGACCTCGGGGATGCTCGCCGGATGCTGGAACGTCCCATCGATCCCGAACAGGGGGGCGACGGTGTTGACGAGCGCGATGTCGAGCTTGCCGACCACGACCGTCGCGACGAGCCCGGCGGAGATCGCGATCATGTTGCCGGTGTCGGAGCCGCGCCGCTCGGTGAACATGCCGATCAGGAACACGCCGAGCATCGGGCCCAGAATGAAGCCGGCGATGCCGAGGACGACGGGGATGATTCGGAGATCCGGATGGGTCACCTTCGCGTAGGCGAACGCACCGGCGATGACGATCATGAGCGCGGCGAAGAGCACCGTGAACCAGCGCGCGGCCTTGACGTAGTGCGCCTCGGGCTTGCCGCGTACCCATCGCAGGTACCAGTCGTTCGTCGCCCCGGTGGCCAGGGCGTTGAGCGCCGCCGAGAACGACCCCATCGCGGTCGCGAAGATGCCGGCCAGCACCAGACCGCGGATGCCCACCGGCATCACGTTGAGGATGTACGAGCCGAAGATGTCCGCGGTCGCGGCAGGCTGGTAGGTCGGATCCTTCTGGTAGAAGGCGAAGAGCAGGATGCCGATGAAGACGAAGGCCGCGGCGATCGGCAAGTCCATGAAAGCCGCGGTGATCAGGCTGCGGCGCGCCTTCTTGTGGGTCTCGGCGGTCAGCATCCGCTGGACCATGTCCTGATCGGTTCCGAAAGCGGCCATGTTGCCGAGCGTGGCGCCGATCAGCGCGGAGAAGAGCGTGTAGTCACTCGCCAGGATCATCTTGACGTAGTCCCAGACGCCCATCGCCGTCAGATGATGACGCGCCTGCCACTGGGCGACCACGCTCGTCTCGAACCCGTGAAGGAAATAGCCCTCGTGCGTCGTCAGCTGTGGAACCGCCCGGACGACCTCGCCCAGACCCCCGACGTGATGGAGCAAGGTGGCGATCGCGATCAACGCTCCGCCGAACATCAGGCAGGCCTGGATCACGTCGGTCCAGATGACGGCCTTGATGCCGCCGACCGCCGTGTAAAGGCAGGTGACGATCGTGAGCAGGATGATCGCGACGAGGTAGGGCCCGACCGTGGTGACCGCTTGCTGGCTGAAGTGCACCTGGCCGCCCGCGACGAACATGCGATAGGCCAGCACCATCACGAGCGAGGGGATGAAGAGCCGTGTGCCCGACGCCAGCGTGCGCATGAACAGGAAGAGCGCCGAGACGTAGCCCTTCGTCCGCGGGCCGAAGCGAACGCCGAGATAGTCGTAGACGGTGTAGACCTTATAGGTGAAATAGGGCTTGAGGAAGACGTGGCCGACGATGACGCGCCCGATGATGAGGCCGAGGACCAGCTGCACGTACGCGAAGCTCTTCTTGGTGTAACCCTCGCCCGGCGCGCCGAGGAACGTCGCCGCGCTGGTCTCCGCGGCGATGATCGAGGCCATCACGGCCCACCACGGCACCCGACGGCCCCCGAGCGCGAAGTCGTTCAGGCTCTTCTCGCGTCGCCCCATGTAGAGCCCGATGGCCGTGATCACGACGAAGTAGACGAGGATGATGACGCCGTCGACGAGGAGCCCGTCGATGCCCATGTCCCTAGCCTATCCCACCGAGTCCCTCCCGGAAGAGTTCCGAAGCAGTCGCCGCTCGGAGTGAAAAACCGTTTGGGCGCCGGACAATTGGATAGCCGCGAGCGGGGTCGCCCTCGGCGACGGCTAGCTACGCGCGAAGTCGATGAAGCCGCGCTCGACGTCGGTGGAGACGAGCTCGACCTGCACGTGATCGCCGACGTCGAGCCCCTCGACGCCCCGCACCAGCCGCCCCTCGACAGACGGCCTGAGGATGCGGACCCACGTGCCCTTCTCGGACGCGCCCGTCACCAGCGCGTCGAACCGCTCGCCGATCCGCGAGGCCAGGAGCAGCGCGGCGGCGGATTTCCGCACCTGCCGCTCGACCTTCGCCGCGTTGTCTTCCTGCTCGGTGCAGTGGCGAGCCAGCGCCTCGAGCTCCTCGTCGCCGTATGCCGCCGGCCGTGCGGCCAACGCCGCCTTGAGCAGCCGTTGCGTGATCAGATCGGGGAAGCGCCGGTTGGGCGCGGTGGAATGTGCGTAGTCACGCACGGCCAGCCCGAAGTGTCCGTTCGACTTCTGCCCCGGCCGCTGGACCGCGTATTCGCCCGACCCCAGGAGCTTTACGACCGAGAGCGCGAGATCGGGAAATCGCACGGCGTCGGCCTTCTGTTGCCTCGTGAGGAACTCTTCGAGGGCGCCGGCGCTCGGCTCCGCGGGCAAGCGCTCGCCGAGCGTCTTCGCGAGATCGACGATCCGCTCCCAGCGCTCCGGCGTGCGCAACACGCGGCGCAACGACGGGAGGCCCGTGCGCTCCAGGTACTGCGCCGTGACCCCGTTCGCCGCGATCATGAAGTCCTCGATGAGCTCCTTGGCCCGGTTCTTCTCGTCGGGCAGGAGATCGGCGAGGACGTCTCCGTTGAAGACGGCTCGGGGCTGAATGGTCTCCAGACTCAGGGCTCCGCGCCGGTGGCGGAGATTCTTCATCGTCTGGGCCACGCGGTCTTGCACCCGCAGCTGCTCGTCGAGTCCCCGCACCGCCGCCAGCTTCGGCGGCGCCGGTGCCGCGCCGTCGAGCCAGGCGGCCACGCTGTTGTAGGCGAGCTTGGCGCGATTCAGCACGAGGGCGCGATACACCGCGGACTCGTCGACCGCGCCGTCGGCGCCGACCACCATCTCGATGACGATCGCCAGACGTCTCTCGCCTTCGCCGAGCGACGTCAGATCGGTCGAGAGTTTCTCGGGGAGCATCGGGAAGATCTGGGCGGCGGTGTAGACGGAGGTCGTGTTGGTCCGCGCGTGCTCGTCGATCGCCGAGTCCTTCTTCACGGTCGCGTCGACGTCGGCGACCGCGACCAGGATCTTCACCGCGCCCCCCGCCATCGGCTCCGCGACCGTCAGCTGATCGAGGTCGCGCGAATCGTCGTTGTCGATCGAAGCCCAGAGCAGACCGCTCAGATCTCGGATCGACGGGCTCGAGTCGGCCGCGGGCTTCGTGATGGCGTCGGCTTCGGCCTGGGCCGCCGCCGAGAAATCCGGCAGGAGCCCGCGCTCGGCCATCGCCCGCTGGGCGATGACCCGGAGCTCCCTGCGATTCTGCGCCGAAGGCCGACTCATCCTCGCCAAGAATACGCTGAGCGGACCGGTCCGCAGAACATCCAACGCGTGCGGCGAAGGCCTTGACCGTGAAGCCCCGCTGACGCCAACATGTGCCCGTGTTCCACGCTCGACGTTTGCCGGCGCTCCTCGTCGCCGCGCTCCTTGCCGGCCTGGTGCCCGCGGCCTATGCGGATCCTCCGGATCCCACCTGGATCGGCGGCTTCTGGGACGACGACGACTTCGACACGGTTATCGCCTACATCGCCAGCACATCCGCGACTCTCGGCGAAACCGGTGTGGACGCGGAGCCGTTTCTGGTGTGGATCGCCGGGGTCGATGCGTCGAGCCCTGATTTCGTCCCGTCCCCTCTTCGGAATACGAGCCGCCCCCGCGCTCCTCCTGTCGACTCCCTGACGCACTGCTGATCTTCACCTGAGGGCCGGCGTCCGGTCGGGCAACGGTGCGCGTCCGCGTCGTGCCCCCTCCGCGTCTCGCCTATGTCCAGGAGGCCAGCATGACGAACGGGTGCACGTTCTTGGTGGTTCTTTCCGCGATCCTGATGATTCCCGTGTACGGGTGTGCCCAGACCCCTCCCGCGTTGGACCGGTGGGAATTCAGCCTCGATAACCGTGTCGGCGCCCCCGTCGGCCGGCTCCAGGTCGGAGAGTTCCCTCCCGCGAATGGCAGCGCGGGCGGCGCGCCGGGCACGCACCTGCGTCTGAGCGGACTCGGGATACACGTTTCGGAGACGGTCGAGGCAAGTGCGGCCTTTCACCTCACGCCTGACGACGCAATTCGCGCCAGCGCTCTCTACGAATTCCTGCGCGGCAATGGCACTCCCCGCGAATCCGTCGTCTACAACGGAGAGGAGTTCAAGCCCGGACCCCTGCACGCGAACGCGGATTTCTCGCGCTTCAGCCTGGCCTACGAGCGTGTCTTGTGGAGGTCGCCCGTCGATGAGCTCGTCGGCGGCCTCGGGATCACCTACGTGTACTTCAACCCGACGCTCTCCGGGCATGGACACAGCAACAGCGAAGACTTCTACCTCCAGGAGCTGCCGGTCCCGATCGCGGGGCTCCGCTGGAGTCGTGTGCTCGGCGAGCATTGGCTGCTGCGACTGGGCGCCTCCGGAGGTGGTCTCCCACGCGTCGACAGCCTGCGTCAGGAGGGCGGCACCGTATATCTGCAGCAGAGCCATGCCGACGGCGACGCCGGCCTGGTGTACCGCTGGCGCGGCGGGGCCGAGCTCGAGCTCGGGTACCATTTCACGTATTTCTTCCAGCACGAGAAGAGTCATGAGGACGACAACGTGTTCGAGCTCATCGACAACGCCGTCCGGGCGCGCCTGAGCGTGAGGTTCTAGCGCGCGCTCGCTTCAGTCGTGGAATAATGCAGCCGGTCACGACCGTTTCGGCAAGGAGGTCGTCATGGAGCGAGAGCTCGGGCGCCGGAATTTCCTCAAGACCTCAGTGGCCGCGGCCGGTCTGCCCACGCTCTCGGCCCTGTGGTCGGTCTCCGCTCATTCGAACAGCCTGGCAGGAGGACCCCCGATGAAGACGGCCTACGATCCGACGGCGAAGCTCGATCTCAAGGTGAGTGAGGTCGAGCTCCGGCGCGCCGTGAGCGGACGGATGCTGATGGCCCGCGTCTATCAGCCGCAGGGAGTCGGCCCGTTCCCGACCTTGCTCGACCTCCACGGCGGCGCCTGGAACAACAAGGACCGCGGGGCAAACGAGCCGATGGACCGCGCGGTGGCCGCGAGCGGCGTGCTGGTGGTCGCGATCGACTTGACGCTCGCCCCGGAGGCTCCATATCCCGCGTCTGTTCAGGACGGAAACTACGGAGTCCGCTGGTTGAAGGCGAAAGCCGCCGACTGGAACGGCGAGGCGGCGAACCTCGGCGTGCTCGGCAGCTCGAGCGGCGGTCACGTCGCCGAGCTCCTGGCCCTGCGCCCGCGCGATCCGCGCTACAACGCGATCCCGCTGTCGGCGGCCGCGAGCGTCGACGCGACGGTGGCGTACGTGGCGACCCGCTCGCCGATCAGCGACACCGTCGCGCGCTACCAGCAGGCCGAGACGATGAAGCGCGAGAGCATGATCAAGAACAACAAGACCTACTTCAAGCCCTGGGAGACGATCTTCGAGGGCAATCCGCAGCAGATCCTCGACCGCCGCGAGGCGGCGAGCTTGCCGCCGCTCTTGATCATGCAGGGCGCGCTCGACGACAACGTCCTGCCGGCCGTCCAGGAGAAGTTCGCCGCGTCGTACCGCGCGGCCGGCGGCGACTGCGAGCTGCACGTGTTCGAAGGCTGCGAGCACGAGTGGGTCGCGAAGCCGGGACCGCAGACCGACCGCGCCCACGAGATGGTGAAAGCGTTCATCGCGCGCAATCTGGCAAGGCGCCGGGCGTCGTAGGAGGCTGGAGACCGGGAGGGCGAAGAGGCGACTCGGCGTTCAGCATATCGGGGGCCAGAATGGATGAGCACCGGATCCGAGAACTGATCGACGAGGTGAGGACCGGCCGACTGTCGAGGCGTCGATTCGTCCACGCGATGGTCGGCCTCGGGCTCACTGCGCCCATGGCAGCCGGGCTCTTGAGCGCGGCGGGTGTGGCCCAGGGGCAGCCCAAGACGTCGAGCGCCGCTTCCACGCGCCGGGGCGGCGGTGGCCAGGTCAAGATGCTGTACTGGGCGGCGCCGACCTTGCTGAATCCCCACCTAGCGGTCGCGCCCAAGGATTTCGAGTCGTCCCAGCTGTTCTACGAGCCGCTGGCCGACATCGACACCGACGGCACCATCGTTCCCGTCCTCGCCGCGACGACGCCGAGCGTGGCGAACGGCGGCGTCGCGCCCGACGGCACGTGGGTGCAATGGCGCCTCAAGCGCGGCGTCACGTGGCACGACGGGCGGCCGTTCACGGCCGACGACGTGATCTTCACGTGGCAATACGCCGCCGATCCCGCGACGGCGGCGACGAGCGCCGGATCCTATCAGGGCATCGATCGGATCGAGCGCGTCGACGACTATACGGTGAAGCTCGTCTTCAAGCGCCCGACACCCTACTGGGCCGACGCGTTCTGCAGCGCGGCCGGCATGGTGCTGCCACGCCACGTCTTCGAGCCGTTCAAGAGCGGTAAATCTCGCGAGGCGCCCGCGAACCTGAGACCCCTCGGGACCGGTCCGTACCGCTTCGTCGATTTCAAGCCAGGCGACGTCCTGCACGCTGAGATCAATCCCGCGTACCACGTTGCAAACCGCCCCTTCTTCGACACCGTCGAGATGAAGGGCGGCGGCGATCCCGTCTCGTCAGCGCGCGCGGTGTTGCAGACCGGGCAGTACGACTACGCCTGGGGCCTCAACATGGAGGACGACATCCTGCGCCGGCTCGAGGACGGCGCCAGGGGCCGGGTCGTCATCGGGCGGACCGCGAACATCGAGTACATCCAGATCAACCAGACCGATCCGTGGACCGAGGTCGACGGCGAGCGGGCGAGCCTCAAGACGGTTCATCCGTTCCTCACCGATCCGGTGATTCGCTCCGCGCTCGCACTGCTGGTGGATCGCGCGTCGATTCAGAGCGAGATCTGGGGCCGGCAGGCCGATACGACGGCGAACTTCATGAACCGCCGCCCGTTCGTGTCGTCGAACACGCGCTGGGAATTCAATGTCGACAAGGCCAACGCCCTGCTCGATTCGGGCGGGTGGAAGCGTGGCCCGGATGGGATCCGCGCCAAGGACGGAAAGCGATTAAGAGTCTTGTTCCAGTCCGTCAACCAGCCGATTCGGCAGAAGGTCCAGTCGATCGTCAAGCAGGCGCTCGGACGGGCGGGCATCGAGTGCGAGCTGAAATCGGTCGTGGGCTCGGTCTACTTCTCCTCGGATCCGGGCAACCTCGACACCGAGAGTCATTTCTATGCCGATCTGGAGCTGTCCTCGAAGATTCTCCGCCAACCCGATCCGCAAGCGTTCATGCGCGCGTTCTGCTCGTGGGAAGCCGCGCAGAAGGTCAACAAGTGGGCCGGCGCGAACCTGACTCGATGGCGAAACGACGAGTACGATCGCCTCTGGCGCGCCGCCGAAACGGAGATGGATCCGGCCAAGCGCGCGGCCCTCTTCATCCGCATGAACGACCTCGTCATCCAGAACGTGGTCGTCATCCCGGTCTTCATCCGGCACGCGGTGTTCGCCGTGGCCAACTCGGTCCGCGGCTTCGACTTCAGTCCGTTCAGCGGCCCGCTCTGGCGCCTCGTGTACTGGACTCGCGAAGCCTGAGCCGCTCGTGCGCCTGCCGTTCGACCCGCCGCTCCAGCCGATGCTGTCCAGCGCCGCCGAAGGGCTGCCCGGCGGCGAGGGCTGGCTGTTCGAGCCCAAGTGGGACGGGTTTCGCACGCTCGTGTTCCGCGACGGCGACGAGATCCTGCTGCAGAGCCGCGACGAGAAGCCGATGAACCGCTACTTCCCTGAGCTCGAGGCTCCGCTGGCCCGCTCGCTCCCCGCGCGCTGCGTCGTCGACGGCGAGGTCGTGATCGTCGGCGCCGCCGGGCTCGATTTCGAGGCGCTGCTGCTGCGCATCCACCCTGCTGCCTCGCGCGTGAAGCTCCTGGCCTCGCAGTCGCCCGCCTCGTTCGTCGCCTGGGATCTGCTCGCGCTGGGCGACGAGGATCTCCGCGAGGCGCCGCTCGCGGAGCGGCGCGACCGGCTCGAGCAGGCGCTGGCGGGCGCGGCGCCGCCGGTGCACATCTCGCCGGCCACGCGAGATCGCGCGCTGGCCGAGGACTGGTTCCGGCGCTTCGAGGGCGCCGGCCTCGACGGCGTCATGGCCAAGCGTCTGGATGAGCCGTATCGCCCCGGCGAGCGCACCATGATCAAGGTCAAGCACGCGCGCACGGCCGACTGCGTGGTCGCCGGCTTCCGCTGGCACAAGAACGGCGCGGGCACGATGGTGGGCTCACTCCTCCTGGGCCTCTACGACGAAGACGGCACCTTGCACCACGTCGGTGTCACGGCCGCGTTCAGCAACGCCGTACGCAAGCAGCTTGTCGCCGAGCTCGCGCCGCTCCGGACCAACGCGCTCGAGGGCCATCCCTGGGGCGACTGGGCGCAGGCGCAGACGGACGCGAGCGCGGCCGGGCAGCGCATGCCGGGCGCGAGCAGCCGCTGGAACCGGGGTAAGGATCTCAGCTGGGAGCCGCTGCGGCCCGAGCGCGTCTGCGAGGTCGCCTACGATCACATGCAGGGCACCCGCTTCCGCCACGCCGCGCAGTTCGTGCGCTGGCGCCCGGACAAGCAGCCGCGGGACTGCCGCTACGACCAGCTGGAGGTCACACCGGCCTACGAGCTGGAGCGCGTTTTCGGCGCCCGCGACCCGCGCCGCGCCGGGTCGACATCGCGCCAGGGATCGTAGTCGGGGTCCGGCGCCTCCTCGGCGACGCGCTCGTTCTCGGGGACATTTCTCAGATTCACCCGGATCCGCGTCCACGTCGACGAGCGGCCGCGCATCGAGTCGACGAGGACGTCGTCCACCTGCAAGTGTGCCGCGGCCGCCGGGTGGCGCGCCTTCCAGCGTTCGAGGCCGGCGAGCGCGTCCTCCTTGTGCCGCGCCTTGGCCACCGTGATGAGCGGCTGAGTCGACCGTCGCCGCCCGCTCCCGGTCTTCGTGGGGTTCGCGCTGTCGGCGGCGTGCGCGCTCTTGCGGCGCGACGGCGCCACGCGCGGCGGCTCGTCGCTCTGCTTCTTGTAGTGCGGTGGCCACGGCGCGTCGCCGAGGCCCGCGGCCTCCTGGGCGGCGGACAGCGAGAGGAGCCGGTCGAGCGATCCCGGCGCGGCGTCGATCGCCGCGGCGGCGTCGCCGCGCTCGGCCAGGCGTGCGGGCGCGGTGACCAACGTGAACGTCGCCGGATCGCAGCCGGCGACCTCGTCCCACTCGAGGGGCATCGAGACCCGCGCGTCGGGTGTCGCCCGCACCGACCAGGCCGAGGCGACCGTGCGGTCCTTCGCGTTCTGGTTGTAGTCGAGGAAGACCCCGTGGCGCTCTTCCTTCCACCACTTGCTCGTCGCCAGCTCGGGCGCGCGCCGCTCGACCTCGCGGGCGAGGGCCAAGGTCGCGCGCCGTACCTGATCGAAGCTCCAGCGCCGCGCGATGCGCGCGTACACGTGCATGCCGCGCGAGCCCGACGTCTTGGGCCAGGCGCGCAGCTGGTGCTCGGTGAGCACGTCGCGGACGATCAGCGCCACGCGCCGAATATCGTCCCAGCCGGTGCCCGGGCCGGGGTCGAGGTCGACCCGGAGCTCGTCCGGATGCTCGAGATCGTCGGCGCGCACCGGATGCGGGTTGAGATCGATGCAGCCGAGGTTGACGATCCACAAAAGCTGGGCCGCGTCGCGCACGACGATCTCCCGCGCCGTGCGGCCGGAGGGAAAGGAGAGCTCGACCGTCTCGATCCAGTCGGGATGCTGCTCCGGCGCCCGCTTCTGGAAGAACGGCTCGCTCTCCGCGCCGTTCACGTAGCGCTTGAGCACGATCGGCCGCGCCGAGATCCCCCGCAACGCCCCCTCGGCGACCGCCGCGTAATATTTCGCCAGGTCCAGCTTCGTGTGGCCGGCCCGGGGAAAGAACACCTTGTCCGGGTTGGTGATCGCCACCTCGCGCCCGGCCACTTCCAGAACGGCCTGCGACTTGGCCATGCAGACAGTGTTGTCAATTCACCTTCGCCGCGCAAGGCGGCCGGAGGATGCGGGCGGCTTTTCTCGGGGTCGTGTCGATTTGGAGCCTGACCGTTCGACTCTATGGTGAGAGGGCGACGTAAGCCCTGCTCGCCCAACACACATATAAAGGAGTCAAGACGATGCCATCGGCGATGCAAGTTCAGCCCTACCTGTTCTTCGAGGGGCGCTGCCAGGAAGCGCTCGAGTTCTACCGTCGCGCGATCGGCGCCGAGGTCACGGCGCTCATGCGCTTCAAGGAAAGCCCCGACCCCGGGATGGTTCAGCCAGGTGCCGAGGACAAGGTGATGCATGCCAGCTTCAAGGTCGGCGAGACCACCGTGCTGGCTTCGGACGGTCGATGCGGCGGGCACCCGAGCTTCCAGGGCTTCGCGCTGTCGCTCACGGTGGGGAGCGAGAGCGAGGCCGATCGGATGTTCACGGCCCTGGTGGACGGCGGGCAGGTGATCATGCCGCTGACCACGACCTTCTTTTCTCCGCGCTTCGGGATGACCACCGACCGCTTCGGCGTGTCCTGGATGGTCTACGTGGCTCCGCCGGGGTCGGCCAACGCCGGCAGGAGCGAGGCGCTGGCCAAGCAGTTCGAGACGAAGGCCGAGGAGGCCATCGCGACGCTTCAGCGGCTCGGCGACGCGGACTGGAAGAAGGTGACCCAGGCCGAAAAGTGGTCGGTCGGAGTGACCGCGCACCATATGGCCGGCGTGCTCGAGGCGATCGCCGGAATGATCGAGACGGTCGCGTCCGGACGGCCGTTCGAGAGCTTCAACCCGGCCGCGATCGACGAGATGAACGCCAGGCACGCGCGCGACTACGCCGGCTGCACCAAGGCCGAGACGATCGAGCTCTTCCGCAAAGGCGTGGGCGTGGCGGCGGGGACCATCCGCCGGTTGAGCGACGACCAGCTGGTCAAGAGCGCGAAGGTCGTGTCCACGATGCCACCGATGACCGTCGAGCAGCTCATCGCCGCCGGTCTGCTCGCCCACATCGACGATCACTTCGGCAGCATCCGCAAGACGGCCGGCCATTGAGTGGAGGGCGCCATGATCAAAGGCCTGCGCGGAGCGACGACCTGGAGTGAAGATCTGAACAACCTGCTGCCGTTCTATCGCGACCTGCTCGGCCTGCCGATTGCCATCCAGATCCCCGGCTTCGTGGTGCTCGGAAAGCTCGGCGCCGCGACCCTGGCGCTCGGGACCCACAGCGAGGTGCGCGGCCGCAACGCGGATCCCGCGCGTCACATGGTGGCGCTGGAGACCGACGACGTCGATGCCGAGTGGAAGCGGCTCAGCGCGGCCGGCGTCGAGTTCATCGAGAAGCCGACCGACTCCGGCCAGCTGCGCATCGCGACGATGAAGGACCCGGAGGGCAATCTGATTCAGCTGCTGCAACCCATTCGCGGCTGAGCTGACCGTCAGACCTATTTTTGCCGTTGACACGCTCCGACCCAGGCCCTAGGGTTCGGTGGCCATGAGACCTTTCTCGATCGCCATGATTCTGCTGGAGCTGCTGCTCATGACGCCGTCGGGATTCGCGCAGGAGGTGATGACGAATCAGACGGTCGTCGAGATGGTCAAGGCGGGGCTCTCGGAGCGTGTCATCGTCGCAAAGATCCGCACGAGCCCGACGAACTTCGACGTGCGCACGGACGCGCTGATCGCGCTGAAGAAAAACGGTGTGCCGGAGAAGGTCATCGAGGCCATTCTCTCGCCGTCGGCTCCGGCGGCTTCCGCCGAGTCTTCGCCGTCCGGCGCTCCTCCCTCGGCAAGCGTGGCAGCCGTCCCGCCCGCGATGAGCCCGGCACGCACCCGGCCGACGGTCTTCCAGATCATCGCCGGTAAAGAGGTCGAGCTGATCGCGGCGGGCACGGAGCTCCAGAAAAATCGGGCGCCGTATTCGCGGTCGAATGAGCTCGTGTTGCCCGGGAACAAGGCGAAGTACCGCACGCCGGACCGCCAGCCGGTGTTCGTGATCACGTCCGAACCCAGCGAGATGCCGCTCGTGCGCCTCGAGCCCGGTAAAGACGATCGCAACCTCAAGATCGGAAGCGGGTCGCGCGTTCCCTACGGGGGCGGCTCGAGCCGTCGGGGGATACGCGGAGAGGACATGGTCGACGTCGACGCCGAGCGGGACAGCCGCGGGTTCTACCGGATCCGGCCGAGGGCTCCGCTGGCGCCCGGCGAATACGGATTCGTCTCCACGCGCGGCGGCGGTTCGGTGGGGGGCAGCGTGTACGATTTCGGGGTCGACTGAGCGCGCCGGCGCGCCGGGCCCTCACTCGAACGGACGTCCAAATCGCTCGACGTGGGCCACCTCGCGCAGCGCCTTGCGCTGCTTCTGGCCTCGTCCGATCGGGCGCGCGGGATAGCCGAACGGAAGGATCGCCAGCACCTCGAGGCCGGCCGGGACGTCGAGCAGGTCCTTGACCTTCTCGAGCCCCCCGAAGCCCACCCAGTTCGAGCCCACGCCGTCGGCCCACGCCGCCAGCAGCATCGACTGGATCGCGCGGCTCGCGTCGGACACGGCGAATCGCGTCTTGTCGGTGGCGACGACGACGGCCAGCGGCGCCTGAGCGACGTACGACCCGCTCGAGGCCAGCGCCCCCAGACGGCGTAGCGTTTCTCTCTCCCGGACCACGACGAAGTGCCAGGGCTGGCGGTTCATCCCGCTGCCGGTGAGCCGTCCGGACTCGACGATCCGCCGGACCACCTCTTCCGGAATCGGTTTGTTCTGATAGCCGCGCACCGCCAGGAGCGTGCGAATCGCGTCGAAGACGTCCATGTGTCGCCTCCCGAGGAAACTGTAGGACCCGAGCGCGCAGTATAATCGGGCGGCGATCGAGATGTGCCAGCGGTGCGGGGGAGGCCCATATGCACGTCGGCCTGGTAATGGAGTGCGACCATCGAGAAGGGAGAACGCAGGAAGAGGCGTTTGCCGAGGCGATGTCGATCACCGAGATCGCGGAGACGCAGGGGCTCGACGGCGTCTGGCTGGCCGAGCGCCACTTCGCCGTCCACCGGAAGCCGACCGATCCGATGGGCGCCGGGATTCCCTCGATCGCCTCGGTGCCGCTGGTGCTGGCCGCGGCGATCGCCGCCCGTACGACGCGGCTCCGGATCGGCACCGGAGTCAGCGTGCTCCC
This sequence comes from Candidatus Rokuibacteriota bacterium, assembly GCA_003221615.1. Classification (GTDB taxonomy): domain Bacteria; phylum Methylomirabilota; class Methylomirabilia; order Rokubacteriales; family CSP1-6; genus AR31. Next base: position 672 of record QHSQ01000143.1, on the reverse strand, counting down.
GCTCTGCCACCCGATCCGCACGGCCGAAGAGGCCGCCACCGTCGATCAGATCAGCAAGGGCCGCCTCGACTTCGGCGTCGGGCGCAGCGGCTTTCCCCGCGCCTACTCGGGCTACGGTGTCCGATACGACGAGAGCCGCGAGCGCTTCCAGGAGTCCCTCGACGTCATCCTGAAAGCCTGGACGCAGGAGGGCTTCTCCCACGCCGGGAAATACTTCACCGCAGACACGTTGACCGTCGTGCCTCGCCCCTATCAGAAGCCGCACCCGCCGATCTGGGTGGCGGCGACCACCCCCGACACGTTTCCGATGGTCGGCCGCATGGGGTTCTCGCTCGTCACTGGACTGCGCGGCTTCGACGTGCCCGAAGCGGCCGGACACCTCAAGGCGTATCGCGCGGCGCTGCGGGAGAGCGGCCACGCGGGCGACCGCAACGTCTACCTCCGCATCCCGGTCTACGTCGCGGCCACCTCGGCCCGGGCGCGCTCCGAGGCGGAGGACAGCACGATGCGGTCGTATCGCCGGCTGGCCGAGAACTTCGCCTCGTCGGTCGGCGCGGCCGGCACGACCGGCTCGGAAGAGCGCGCGGAGCGCGCCGAGCGCCTCGCCAACATCACCTACGACGACGTGCTGCGCGACCGGGTCGCGTACGGCACGCCGGACGAAGTGGTCGA
>QHSQ01000560.1 GCA_003221615.1 Candidatus Rokuibacteriota bacterium | reverse complement strand
GGCGCAGGTGCTGGCGAGACTTTTCCGGCTATCCCTCGAGCCCGACACGTGTGCGCACCGGGCTGAGGAGATCTTCACTCGCCACGGCGCAGCGAGCATCCTTGTCGCGAAGTTCATTCCCGGCGTCACCACGATCATTCCACCCCTCGCCGGCGTGTTCGCGGTCGCACGAGCTCGTTTCGTTCTCTATGATCTGGCCGGCGTACTCCTGTGGGCGGGCACCTGGCTGACTCTCGGATATCTCTTCAGCGACGCGATCGCGCTGATCACCGCACGAGTCACCGCGCTCGAGCACATGCTCGGCTTCGTGATCGGAACGGTGCTTGCGGGGTACATCATCGTCAGGTATGGGCGCCGCCAGCTGCTCCGGCGGCGACTCCGGACGACCCGGCCTCGTCGGACGGGCCTCGAACGCCGAGGCGCCGTCTCGCCGAAACACCCCGCACCGACCAGCGTGAGCGCGGTTTCTTCCGCCGACAGCCACTAACTCTTCAGCCATATCAACGCGGCGAGTTTGTCAGCAATCTGCTACGCGTCGAGTCCAAAGCGGCGTACACGCCGGAGAAGCTGGGTGCGGCTCAGACCCAGTGCGGCGGCGGCCCGGGATTTGTTGCCATGCGCGCGGTGGAGCGCATCCACGATCATCTGCTTTTCCAGGTCGCCCAGGGCGCGCACTCCGGTCGGACGTTCGAGGCCCGGGGTCGGAGTGACAGGAGTCGCGACGTCGCCCGGTGGGCGCTGTGCGATGCCGAGCTGCCCGGCCGCTATCAGCCCACCGTCCGCAAGGATGAGCGCCCGCTCAATGGCGTTCTGCAGCTCGCGGATGTTGCCGGGCCACGAGTGCGCCACGAGGAGCTCGCGCGCCTCGCGGCTGAGGCCAGGCTCGAGCTTGCCCATGTTGCTGCCGAGTTGGCGCACGAAGCGATCCGCAAGAAGCAGGACATCGTCGCCTCGCTCGCGCAGAGGCGGCAGATGGATCCGGAACACCGCGAGACGGTAGAAGAGATCCTCGCGGAACCGAGCTTCGGCCACCGCGCGTTCGAGGTCCCGATTCGTGGCCGCGATGAGGCGAACGTCAGCCTCCAGCGTGGTCGTGCCGCCCACGCGCTCGTACCGCCGCTCCTGCAGCACGCGCAGCAGCTTGGCCTGCGCGGCCGGGGCGAGCTCGCCGATCTCGTCGAGAAACAGCGTGCCGCCCCCCGCCAGCTCGAAGCGGCCACGCTTCAGCTTGTCAGCACCGGTGAAGGCCCCACGCTCGTGACCGAACAGCTCGGACTCGATCAGGGTTTCCGGCAGCGCCGCACAATTGAGCGCGACGAATGGTCCCTCGGCTCGCGCACTGGCGTGATGGATTGCCCGGGCCAGCACCTCCTTGCCGGTCCCGCTCTCGCCGGTGAGTAGCACCGTCGTGCCGGTGGCCGCCACCTTTCGTGCGTCGTCGAGAGCTGCGATGAAATTCGGTGCCCGACCGATGATTGCGTCGAAGCCGAACCGGTCGTCGAGGGCGGTCCGCAGTGACGCGACCTGGCGCTCGAGCTTCTGCGCTTTCGCCTCGACCGCTCCCAGCCGCTGCTGCTGCTCGGCCAGCCGCTGGTGCTGGACCGCAAGCACGAGCGCGGCGGCGATCGCGGAGCCGACCTCCACGTCGCTCTCGTCGTACCAGTGCTCACGCGCCGTGACGAAGAAGAGCCCACCGCCGGACTCCTCACCGAACAGCAACGGCACGCCGAGTACTGACCGATCGCCGCTCTCGATGAGGTACCGGTCACCCGCGCGCCCGGGGTCCAGCTCACGCCGAGCGTCGCGGACGAGAATGATTTCGCCGCGACTCACCCGCTCAAGGGTCGAATAATCCTCGACGGCCGGCGTTGTCGCGTACCCGGGGCGGCGAACGCCGATGATCCCGCTGCCGTCGAATCCAGGCCCGTCGGCGGCCCGGAGGGCGAGGCCCATCGTGTCGAAATCGATGAGCGGTCGAACCGCTTCGCCAAGTCGCTCCAGAACATCGCCCACCTTGAGGCTGGCTCCGAGGATCGGCGCGAGAGCCGTAGCGGCCGCCAGGCGTTCACCTCGGCGGCGCTCTCGGTGCAGCATCACGACCGTCTCTACGAAGGGGCCGATGAGGTCGGCAATCTGGCGACAGGCCGACGCGTGCGCATCGGTATACATTCCCGCGATGGCGCTCATGACGACGAGCGCCCCGCTGACATGGCCACCGGCGAATAGTGGTACGGCGAGTCTCGCCCGTAGCCCGGCCTCGCCGAGCGTTGCCCGGCACGCACTGGCTTCGCCGAACCGGTCGTCGGTCGCCATGTCGGCGATGACTTCCATTTCTCCGCCGAAGACCGGCGCCAGCGCGAAGCTCTCAGTCGCCGCTCGACCGCCGCGCTCGAAGGCCGTGGTATACCGTCTGGTGTCGCCGCCGACGCCGCCGCGCCCGGCGTATTCGGCGAAGAGCGAGAACGTCTGCCCGTCATCCTCCCGTAGGGCGATGAGCATGTAGTCGTGGGGGACCAGGCGCTGGCTACGGGCCGAGAACTCCGCCAGAAAGCGCGCCGGGTCGAAGCGCTCGTCGAGCGACCTTCCGAACGCCGCGACGCACTCGAGGAGGTCGGAGAGGGTATCCGGCGTCATCGCGCTCATTGTACGGCGCTTCACGATTCCAAAGTTCAACGGATCCCCTCACTCGTCCGGGGGCATCCGTCCCCGATATGGCCCGGGATCGGCGATGAAGCCAGTCGGCCCTATTGCTGACAAGCACCTCTGCCTCATCCGCATAGGGCGGCCCCGCATGAGCCGCACTCGATGCCGAGGGGAGACAAGCTATGTCCTACAGCATATCGACCTTGCTGACGCGCAACCTTCACGATGTCTTCGGTGAAAACGACCCCGAGCGGCGGCGCGCGGCCATCGACGAGATCTTCACCGAAGATTGCGTGTTCTACGATCCCAGGGGGGGGCGTCTACCGTGGCCGCGACGAGATCGATCGCGTCGCGGACGCGATCAGGGCTACTCACCCTGACTTTCGATATCAGCCAATTGCCGGGCCCGAGGAATTGGGCAATGGCGGGCGGATCCAACGGGGATCGGGCCGCCCGGGTGAGGCGCCAGCTTACGCCGGGACTGATTTCATCATTGCCCGGGACGGCCGGATTGCCGCCCTGTATCTCTTTTTCGACAAGCTACCTTGAGACGGGCGCCCGGTCGCTAGAATAGGCGACGCTCACCGCGGCGTGTTGCTCTCACGTGCGAGCGGCGCAAGGCGCTGGATCAAGTCGGTATTGGGTCCATCGAGCGTCGATTTGCTCGGATCCGCATACAGCGCTTGAATGCAGACGTGATCCGCGCCCGCCTGCCAGTGCTCGCGGATGCGCCCGACGGACGCATCTTCATCGCCCCACGCGACCAGTGTGTCGACGAGTCGATTCGACACATTGTCGGCGAAAATCGCTGTCGTCGAAGCCCGCGCGCCGCCAACTGTTCACGTAGTTGCTCAGGCGGAGATACGGGCGCAGATAGGCGCGCGCGATCTCGCGGGCGCGCGCGGCGTTCGTTTCCAACAGAACTTTCTGTTCTACACAGAGGCGTTTGTTTCGGCCGAGAACTGCGCGCGCTTCGGCCGTTTGCGCCACGGTCGTGTTATAGGGATGAGCGCCATCGGCGACATCGCGCGCGAGTGCCAACATCTTTGGGCCGAGTGCGGCGACGACCGTCAGCGTCGAATCGGACGGTCGTGGCGAGCTGTACTGCGCATGCGCCATTGCTTCGACGTAGGTGCGCATGGTCGTCACTGGTTTTTCATAGATGTGACCGCGTATCGCGCTCACAATCGGTGCGTGCGAAATGCCCATGCCGAGCAGAAATCTTCCGCCCGATTGCTCGTTGAGCTGTACGCGTGCCGCAGGCATGGCCATTGCGTCGCGTGCAAAGATGTTTGCAATCCCGGAGGCAATGACCAACTTACGGGTGTTCGCGAGCAACCAGCGGAATTGACGAGGACGTCACGGCCCATCGCTTCTGGCGTCCAGAGTGCCGAGTAGCCCCACTGTTCCACGTCGCGCGCGA
>QHSQ01000142.1 GCA_003221615.1 Candidatus Rokuibacteriota bacterium | reverse complement strand
CGGCGCCATCTGAGCGCTCACTTGCTCGGCGCACTGGAAGACCCAGGGCTCGTTCGGGTCCGGCCGCGTCATGGGCTCGAGCACCGCGAGATACACCTCGATCTTCGCCTCGCGCAGGTTGCAGATGGCCTGGCGCAAGGTTTCGGTTGCCTCGCGCGAGCGCTTGTCCAGGAACACGAAGTCCAGGAAGACCGCGCGCGGATGGTAGATCGAGAGCGCTTCAAGAATTTCGGCGTGGCGCTCGTAGGAAACCGGATACGGCTCCTTGAGCATGCGCAGATTCTCTTCGCGGAACAGGACGACAGTCGTCTCGGCCTGGCCGTCGGATGGATAGATGTACTTGACGATGCCGTTGATGATGGCTTGCGACCAGGGATCGAGATAGTAGCGGATCCCATGGAAAACGAAGAGGATCGCCCCGATCAGCACCAGGGCGCTGAGCCTGATCAACATCCTGGCGAGCGGGCTCGGTCTTTGCGGCTCGCGTACAGGGTCGGCGGTGTCCGACTGCTGCGGGGCTTGCGCCTCGCTCAAACGTGTTCCTCGCGTCTCGAAGCTTTCAACGTGTCGTTCGGAGCCTCGAGAAACCCGTTCGCGGCTTCGCCGAGGCGCGCCCAGTCTAGGAGGATTTCTCGCTCTGTCAAGAGCGCGCGTCGAAGCCACGATTCCGGAAATGATTTTTCGGCCGCGCGCCTCGCCGGGACCATGAAGCGGCGATGAATCGCGACCGGTGGGAGGGGTTGCGGACCCCGACGATCTACAACGCACGCCGCGCTACCTCGGAGCCAGTGTTCGAGGCGAGTACATGCTGGACGCTCCCTCGTAAACGGCCCCCGGGCTATCGCCATTTACTTGACATAATCCACCTTATCGGAAGTACGCGAGCGCCGGGCGACGCCTGGAGGCTCTTACGAGTTTCAAAAACGGTCGCGTGGGCGGTCGGTTCGAGGCCGGAGCAACTACGCGCCGAGCGCGGCGAGGCGCGCCTTGATCTCTTCGACCCGGCGGCTCTGGGCGAGCTCACCGAGCGCGCGGCGATAGGTCGCGATCGCGTCGGCTTTCTGCCCCGAGAGCTCCTGGGTGCGCCCGAGCCCCATCAACAGATCCTCGTAGTAGAAATCCTTGGGACCGAGCCCCGTCAGCGCGACCTTGAACGCGTCGACCGCCTTCGCGTAGTTGCGCTCGGCCTCCCACGTGTACGCGACGCCGCCCTGGCTCAGGGTCTTGAGCGTCCGGGGCGCCCCTTGAGCGACGGCGAGCTCCCAGGCGCCGCGGGCCTGGCCGTACTGCTGGGCGTCGAAGCGCAAGTTGCCGAGCTCGTACGCCACCTGGGCGGCGCCGGGACCCGAAGGATACTGCGTGAGCGCGGCTTCGAGATCGCGAATGCCGGCCGCGCGCGCGTCGGCGGTCGCCTGAGGGCCCAGCGCCGGCTGCGCTCGAGTCAACGCGGCGGCGTAGGCCGCCATGGCGTGCCGCTGCGAGACGGTGTGCCAGTACCAGCCGCCGGCGCCGAGCGTGGCGACGACCAGCACCGCGGCGCCGGCGAGCATCAGGGTCCGAGGTGTCGGCAGAGTCAGCTTGAGCATGCCGTCATCGTACGCGAAGTCCGCGGCGATACTGACGGCCACAGGAGCCGCAGCGCTTCCAGCCCTGCGAGGCCCGTCGCACCAGGTGTCCGCAGTGCGGGCACCGCTGAAACGCGAGCCAGCCGAAGACCAGGCCGATGCCGGCCGCGAGCCCCACGCCCACCATCAGAGTGGCGTCCACCAAGCGAGAGCCTCAGAGCTCGACGAAGACGGCGCCGTTCTCGACGGCCACCGGAAAGCACGCCATCCTGACCGCGGGATTGTTGGCGTTGGCGCCGGTCGTGACGTCCCAGCGCCAGGCGTGCCAGGGACACGAAACGAACCGGCCCTCGAGATCGCCCTCGCCGAGCGGTCCACCCCGATGGGCGCAGGCGTTGTCGATCGCGTAGAACGTGCCGTCCACGTTGAAGAGCGCCAGATCCTTGCCCTCGATCTCGACCACGCGGCCTTCGCCGGCCGGAACATCTTCCACCGCTGCCAGACGAACGCGCCGCTTAGTCATTGCCGTTGACCGTCGTCGTCCTCGATTTGGAGGCGCGAAGGGGCCGTCGGACCTCGCGCCATCGGAAGCAGTCGCGCAGATGGTCGTTCACCATGCCGGTGGCTTGCATGAAAGCGTAACAGATCGTCGGGCCGACGAACCGAAAGCCACGCTTGATCAGGTCGCGGCTCATGGCGCGCGAAGCCTCGGTCTCGGCCGGAGATTCGCCCAGGCGCCGCCAGGCATTCTGCAGGGACCGGCCGCCGACGAACTGCCAGATGTACCTGTCGAAGGTCCCGTACTCGCGCTGAACCGCGAGGAACGCGCGCGCGTTGGCGATCGTGGCCTCGATCTTCGCGCGATTGCGGACGATGCCCGCGTCGTTCATGAGGCGCCGGACACGGGCCGCGGAGTAGCGGCCGACTTTCTTTGGATCGAATCGGTCGAACGCCTTCCGATACGCCGGGCGCTTCTTGAGAATGGTCGACCAGCTGAGGCCCGCCTGAGCGCCTTCCAGGATCAGCAGCTCGAAGAGGAGACGGTCCTGGTGGAGCGGCACGCCCCACTCCCGATCGTGATAGGCGATGTCGAGCTCACCTCGGGCCCACCCGCACCGTCGCTTGTCCACCAATCCCCCGGGGCCGATGGTACTACCGCGCCAGGACCTGAACCTTCACCTCGGTCGCACCTGCGACCGTACGGTAGAGGGGTCAGCGTCCTCGATAGGTCGCGACGAGCTCGTCCGCCTGGGCCTGGCTCACGCCGGCGATCTCGAACGTCATCGTCACCGTGGCGAACCGGTTCGGCTCGGCCGAGGTCCGAGCGCCCTCGATGGTGACGTCGATACCGGTCATGGGAACGCCCGACTCTTTCGCGGACATCTCGATCAGGGTGACGCCGCAGGACGAGACACCCGCCAGGAACGCCTCGCTGTTCGTGAACGCGTCAGGCTGGGGCCGTGACGACGAATCGAGGACGAGGCGGTGTCCCCGCGCCTGGCTTCGGGCGCGGCCGAGGACGCCGCTGCTGGAGGATCGTACCGCATCGATCTTCATGTCGCTCACCTTGATCCCTCCTCTGAGGTCTTTTCGATCTACCCCGCGATATATCACACTTCAAGCCGCATCGGCCCCGGCCAGGCTTTTTCCTGAAGGCCCCGGGCTTCCCATCGCCTACGATGGATTTTGATGCCGACTGCGCCCCGTCCCAACTCGTTGCAGCAAGCGGCCTCGGCCGTGTTCGCCGTCACGACGGTCGTGCCGCTTCTCATCTTCGTGTGGACACTCCACCGGCTCGGGTCGCTCTCGCGCATCCAGTCTCAGCTCGGGCTCGGCCTGGCTCTCGTCATCGCGCTGCTCGGCTACTATATCTTCCGCCGGCTGATGGGCCAGATGTCGGAGCTCATCCGAGGCCTCGGCAGGGCCGTCGAACGCGGTGCTCGATCAGCGTCCGAGGGCCGGGTCGGCTCGGCCGGGCCGGAGCGGGCGCCCGGACTGATCGCCGAGTACGAGCCCCCCGCCGGCGGCGCTGCCCCCCACCCCGCACTGGCCGCAGCGGCTGCGCACCGGGCGCCAGCGCGCGCCGCGACGGTCGCCGCCCCCGCGGCGGTGACGGCCGCCGCACCGGTCCTGGAGTTCGAGGCTCCTCGCTCCCAGAGCGTTCCCGGTCTCGGCATGATCCAGGAAGTCGACGATCTGAGCCGCGCGATGGCAAAGCTGTGGATGGGTGAAGCGGTCGCCTACCAGGGGCGCCGTGTGGCCCTGTCGATCATGAACTCCCGCGTCCCGATCGTCGGCACGCTCGTCGATCTCACGCAGGACGGGCTCCTGATCGATCAGGACGGCGGTGGCCAGGTCGCCGTCAGCTACAGCCGCCTTTCCGGGATCGACGCCGCGTAGTCCCGATCTTCGTCTGGCTGCACACCCCGAACTGACGTACGATACGCCCACGTTCACGAGCGCCGTTCTCGGTTGCCCACGACCACCGGGAGCGGGGCCCCGCCGTCCCCTGGGCGAGTCGATGGGAGGAGCACGCGATGCCGTATGACCTGGTCATCAAGAACGGCACGGTGATCGACGGATCCGGACTGCCCCGCTATCGAGCCGACGTCGCGGTCCGTCACGGCCGGATCGCGGCCATCGGGCGCATCCGCGAGGCGGCGCGCAAGGTCATCGATGCCGACGGGCAGGTCGTCACCCCGGGCTTCGTCGACGGCCACACTCACATGGACGCCCAGATCTTCTGGGACCCCATGGGCACTTGCTCGTGCTGGCACGGGGTCACCACGGTGGTGATGGGCAACTGTGGCTTCACGCTCGCCCCGTGCGGCAAGCCCGAGCGCCACCTGGTCGTGCGCAATCTCGAGCGCGCCGAGGACATCGCCGCCGAGGCGATGGACGCCGGCATCGACTGGACCTGGACCACGTTCCCGGAGTTCCTCGATCGCGTGGAAGGGCTGCCCAAAGGCATCAACTACGCGGGCTACATCGGCCACTCGGCGCTGCGCACCTACGTCATGGGCGAGCGTGCGTTCGAGAAGGAAGCCGGTGAAGATGACCTGCGCGCCATGGAGCGCGAGCTACGCGACGCCATCCGTGCCGGTGCCATCGGCTTCACGACCTCGCGCTCACCGAGCCACGAGACCCCGGACCGGCGTCCGGTGGCCAGCCGCCTGGCCTCGTGGGACGAGGTGCGCCGGCTGGTCGGCGTGATGGGCGACATGAACGCGGGCGTGTTCGAGCTGGCCGGCGAGCGGGCGGGCGGAGATCCCGAGCGCCTGCGCGACTATGTGCTCTCGTTCAAGACCACTCTGCCGTTCGATCGCCTGCCCGTGTGGCGCGAGCTGCGCGCGCTTCCACTCGAGCAGCAGAAGGCGCGGCTTCGCGACCCCGAGCTCCGCCGCCGTCTGGTCGAGGCCGCGCGCGAGCGTGACGAGCGGCGCCCGATCGGCGCCGAGGCGCGGCTGGGCTCGTACGAGTGGATCTTCGTCATGGACACGCCCGAGGGCCCGTATCGCTCGGTCGCGGCGGTCGCGCGCGAGCGCGGCCTCGATCCGGTCGAGGCGATCATCGATCTGGCGCTCGAGAAGGACCTGGATCGGTTCTTCCTCCAGCCCATCGCCAACGAGAATCAGGAGCACGCCCTCGAGCTGATGAAACACCCGCGGACGGTCGTCACGTTCTCGGACTCCGGCGCGCACGTCTCGCAGATCATGGACGCGTCGCTCCAGACCCACCTGCTGAGCTACTGGGTGCGGGCCAGGCAAGCCCTCCCGCTCGAGCAGGCCGTGCGCATGCTGAGCTTCGAGCCGGCCACGCACTGGGGATTCACCGATCGCGGCCTGGTTCGCGAGGACATGGCCGCCGATCTGCTCGTGTTCGACCCCGAGACGATCGCGCCGGAGATGCCCGAGGTCGTGCGCGATCTTCCGGCCGGGGCTCGACGGCTCACCCAGCGCGCGCGCGGGATCGCGGCGACCGTGGTGAACGGCGAGGTCGTGCTGCGCGACGGGAAGCCCACGGGGGCGCTGCCGGGACAGCTCTTGCGGGCCGGCGCTCGCGCGCGGTAGCGCGCGCCGCTGGCCGGCGCGGGGCTGGGGCCCCACCGGCCGGGGCGCGACGCCAAGCGGCGGTCGTGACATTCGGTAAGCTGATCGAGGACAAACGGAGGAGGTCACTACGATGAGCTGGACCCTGGAAAAGTTCGCGTCGGCCTGTCAGCGCGCCCTCACCGACGACCCCGGCCCCGGCGGCCGGAAGAAGGTGTGCGAGATCGTCCAGGAGGTTCTGAAGGACGAGGCGTTCGTCGCCAGGCACGTCGGCGACGACGTGCCCGAGCGCAAGATCCTCTACGAAGATCCCGCGCTCGGCTTCTGCATCCTCGCCCACGTCTACAACGGCAAGAAGGAGAGCAACCCCCACGACCACGGCCCGTCCTGGGCGATCTACGGTCAGGCGCGCGGCGAGACCGTGATGAGCGACTGGGCGCTCGTCGAGAAGGCCACGCCCGACAAGCCGGGCAAGGTGCGCCTCGTCACGAGCTACACGCTCAAGCCCGGCATGGCCCACGTCTACAACGAGGGCGATCTGCACTCGCCGCGGCGCGAGGGCGCGACGCGACTGATCCGCATCGAAGGCACGAACATGGACAAGGTGAAACGCCTCGCCTACGAGCGCGTGTGAGCGGGAGGAGGAATCCGATGGCGCTGAGCTACGGGGTCGTCGAGGGCTGGGAGCAGCTTCCCAGCGGGTATGCTCACAAGGACGTCGCGGGGGTCGCGATCGACGGAGAGGATCGCGTCTACCTGATCTGCCGCGGCGATCATCCGATCATCGTGTACGACCGCAAGGGCAACTTCCAGGGCTCGTGGGGCGAGGGGCAGTTCACCCTGCGCACGCACGGCATCTCCGTCGGACCGGACGGCCTCCTGTACTGCTCGGACGACGGCAACCACACCGTGCGGAAGTTCACGCCGCAGGGCAAGCTCCTGCTGACGCTCGGAACCATGAACAAGCCTTCGGACACCGGGTACGACGGCAAGAACACCGCGACGGTCTCGAAGGCGGGCGGGCCGTTCAACCGGCCGACGAATCTGGCGGTCGGTCCCCGGGGTGAGCTCTACGTGTCCGACGGCTACGGCAACTGTCGCGTGCATCTTTTCTCGCCGACCGGCGAGCTCAAGCGGTCGTGGGGCGTGCCGGGGCAGGGCCCAGGCGAGTTCTTCCTCCCCCACGGCATCGCCGTCGCGTCCGACGGGCGGGTCTTCGTCTGCGACCGCGAGAACGACCGCATCCAGATCTTCAGCCCCGACGGCGAATATCTGGCCGAGTGGACCGACACGCGGCGCCCGACGCACATCGTGTTCGACGCTCAGGGCCGCGCCTACGTCTCGGAGCTCTGGTGGCAGCCCGGCCAGACCTCGCGGCGATACGGGCCCGCGGGCGAGATCCGCTCGGGCCGCGTCAGCGTCCACGACCGCGACGGCCGCGTGCTCGCCCGCTGGGGCGGGCCGGATCCGACGGCGGCCGGGAGCTTCGCGGCGCCGCACGGCATCGCGGTCGACTCGAAAGGCGACGTGTACGTGAGCGAGGTCACGTGGACGTTCGCCGGAAGCCGCGGCTACGTGCCCGAGAGCTGCCACACGTTCCAGAAGTTCGGGCTGAAGCCCTGATCGTCCTCGGGCGACCGCGCTGAGGGATCGGACCGGCGGCCTCGAGGCCGCCGGTCCACCCTCCAGGATCGTGCGTTAGTGCCCACGCGGTGGTTTCTCCTGGCGATTCTCACCCGGGTCCTACGGCGCGGGCGCCTTCGGGATGCTCGGGATCTCTCCCCTCTCGCCAAGCCTCGTCGCGGGCTTCGGCCTGACACGGCTTCAGGTCGCGCTCATCGTTCCGTCGATCTATGTCGGCGGCCTCCTCTTCTCGCTGCCGGGCGGACGGCTCGCCGACCGTCTGGGCGCACGGCCGAGCTTGCTCGGGGGACTGATCGTCGGCGCGGCGGGGCTCGCGGTCGGCGCGTTGTCGCCGGGCTTCACGACGTTCCTCCTGTGCTTGTTCCTGGCCGGCATTGGTTGGAGCGTCGTCAATCCCGCGCTCGGCAAGGCCATCATGGATCTCTTCCCGGTTCACGAGCGCGGCATCGCGATGGGCATCAAGCAGATGGGGCTCACCGTGGGCGGGATCGCCTCGGCGCTCGTGCTCCCGCGCGTGGCCGCCTCGCTGGGATGGCGGGCGGCGATCGCGACGTGCGGCCTCGTGGTGGCCCTGCCGGTCGCCCTTAGCTGGCGCCCGCTCGGCCGGCTCAACGACGCGCCGTCCGCCAGAGCGACGAGCGCCGCGCATGAGGGCGGTGCGAGCGCATGGTCGTGGGCCCGCCGGCCGGCGATCCTCGCGTTCTTTGCGAGCGGCCTCGTGCTCGGAATGGTCCAGGCCGCCGTGCTGAGCTATCTGCCGCTCCATACGATCCCGGGCGCTCGGCTTCGACACGATCGGCGCGGGGCTTCTCGTCGCCTGATCGCAGGCGGGCGGCGCGGTGTCGCGGCTCGCGCTCGGCGCCGCCAGCGATCGCTGGCGGCGCCGAGCGGCGTTCGGTGTGGCTGGCGGTCACCGGCCGCGATCGGCGCCGGCTCGTTCGCCTCGTACGCCTTCTGGCAGGTCTCGGCGCCGATCGCCGCCGGGCTGCTGGCCTTCGCGACGGGCATTGGCGCCTACGGCTGGGTCGGGGTCTTCTTCGTGATCAGCGCCGAGGCTCGGCGGCTCACGCACGGCCGGGTTGCTGAGCGGAATGGCGTTTGCCTCGATCTGGTCGGGCTGCTGGTGGGTCCGGCGACGTTCGGGCTGCTGTCAGCTCAGGCGGTATCATCGGCCTCCCGCCGGCTCAGATCGGGCAGATGAGGTGCCCGAGCCCCGCGGTCAGCTTGGCGTTTTCGTAATCGACCGGTACGTCGATGATCGAGGGGCCCGGGTGCGCGAGCGCTTGCGCCAGGATCGGCCCGAGCGCGCGCGCCGAGTCGACTCGATACCCCTTCGCGCCGAAGGCGGCGGCCAGAGCCACGAAGTCCGGGTTACCGAACTTGACGCCCGATTCCCGCCCCAGGTGCGTCTGCTGCTTCCACTGGATCAGGTTGTATCCGCCGTCGCGGAAGATCACGTTGACGATGCCGAGCCCGAGCCGGCACGCGGTCTCGAGCTCCTGGCAGTTCATGAGGAAGCCGCCGTCACCGCTCACCGCCACCACCTTGCGCTCCGGATGGACGAGCTTGGCGGCGATGGCGGCGGGAAGCGCGAAGCCCATGGCCGCGTAGCCGTTGGAGATCAGCACGGTGTTCGGCTCGTACGCGGGAAACGTCCGGGCGATCCACAGCTTGTGGGTGCCCACATCGGAAATCAGGATGTCCTCGCGGCCCATGCTCGCCCGGAGATCTCTCAAGATGCGCTGGGGCTTCAGCGGGAAGCCGTCGTCGTCCGCGCCTTCCTGGAGCTCGGTGAGGATATACCGACGGAGCGTCTGGTAGGGTGCCGGGTCCTTCTGTCCCTTCACGAGCCCGCCGAGGAGCTCGATCGCCTCGCGCACGTCGGCGACGACCTCGACCGCGGGCTGATAGAAGCTGTCGACCTCGGCCGGTGTGAAATCGATGTGGACGATCGGCTTCTTGCGGTCCGGATTCCAGAACTTCGGCGCGTACTCGACCGGATCGTAGCCCACCGCGATGATGAGGTCGGCCTTGTCGAACCCGCACGAGATGTAATCCCGCGCCTGCAGCCCGACCGACAGCAGGCAGAGGTCGTCGTCGTACGGCATCGAGCCCTTCGCCATGAACGTGTGCGCGACGGGAATGCCGTGAGCCCGGGCGAACGCCCGCAGCTCGCCGGACGCTCGCCCGCGGATGACGCCGTTGCCGGCGAAGATCAGCGGGAACGATGCGGCTTCGATCAGCCGCGCCGCCGTCTCGAGGGCCTGGCGATCCGGTGACGGCCGCCGGGCGCGCTCGGTCGAGAGCGGCGTGCCGTCGATCGCCTCGCCCGCGACGTCCTCGGGCACCTCGATGTGACAGGCTCCGGGCTTCTCGGACTGGGCCAGCTTGAACGCCTTGCGGATCACCTCGGGGATCACCGCGGCGGTTTCCACACGGGTATTCCACTTGGTGAGCGGCCGCAGGTGCTCGACGATATCGACGCGCTGGTGGGATTCCTTGTGGATTCGATCGCGGCCGGCCTGTCCGGTGATGGCGACCAGGGGCGCGCGGTCGAGGTTCGCGTCGGCGACTCCGGTCGCGAGGTTCGTGGCGCCCGGCCCGAGGGTCGACAGACACACGCCCGGCCGGCCGGTCAGGCGACCGTAGGCGTCGGCCATGAAGGCGGCGCCCTGCTCGTGGCGCGTCGGAACGAAGGTGATCCTCGAGTCGAGGAAGGAATCGAGGATGTCCAGGATCTCCTCGCCGGGCAGGCCGAACACGTAACGGACTTGCTCGTTCTCGAGGCACTGGACGATCAGATCCGAGGCTCTCATGCGCCCATGCCCGCCGTCACGCCATCCAGACCGATTTGATGTTGACGAACTCTCGGATGCCATACTCCGACAGCTCGCGGCCATAGCCCGAGCGCTTGATACCGCCGAAGGGCAGCCGTGGATCCGATTTCACGAGACCGTTGACGAAGATCGCGCCCGCCTCGATCTCGGCCGCCAGGCGCTCGGCGCGCGCGTGGTCCCGAGTCCACAGCGCGGCGCCCAGACCGAACTGCGAGTCGTTCGCGAGTCGCACGGCGTCGGCCTCGTCCTTGGCGCGAATCACGGCGGCCACCGGCCCGAACGTCTCCTCGTCGAAGGCCGGCATCCCCTTGTCGACCGCGGCGAGCAAGGTGGGCGGATAGAAGGCGCCGGTGCCGCGCGGGATCTCGCCGCCGAGCAGTCGCTTGGCCCCGCGCTTGATCGACTCCTCGACCTGGCGATGGAGGTCGTCACGCAGGTCCACGCGCGCCTGAGGCCCGACCTGCGTCTCACGCGCCAGCGGATCGCCCATGCGGCGCGCCCGGAGCTGGTCGACGAACTTCGGGATGAACTTCTCGGCCACCGCCTCGACGACGATGAATCGCTTGGCGGCGATGCAGCTCTGGCCGCTGTTGACCAGGCGCGCGTCGGCCGCGGTGTTGGCGGCGAGGTCGAGATCGGCATCCTCCAGGATGATGAACGGGTCGCTCCCGCCGAGCTCGAGCACGGTCTTCTTGAGCATCTTCCCTGCCCGCTCGGCGACCTTGCTGCCCGCCAGCTCGCTGCCCGTGAGCGTGACCGCGACGATCCGCGGATCGTCGATGAGGCCGGCGACCGCCGAGGACTCGATGAGCGCGGTCGAGAAGAGCCCGCGCGGAAATCCCGCTTCGCGGAACACCTCCTCGATCTGCAACGCGCAGCGCGGGACGTTCGAGGCGTGCTTGAGCACGCCGGCGTTGCCGGCCATGAGCGCCGGCGCGGCGAAGCGGAAGACCTGCCAGAACGGGAAGTTCCACGGCATCACCGCGAGCACGACGCCCAGCGGGTCGAAGCGCACGTAGCTCTTCTTCGCGTCGGTCTCGCGCGGCTGCACGGCCAGGAAGCCCTCGGCAGAATCCGCGTAGTAGTCGCACACCCACGCGCACTTGTCGACCTCGGCCTCACCCTGCGCGATCGGCTTGCCCATCTCGAGCGCCATCGTGCGGGCGAACTCGGCCCGGCGGCGCCGGAGCGTCTGCGCCGCCTCGCGCATCCGTTCGGCGCGCGCCTTGAAGGGCACCGTTCGCCACTCGAGGAATGCCGCGTGGCTCGTCGCGACGATCGTGTCGAGCTCACGGCCCGAGGTCGCGGCGAACGTCTCGAGGACTTCGCCGGTCGCGGGATTGACCGATTGCAGGCTCATAGGACCCTCCTACATCCTTCTATGCTCTCTCTGGAGAGCCGAGCGCGCAACGAGACGTGAGGCAGGCGCGACGAGACGTGGATCAGAGATGTCGGCGGGCGAGGCTCTCGGCGTAGACCTGGAGCAGACGGTGCATCTCGCGCATGGCGCCTTCCGCGGCGCGGCGATCGTCCGGTGTGCGCAGGTGCTTGAGGATGGTCTTCTTCGTCTCGCCCGATTCCTCCTGCTCGACCGCCTCGTGCACCGCGTAGTTCTGGCCGCCCCACTCCGGGCGGACGCCGTAGTGCTCGACGAGCGCCCGACCGACCGTCCGGGCGATCTCGACGACTTCCTCTTCCAGGAGCGCCGTCGCGCAGAGCGACGCGCTCCACGGTCGCTCGTGGGCCAGCTCCTGGAAAAAGCGCACGATCGCGTCCATCTCGGGCACGGCGGCGATGCGATCGTACGCGTCGCGGGAATAGCCGAGATCGTCGCCGATCCGACGGAAGAGCTCGTCGTGATCCGGCGTGGCGCCGACCTGACCGCTCAGATAGCCGAGATCCTCGACGAGGAGATGGCGCGCGCAGTCCTTGCGAACCTCGAAATCGTCGCAGCGGGTGTGGATGCCGCTGAAGATCCGGGGAAACCAGGCGATCAGAAGATAGTGCTGGGCGATGTGTCCCCACACCTGCTCCCGGCTCAGGGAGCCCGAGGCGAAGCGTTTGAAGTACTCGGAGCGTCTGAACGGGTTCTGCGCGAGCAATTCCGCGATCAGCGAGTCGAACCACTGCTCGGTCGTCATAGGCCCCTCTCCCCGACAGCCCCTCTCCCCGACAGCCCCTCTCCCCGACAGCCCCTCTCCCCGATAGCCCCTCTCCGCGGCTCGGAAATCCCCTCGGATTATAGCGGAGGGCCGGCGGGGCCCGGCGCGACGCTCGGGGGCGGCCGCCGAAGGCTCGTCGCGGTCTCGAAGGCATGGGCCAGGCGCAGCAGGGTCGGCTCGCTCCACGCGCGGCCGAGGAACGTGAGCCCGATCGGCGTGCCCTCGGCGGTGTAGCCCGCCGGCACGATGACGCTCGGATAGCCGGCCTTGGCGCCGATCGCGGCGCCCGACCATCCCGGGAAGACGAGCGCGTCGAGTCGCTCGCGCTTCATCACCTGGTCGATCCCGTCGGCTCTCGACATCCTGAGATCCTCGGCGCGGCTTCGCCGATACGTCGGGGTGCGGAGCCCGTTCGTGGCGTGGGCCGCCAGAAGGAGGACCTGACCGAATCGCAGCATCTCCTCGGGACGGGCCTCGTTGAAGCGGATCAGCTCTCGCAAGGATCGGATCGGTGAAGCCTCGCCGAGATCTTCGAGGTAGCGGTTCAGATCCCGCTTGAACTCGTAGAGCATGACGTCGGAGCGAAAGTCGCTCACCTCGCGCGCCGTCACGATGTCCGCGGGATCGACGAGAACCGCGCAGAGGTTGCCGAGCGCGCGAAGCGCCGCGTCCATCACGGGGGTCTCGGGGGCCGCGAGGCGCTCGAAGTACACCGCCCGCGGCACCCCCAGTCGAGCGCCCTCGAGCCCCTTCGCCGACAGAGACTCCCTGTAGTCGCCGCGCGCGTGCCGGCGGCTCGCGCGCGTGGCGCGGTCGGCGGCATCGACGCCGGTCATCGCACCCAGGAGAATGGCGGCGTCGGCCACCGTGCGCGCGAACGGACCGGCGGTGTCCTGGCTGGCGGCGATCGGAACGATGCCGGAGCGCGAGATGAGACCGAGCGTCGGCTTCACGCCGACGACCGAGTTCCAGTTTGCCGGGCTCAGGATCGATCCAGACGTCTCGGTGCCGACCGCCACGGTGCAGAGGCCGGCGGCGACGGCGACGGCCGAACCGCTGCTGGATCCGCCGGGGCTGAGACTCTCCCCGTACGGATTCTTCACCTGGCCCCCACGCGAGCTGTAGCCGGCGGGCATGCCGGTCGTCATGAAGTTCGCCCACTCGGTCATGTTCGCCTTGCCCAGGATCACGGCACCGGCCTCGCGCAGCCGGGTCACCAGAAAGGCGTCACGCGGCGCGATGCAGTCCTTCAGGGCGAGCGAGCCCGCGCTGGTGTGCAGCCGGTCGGCGGTCGCGATGTTGTCCTTCAGGAGGAGGGGAATACCGTGCAGCGGCCCGCGGATGCCGCCCGAGGCGCGCTCCCGGTCGAGCGTTTCGGCGATCTCGCGCGCCTGGGGGTTCACCTCGAGCACGGCGTTGAGCCGCGGGCCGCTGCGGTCGTAGGCCTCGACGCGCTCCAGGAACCCTTCGGTCAAACGAACCGAAGTCAGCCGGCCGCCCTGCATGGCCGCCTGCTGCTCCATGATCGTCGCCCCGCACGGATCGCCGTCAGGCGTCGCTGCCACGCGAGCGATTCTATCTCACGCCAAACTCCTCGCGAGACGATCGCTCGTTCAGCCGTTCGTCATTGTTATTCGCCGCTCAATTATTCGCCACTCAGCACTTCGGCGCTTCTCGAAGCTTCGCCTCGATCTTGTCGCCAGGCTTCATGTCCTGCAGCGTCTCTTTGTTGGCCTGGAACTCGTGGGTGCTGCCGTTCTTCTCACGGATGGTCACCCGACCGGCGCTCTGGTCGACGGCCACCACCTGTCCTTCCACCTTCTCGGGTGTCTGAGCGCGGTCCTTGCAGTCAGCCTTCGGCTGACCGAACGCGAGCCCGGTCGCGAGGAACGCGGTCGTCGTGAGCACACCGGAGAGCATGAGCCAGCGCTTCATCGCATTCACCCCCTACTTGTTGTGCTTGGTGATGTCGTAGATCGCGCCGGCCGCCGCGCCGACGCCCAGACCGATCAACGCGCCCTTCCCGGCTCCGTAGCCGGTTCCGGCGCCGACGGCCGCGCCGCTACCGGCGCCCACGGCGGCTCCCGTCGCGGTGCCGCACCCGGCGGCCGCGAGACTCAGTAGCGAGAGGCCGAGCACGCTCGAGATCAGCTTCTGTGAAAACATTCCTTGACCTCCTTCGGTGGTCAGGTGTTGGTTTCGTGCTGGTACTTTCGAGTCTAGACCCGCCTCGGACACCTCGCATCTGGAAGCACGAGCGAGTATCATTCAGAGCATGGCGTCGAAGGTCCGCGTCGGCACGCGCGAGGGGCTCTGGACGCTCGACAACGACCAGGTCTTCCCCGCAGAGGCGTTGACCGGGAAATCCCTCACCGCGCTCGCTCTCGATGGCGCTCGCGTGTGGGCGCTCATCGATGGACGAGCGCTCTGGGAAGGGGTCGACTCCAGGTGGAGCGAGCGAGCGGCGATCGACGGGCCGGAGGCGACGTGTCTGGCGCCGACGCCGAGCGGGCTCCTGATCGGAACCGAAGAGGCGCATCTGCTGCGGCTCGACGGCGATCGGCCCGCGCGCGTCGAATCGTTCGACGCGATGGACGGGCGCGAGGCGTGGTACACGCCGTGGGGCGATCCCGCCGACGTTCGCTCGATCTCGGCGGCGCGGGATGGGGCGCTACACGTCAACGTTCACGTCGGCGGCGTCGCGCGCTCGCGCGACGGCGGTCGGACCTGGACGCCGACGGTCGACATCGAGGTCGACGTACACCAGATCCTCGCCCACCCCCGCCGGCCCGAGGTCGTTCTGGTCGCCGCGGCCGGCGGCTTCGGCGTGAGCCGCGACGGTGGCGATTCCTGGCGATTCATCACTGCCGGCATGCACGCGCACTACCTGCGCGCGGTGGCGGTGAGCGACGACATCGTATTGGTCTCGGCCTCGATGGGACCGGGCGGCCGCCGCGCCGCGATCTATCGCGCCCGGCTCGACGGCGACGCGGCGTTCCAGCGCTGCGAAGACGGGTTGCCGGGCTGGTTCGGCGACAACGTCGACACGAGTTGCCTGGCCGCCGCCGGCGCTCTCGTCGTATGCGGCACCGAGGACGGACGCGTGTTCCGATCGCTCGACGGCGGCGCGCACTGGGAGATCGCGGCCAATGGGTTGCCGCCCGTCACGTGCGTCGCCCTGTGATGACCCGCACGAGACACGCGATCACCGGGCTGACCATCGCGCTCCTGCTCGCGAGCGCCGCGCCGGGACGGGCTCAGACGATCTACGCCCCGGAGACGACCGACCGCTACTTCCAGGTCGAGTTCGACGTGACCCGCAATCGCAAAGGGCCGGCCGTCGAAGGCTATGTCTACAACCGGGGTCATCAGGCTGCCCAGCGGGTCCGCCTCCAGATCGAGCGTGTCGACGCCGCCGGCGGTGTCGTCGGCAGCTCGACCATCTGGGTGCTGGGCGACGTGCCCATGGATGCTCGCGCGTTCTTCAGCGCCTCGGTCGCCGAGGCCGCGAGCTATCGCGTCCACGTGGTCTCGTACGATTGGGCCTGTCAGGGCGGTGGAAGCGGGATGTAGCCTCGTGTCGCGCTCGTGATCCACTCACCTCCCATCTCTCTGCCGCTCCTGCTCCTGCTGTTCCTGTTCGCGCTGCTGATCCTCCTGGTCGAGGTGCGCGTCCTCACCTATGCGTATCGCAAGGTCGGTGTCCACCCTCGGTACGCCTTCGCGGTGATGTTGCTGTCACTCTTCGGCAGCGGCGTCGATATTCCGCTGTTCGCGATGGTCTCGGGCTCGCCCGCGCGCGCATCCACTCCGACCGTGGTCGCGCTGAACGTCGGCGGCGCGCTGATCCCGATCCTGGTCTCGTTGTACCTCCTGGTTCGCACGGGGATGTACGGGCGAATGCTGATCGGCACGGCCATCGTCGCCGCGGTCGTGCATAGCCTCGCGCGGCTGGTCCCCGGCGTCGGGATCGCGGTGCCGATGCTCGTTCCCCCGATCGTCGCGGCGGGGGTGGCCTTGCTCCTCGCCTTCCGCCGGGCGCCGCCGGTCGCTTACGTGGCTGGCTCGATGGGGACCTTGATCGGGGCCGATCTTCTGAATTTGGGGCAGATCGCGCGCCTGGGCGCGCCCGTCGTCTCGATCGGAGGCGCGGGTACCTTCGACGGAGTCTTCCTGACCGGGATCCTCGCCGGCCTGCTCGCCTGACCGCGACGGCGCGATCCGGCGCGGGTGGCTCTGGCTAATCCGCGAGCGGTGTGCTCAATCCACGGGCTCGGGCGCGACGGCGCCGTCGAGCCGACCCCCGCGATTCCCCATGCCCTGGCGGCCGCGCATGATCATCAGCATGGCGGTGGCGCCGAAGCCGTCGATGACGAGATCGCGCGCGCTACCCTGGCGGGAGGGCAAGGTCGACTGGTGCGCCTCGTCGACGAACGCGCAGACCAGACAGATCGAGAGCGCCATCCAGGCGGCGGTGCGGAGAGTCCGGCCCGCGACGTGATGCAGCGCCTCGAACCAGAGCAGCGCGAGGACGGCGTACTCGGAGACGTGCGCGATCTTGCGCAGCATCATATGGATCGCCTGCAGCTGGCCGGAGGGTGCGCCGGGCAACATGAATTTCAGGACAGGCAGGACGTAGCGTCCGGTCTCCTCGGCGGCAAAGTACGTGCTACCGAGGAAGAGAACGACCACGAGCCACAGTGACGCAAGCGCGAACCGGGTCCGGATCATGGCGCTCAGGGTACAGCCCGGAGCGCGCGCGTGCACGCACTCCAGCGGCAGGTCGTCGCGGGACTCGGGCGCCGGCCGAGGCGCGGCGACAAGCTCCGTGATCAGCCGCCGACGGCGACTCCGCCGAGCTGCCGGTCCGCCGCCTGCGCGGCCTCTCGGAAATGGCGCTCGCCGAACGCGTAGAGATGCGCGCCGCCCATGAAGATCTGCGCCGCGATCTCGCGCGGCACGTTCTTCAGGAGATTCGTCGACACGTGCGGGAAGTTCGAGTCAAAATGCGGATAGTCCGTCGAGATGCACATGCGATCCGCGCCGATGAGGCCGGCGGTCGCCTCGATCTCCGGCTCGCTCCCCTCGACCGCCGCCCAGCAGTTGCGCCGGAAGTACTCGCGCGGCGTCATCGAGAGATACGGCGCGTGCGAATCCCGATACTGCGGGTAGTCCCACTCGATCCGGGACAGGAGGCCGGGCACCCAGGAGTTCTGAGCCTCCAGGAATCCGACCCGAAGCTTGGGATGGAACTCGAACACGCCGCCGATGATCATCGCGATCAGCGCCTGCTGCATCTCGATCCAGTGGCTGGCGACGTGACGATAGAACCGGTTCTCGCCGTAGAGCTCGTTGAAATACGAGTACCAGGCGCCCGTACCCTCGTGGAAGCCCCACGTCACGTCGAGCTCCTCGTGGAGGCTCAGGAGGGGATCCCAGTAGTTCGAGTGCCAATAGTGGCCGTTGACGAGGTTCGGCCGGATGAACGACCCGACCGCGCCCAGCTCGCGTACGCAGCGCACGAGCTCGCGTGAGGCCAGGTGCACGTCGTGCACGGGCAGCATCGCCACGAACTTCAGCCGCTCCGGGCTGTACCGGCAGAACTCGTGGATCCAGTTGTTGTAGGCCCGGCAGAGCGCCAGGGAGAGCTGCGGATCGAGGTTGTTGCGCGCGATCAGCGAGAGACCCGTCGTGGGATACAGCACCGCGATATCGACCCCTTCCATCGCCATGCCCATCACCTGGGCCTCGGCGTTGTACTTGCGGTCGATCGCGAAGTCGAGTCGGCCGGTGTCGGCGAGACGGGACCCCGACAGGGGCTGGGTGCTGTGCGTGGTGCCGGGCCGATTCCGTTTGCGGTACTGCTGGAGCTCGGCGTCCTGCGTCGTCGGCAGACCGTCGATGACGATCGTACCCCGCCGCGGCCGGCCGTCGGCGCCCACCTGGAGGTTCACACGGTCCTTGAACCGCGCGTCCAGATAGCGGTCGAAAAGGTCTACCGGCTCCATGATGTGCATATCGCAGTCGACGAACCGAAGGCCGTCCTTCATCGCGTCCTCCCGGCGTGACGATGTACCGCTGAGCGCTCGCGGCTGGCGCGACTATATCGTGCCCGGTGTTAGAGTCAAGCTATCCGGGCGGCCGGACCGCCCGAGCGTCGCGATTCGAAACAAGGAGGACCCCATGTGCGTCGATAACGATTCTCGGCCCCCGATTGCTCCGATCGCCGGCGGCTCCGCCGGCTCGCGTGACTTCCGACTCACCTCGGCGGACGGCACGCGCTTCATGGCCCACGCGGCCCGCGCGGGCAAGCCCACCGGCGCCGGGATGGTCGTCATCCCGGACGTGCGCGGACTGCATCCGTATTACAAGGAGCTTGCCGATCGCTTCGCCGAGGTCGGCGTGGACGCGGTCGCAATCGACTTCTTCGCGCGGACGGCCCAATCCGATGACCGCAGTGATAGCTTCGACTTCATGTCCCAGGTACCGCAGACGAAACCAGACGCGCTACAGGCCGACATCGCGGCCGCCGTCGCCCATCTACGGAGCAAGGACGGCGGCGAGGCTCGCTCGATCTTCTCGGTGGGCTTCTGCTTCGGCGGTGCCCTCTCGTACCTTCAGGCCGCGAGCGGGCTCGGCTACGCCGGCGTGATCGGCTTCTACGGCTGGCCGCTCGGCCTGAGTCGCTGGCCCGATCGGCCCAAGCCGATCGACGCGGTCTCGCGCTACAAGTGCGGTGTTCTCTCGCTCTTCGGCGGCGCCGATCAGGGAATCCCCCAGACCGCCGTCGACGAGTTCGACGCCGCGTGCCGCAAGGCCGGCGTCAAGCACGATTCGACGGTCTACCCGGGCGCGCCGCACAGCTTCTTCGATCGAAAGCAGACCGAGTTCGCGGAGGCCTCGGCCGATGCCTGGCGGCGTGTCCAGGCATTCGTCCGGCAGAACACCAAGGGGTAGCGGTGCGCCGAAAGGCAGCCCGAGCCTCGGGGCTCGGGCTGCGCGTCGTTCTCGGTTCGTGAGGTGGCCGACCAACCACACGTGGTCGTGGTGGGCGGTGGCTTCGGCGGGCTCTACGCCGCGCGGGCCCTCGCGGGCCGGCCCGTGCGGGTCACCCTGCTCGACCGGCGCAACCACCACCTGTTTCAGCCCCTGCTCTATCAGGTCGCGACCGCTGCGCTCAACCCGTCCGACATCGCGACGCCGCTCCGATCCGTCCTGCGACACGCCAAGAACATCACGGTGCTGCTGGCCGAGGTCGAGCGAGTGGATCTCCCCGCGCGGCGCCTCGTTCTCGATCGGGGTGAGATCGGCTACGACGCGCTGATCCTCGCGGCGGGCGCCGGCCATTCGTACTTCGGCCACGAAGACTGGGAGGTGCTCGCCCCGAGCCTCAAGAGCCTCGAGGACGCGCTGGAGATTCGCCGCCGGGTGCTTCTCGCGTATGAATCCGCCGAGCGCGAGCCCGACGGCGCCGAGCAGCAGGCGCTCCTCACCTTCGTGGTCGTCGGCGGCGGCCCGACGGGCGTGGAGCTGGCCGGGGCTCTCGCCGAGATCTCGCGCCAGACCATCGCGCGCGATTTCCGCCTCATCGACCCCACGCGGGCGCGCATCGTGCTCCTCGAGGGCGGTGAGCGCGTTCTCGCGAGCTTTCCGGAGACGCTGAGCCGACGCGCCCAGGATTCCCTTCAGCGCATCGGCGTCGAGGTACGCACCCGCGCCATCGTGACCGGCGTCACCGCCGACGCGGTGTGGCTCGGCGGCGAGCAGATCCGCGCGCGGACCGTACTGTGGGCGGCCGGAGTGGCGGCGGCGCCGCTCGCCAGGACACTCGGAGTGACGCTCGATCGCTCCGGACGCGTGCCGGTCGAGCCGGACCTCTCGATCCCGGGGCACCCTGACGCGTTCGCCATCGGCGATATGAGCCTCTATCGCACCCGAGAGGGCACGGTGCTCCCCGGTCTGGCGCCCGTCGCGATGCAGCAGGGCACCCACGCGGCGGACAATGCATTGCGGCGCCTGGACGGCCGACCGACACGAGCGTTTCACTATCGCGACCGCGGGACCATGGCGACCATCGGGCGCGCGTCGGCCGTCGCGGTCGTCGGCGGCGTCCAGCTGTCAGGATTGCCCGCGTGGCTCGCGTGGCTTCTGGTGCACATCATGTTCCTGATCGGTTTTCGCAACCGCTTTCTCGTGTTGTTCGAGTGGGCGTGGGCCTACCTGTCGTGGCAGCGCGGCGCGCGGCTGATCACCGGCCCCTGGCGAGGACGCGGCTGAGCGATCGCGCGCCGATGTGGGTCGGGGCGTCAGGGATACTGAGCTTCGAGACTGCGGAAGAACGCCTGCACCTGCGCGGCGCCGAGCGGACCGGGCTGCACGCACGGGCGCAGCGCGTCGCCCACGCTGTCGTAGGCGAGCTTGCGATAGCTCTCGAACTGCGCCTCGTCGTACCACTGATCCACGGTCGTCTGATGCGGGAAGTTGGGATTCTGGAGCTTGTACTGGCGAACGTCGGCCGAGTCAGCCGCGGTCACGGCCGGCTTCACCCAGACGATGACGCCGGTGCGGTCGGCATCGTCGCTGGAGGCGAGGCCGAGCTGATCCCAGTGCTCCTTGCGGTACAGGATCTTGCCGACGACCACGTGGCGGGTCGCCAGCCCGCTGTCCTGCGCGCGATCGAGAAAACCCTGGACGGAGAGCGAGATCTCGGCGCCGAAATCGATGCGGCAGCGACGGATCGCGTCGCCGAGGTCGGCGAAGCACGGCCCGGGATCGGCGCCACAGTCGAGCAGGACGACGTAGCGACACCCGCGCTCTACGAGCGAGTAGAGCCCGGTGTTGTCGAAGTGGCCGCCGTCGGTCAGATAGCAGTACGTCGACAGGTCGGTGGTCTGCGACAGCGCTTCACGCAAGAGGTAGAAGGGCCAGAGCGCCGCGCGGGGCTCGCGCCAGCGCGCGGCGAAGGGGGTCGGGGCCCAGAAACCGAGGCGGGCGTTGACGAGCGCCAGCAGCACGACCAGCGGCATGCTCGGCGTTCGTGAGCCCATGTTGGGGCTCGCGGCCGCTCCCGAGATCGCCACGGCGGTCCCGAGCGTCATGTCGCCTCCCATGTACTCGTCGGTCCGCCGGTAGCGCGTTCGCGCCGAGCCGCAGTAGTAGCTCGAGAGCACGAAGTTGGCCGCCGAGCGCTGAGCGGTGGCGAGATCGACGCTGGCCACCAGGTTCAAGGTGGTGTTCACGAGGTGGTAGGGCGCGCCCTGATCGTGGTTGAACAGGGCTCTGAGTGGAACGTCATCGCCGGGAACGGCGTCGGTCACCTGCTCGCCGCGTCGGTCGGCGTTCGAGGCCCCGAGATAGGCGCGGACCAGACGTGCCTTGTAGAACGAGTGCATCGACAGCCCGTTCGGATCGGACATCCAGCCCAGTCCCACCACGGAGGCGACCGCGAGGAGAATGGCCGCGACGCCGACATAGAACAGCGTGAACGTGACGCTGTCGTCGTCCATCCGCGAGAAGAACATCGCCTGGCTCCCGCTGCTGACGATCGCGAGCGCGACGAGGCTCCACGCGCGGAAGTTGACGCCGGGCAAGCGCCGACGGCGCAGCTCCGAGACGGCGAAGACGAGCTGCACCACGGCTCCGGCGATCACGCCGTACGAGAGCGCCTGCGCCACGTCGGGCTCGCCCGCCACGACGACGATGATCTTTCGACCCGCGTAGGCGAGGAGCAGCACCAGCACGCCCAGCACGACGTAGGGCGCGACCAGGAACCCCACCCGGGTCGCGCGGCTCTGCGGCTCGGCGCTGTCCTTGACCCGGCCCGACGGCGTCGCTTGATACGCGGTCCAGACCGCGCTCACGACCGCCGCGACCACGGCGCCCCAGCCGCCGGCCTGTCGGATCGCCGACCAGACACGGCCCGTTCTCGGATAGAAGAAGAACCAGACGATCTCGTGGCCGAAGCCCGCAACCGTCAGACACAGGGCCAGGAGCACCGTGGTCAGGAGCAGGCCGCTGTTCCATTGAGCCAGGGTCGTCCGATGCGCATCGTGCGGGACACGCCCGTTCACGCGAGGCGTGGTCATCAGCTTCACGACATGGGCCGCGGCGACGAGCCCGACCGCGACCATGGACAGTCGGGACACGGAGAGCCACGAGGCTCCGGCCGGTCCCCCTCGGATCACATCGGCGAGGTATCCGGCGAAGCCGAACAGAACGAGTAGCCCGAACACGGCCAGCCACGGCGTCGACGTGCCATGGAGAAGCCACAGAATCGAGACCGCCGCCATCGCCGCCACGAGAATCAGGAGCGGCGCCGCGGCGTGGACGACGCGAGCCCTGACCACCTCGCTGTGCGCGGGGCCATCGCCTTCACACAGCGTCCACAGCACCTGATACGTCTCGTCGTCGCCGCCGGGAGTCGAGCAGGCGAAGCCCAGCGCGACGTCGTCGTTCCAGGCGACGAAGTACAGCTGGGCGAGCATCACGACGACGAGCAGGATCGGCAACAGCGCGAGCCAGTTGAAGACCAGGCTTCGCACGTAGAAGGTGACCGCGCGCCAGGTGTCCGCGCTCAGCGCGCCGCGGCGGGGCGTCAGGTAATTCGCGAAGAGGCGAAGATGGTGAATCGGATCCCGGGCGGTCCGGATCTCCGCGGACGGCCTCGGCGAATCCGGATCGAGGAGAAGCGTGGACGGCCGTCGGCTCGGCTCGATGTCCTCGGCTTCGGGAAAGCGCTCGCTCGGCTGGCGCTCGGCGCGCGAGAGCCACGCGCTCCACCACGCGCCGGTGAAGCCGCCGCCGGAGACCGTGGACACGTAGTCGAACAGCGCGAGGAGCCCGAGCTTGTGGAGAGCCTGAAGCGCGCCGAGCGCAAACGTCGCGCTCCGGATGCCGCCCCCGGAGAGTGCCAGGCCGACCAGATTGTCGGTGGCCGGCGGAGCCGCGATCGCCGGCGTCTGCGCGGCGCGTTGCGCTGGTACGGCGCTCACGCCGGCTTCGTCGGCCTCTGATCGCCCTTGTCGGCGCGCCCGAGCGATCGCAGGCGGCCCACCAGCGATCTCAGCATGCTCGTGTCCGGGGGCCGGCTTTGCCTGGCGAGCTCGAGCGCGCGCGGATCGACCTGCTCGTACCCCGCGTATCCGGCGCGGTGGCGTCTGAGCACGATCGCCCACCGTTCCATGGCCAGGGGCGAAACAGGCACCGGGCCCCTCGACGTCTCTTCGGCGGCGGCACGAGCGCGTCGATCCTCGAGCTCGAGCGGACGGGCCGACTGAGGTGACGGTTCGGCCATGGCGCCTGTTGGGCCGATACTGTCACACTTCCCCCTGATGTGACGAACTCTTATCCCCACGCTATTGACACGATGGTTAGGCTAAGCTTCGCGTGCTATGGATGCCGCGACCGAGAGCCTGCTCCGAGACCTCGAGACGAGTCCGACCGACCTGAAAAGGCTCGTCGTGAGTGCCCTCTGGCGCACCCGCACCGCGATCGCGATCGAAGCGGAAGCGATTGCGCGGTGGGAGCGCGACGACCCGCGGCGCTGGGCGTCGGTTCAGGACTGGCTTCTCTCCCAGGGCATCACGATCACGGTGCTGAGAAGCCGCGTGGCCCCGTCGACCGCTCCGCCTCCGCCGGCGCCGCCGGCGGGAGGCACGCCGGGGTGACGGCGCCATCCACGACCGGTCGGGTCCTCGCCTCGTTCGCTTATGTCGGGTCCCACTCGAGTCGTGAGCGCGACGAGCGCGGAGAGGGCCTCAGCGACACGGTGACGGCGATCATGCGACCGCGCTCGCGGTCGACGCGCAGACGGGCCAGCTCAAGGTACTGAGCCAGCCGCCTACCGGCGGCACGATCGTCTCCTTCCGCATCGACCAAATCACCGGCCATCTCTCCCCACCGGACAGGTGACAAACACCGGAAGCCCCTCAACCATAGTCATCGCCAGCGCAGTCTTCGCCCAGGCGCCAAAAGCCCCCAACGCGCCGACACAACTCGGTATCGATGGGCTAGGCCCGTGCCGAAAAGGTGGTCGCGCCGCGGGGTGTGGTGGGGAGAGGGTCACCAGACCCGTTCCCGCCACGCGGCGGCGGAAGTCGCGTGCCCGGATGGAGCCCAGCCGCCGCGGGCCAGCGCACGCGTGCCGCGTGGTCTGGTGACCCTCTCCCCACCACACCCCGCGGCGCGACCACAAAAAAACGCGGCGTTGCCAGCCCCCGCGCCAAGCGAGTAGTCTGGGCAGACGTCGAGCGGGACGCCAACACGCGCGACGGGAGGAGCTTCGCTACCGTGAGCACGTCAGCCGCCAACTGGACCACCGAAACCGTTCCCATTGCTGGGGTCGGGATGCAGCTTGCCCGGGCCGGCGACGGGCCCCCACTACTGATTCTTCACCACGACATCGGGACGCTCGCGCGTCTGCCCTTTTACGAGGAGCTCGCCCGCCGCTTCACCGTGCTGGTGCCGTCGCACCTCGGGTACGACGGATCCCAGCGGCCGGAATGGATGCGCAACGTCCGGGATCTCGCGGCGGCCCATCAGTGGCTGCTCAGCGAGCTCACCGTCACCCGCGCTCCCCGGACGGTCTCCATCGTCGGGCTCGGCTTCGGTGGCTGGGTGGCGGCGGAGATGGCCACCCAGGCGCCACGCGCGTTTCGCAAGCTCGTCCTGGTCGGCGCGATGGGGCTCAAGCCCGACCGCGGCGTGATCGCCGACCAGGCGCTCGTCTCCTATATCGACTACGTGCGGCTCGGATTCAGCGATCAGAGCGCGTTCGACCGTCTGTTCGGGGCCGAGCCGGAGACGGGCCGGCTCGAGCACTGGGACCTGAATCGCGAGATGTCGTTCCGCATCGCGTGGAAGCCCTACATGTACAACGCCTCGCTGCCGCACCTGCTCGGCGGCGTCGCCACGCCGACCCTGGTCGTCTGGGGTCGCGACGATCGCATCGTGCCCCTGGAGTGCGGCGAGCGCTACGCGAAGGCGCTGCCGCAGGCGCGGCTCGAAGTCGTCGACGGCGCCGGACACTTCGTCGAGATGGAGAAACCCCGCGAGCTCGCCCGGCTCGTCACCAAGTTCGTGAGCCAAGGAGAGGCCTGATGCACCTCATGTACTTCACCGAGCAGCCGATGTCCGCGTACCCCGAGGCCGAGGGCCGCGAGTTCGGGGCCACCGCGCTCATGTTCTCCAACCGCCACTTCGACCCCGCCGCCGGCAGCCGCCTCTACAACGA
The DNA here is from genome assembly GCA_003221615.1 of Candidatus Rokuibacteriota bacterium. GTDB lineage: Bacteria > Methylomirabilota > Methylomirabilia > Rokubacteriales > CSP1-6 > AR31. Next base: position 8,770 of record QHSQ01000142.1, on the reverse strand, counting down.
GTACCTCGAGCACTACCGGCTCGCCGAGTCGGTCGGCTTCGACGGCATCATGCTCAACGAGCACCACAACGCGCCGTTCTGCATGCAGGCCAAGTGCAATGTGTTCGCGTCGATCCTGGCGGCCACGACCCGTCGCGTGAAGATCGTGCTGCTCGGCAACCCGCTCCCGCTCGCCGACAATCCCGTGCGGCTCGCCGAAGAGCTCGCGATGATCGACATGGTCTCGGGCGGGCGCCTCGTCTCCGGGTTCGTGCGCGGCGGCGGTCAGGAGCAGCTCGCCACCGGCGTCAACCCCGCCTACAACCGCGAGCGCTTCGAGGAAGCACACGAGCTGATCGTCCGCGCGTGGACGCAGCCCGGGCCGTTCCGGTGGGAGGGCACGCACTATCAGCACCGCGTCGTCAACCCGTGGGCCGTGCCGCTCCAGAAACCGCACCCGCGGGTCTGGATCCCGGGCGTGCTCAGCAAAGAAACGATCGTGTGGGCGGCGAAGAAACGCTACCCGTACATCGCGCTCAGCACCGCGATCGAGGCGACCAAGAAGATCTGGGAGCTCTACGACCAGGTCGCCGTCGAGACCGGCTACGCGGGCGGTCCGGAATACCGCGGCTATCTCCAGCGCTGCCACATCGCCGAGACCGAAGAGAAGGCCCTGGAGAACGCGCGCCAGTTCATGTGGATGCAGGGTGAGTTCACCGGCCTCGCGCACCCCGTCTGGTCCACGCCGTCCGGCTACTTCTCGCCCTCGATTCGCACGCAGTTCGTCGAATACGCGGTCGGCCGTCGGTCCAATCCCCGCGGCTCGTCCTTCGAGGACCAGATCAAGAGCCAGATGATCGTCGCGGGCACCCCCAAGACCGTGATCCCGAAGCTCCGGCGGCTGCTCGAAGAGACGCGGCCCTCCATCGTCGGCTTCTGGGCGGCCGATGGATTCGTGTCGAGCGCGGACACGCGGACGTGCATCCGCCTGCTCGGCGAGGAAGTGCTGCCCGCCCTGAGAGAGATCGGCAAAGAGCTCGGCCTCTGGAGCCCGTTCGAGGCCAACGCACCCGTCAGCATGGCGTTTCCGGAGTCGGCAGCGCCCGCCAGCGAGCGAACCGCCGCCCGTCAACCAACACCTCTGGAGGTATCCTGATGCTCGTCCGCTCGCGGCTCGGCGCCCTCCTCGTCATCCTGCTGGTCCTCGCGGTGGTCACGCCCGCGCTCGCGGCACCAGAGCCGGGGACGATGGTCTGGGGCGTCCACGTGACGCTCGTCTCGCGCTGGCTCGACCCGGGCGAGACCGAAGCCTTGATCACACCGTTCATGGTGCTCTACGCGCTTCACGACGCGCTCGTGAAGCCGATGCCGGGCAACATCAGCACGCCGAGCCTCGCCGAGTCGTGGTCGGTCTCCAAGGACGGGATCACCTACGACTTTATCTTGAGAAGGAACGCCAAGTTTCACAACGGCGATCCCGTGACCGCCGAGGACGTCAAGTTCACCTTCGAGCGCTACAAGGGCGCCTCCGCTCGCCTCCTCAAGGACAAGGTGAAGGAGGTCCAGGTCGTCGCCCCCAACCGCGTCCGCTTCGTGCTCAAGGAGGCGTGGCCCGACTTCATCGCGTTCTATGGCACTTCGGCGACCGGCGCCTCGTGGATCGTGCCGAAGAAGTACGTCGAAAAGGTGGGCGAGGAAGGCTACAAGAAGGCCCCCGTTGGGGCCGGGCCGTTCAAGTTCGTGTCGTTCCAGCCCGGCGTCGAGCTGGTGCTCGACGCCTTCCCGGACTACTGGCGCAAGGCGCCGCAGGTGAAGCGCATCGTCATGCGCAGCATCCCCGACGAGAGCACGCGCGCCGCCGCGGTCAAGACCGGCGAGGTGGACATCGCGTACCTGTTCGTGGGCGCGGTCGCCGAGGAGCTGAAACGCTCGCCCGGCGTCAGAGTCACCGCGCCCCTGCTCTACGGCATCTACTGGCTCGACTTCCTCGATCAGTGGGATCCGAAGTCTCCGTGGCACGACAAGCGTGTCCGCCAGGCGGCGAGCCTCGTCATCGACCGCAACGGGATCAACCAGGCGGAGATGCTCGGATACGGCAAGACCACCGGAGGATTCGTCCCGCCGGAATTCGACTTCGCGCTGAAGGTCGAGCCGCCGCCGCTCGATCCCAAGCGCGCCAAGCAACTCCTGACCGAGGCGGGCTATCCCAACGGCTTCGACGCGGGTGACCTCACGCCGCTCCCGCCCTACACGTCGCTGGCCGAGACCGTCGGCGGCTATCTCCAGGGCATCGGGATCCGCTCCCGGGTGCGCACGATGGAGCGCGCGACGTTCATGACCACCTGGCACGAGAAGAAGCTGAAGGGGCTCCTGATCGGCGCGACCGGCGCGGCCGGCAACGCGGCGGCGCGGCTCGAGCCGTTCTTCACCAAGGGCGGCCTCTATGCGTACGGCTCGCTGCCCGAGATCGACGACCTCTTCCAGCAACAGGCCAAGGAGCTCGATCGAAAGAAGCGCGAAACCTTGCTCCATCAGATCCAAAAGATCGTCACCGATCAGACGTTGGTGGCGCCGATCTTCCAGCAGGGCTTCATCTGGGGCGTCACCTCGCGCGTCGAGGTCCCCGGCGCCGGATTGATCCAGGGCTATCCGTATGCCGCGCCCTGCGAGGATCTGAAGCTCAAGTAACGGCCGTTCGCGCTGCAGGCCGTCGCGGGGCTGGGGCCCCGCCGGCCGAGGCGCGATTGTGAATCTGAATCAAGGAGTTTTCGCCATGGCCGCACGGACGGGCACCGAGTACATCAAGGGCCTCCAGGCGCAGGAGTGCGAGGTCTGGCTGCGCGGGGAGCGCGTGAAGGACGTCACCACGCATCCCGGGCTCGCCAACGGGGTGCGCGCGATCGCGTCGCTCTACGATCTGCAGCACGACCCCAAGCTCAGGGACGAGATGACGTTCGTGTCGCCGACCAGCGGCGAGCGTCTGGGGCTTTCGTTCATCATCCCGCGCACCCGGGAAGAGCTGGCGCGCCGCGGTGTGATGATGCTGCGCTGGGCTCGGACGACCTGCGGCATGATGGGCCGCTCGCCCGACTTCATGAACGTCACGTTCGCCGCCTGGGCCGCGTCCGCGCGCTACTTCGCGCGGGGCCGGCCCGAGTTCGGCGAGAACATCCGGCGCTACTACGAATACATCAGCGAGCGTGACCTGACCCTGACCCACTCGCTCATCAATCTTCAAAGGAGCCGTACCGCCAGCGGGGTGTTCAACCTCGAGGAGGGCACCGCGCTCCAGGTGATCCGCGAGACCGATGCCGGCATCGTGGTCCGCGGCGCGCGCATTCTGGCGACTCTCGGCCCTTTGTCCGACGAGATCGCCGTCTACTCACCCCGCGTCGCGCGACACACCGAGACGCACAGCCCGTTCGCGCTGAACTTCGCCATCCCGTGCGCGACACCCGGGCTCAAATTCCTGTGCCGGGAGAGCTTCGACCTGGGCCGCTCGCACTTCGAGCATCCGCTGGGCTCGCGCTTCGAGGAGATGGACTGCGTCGTCTTCTTCAACGACGTGCTGGTGCCCTGGGAGCGCGTGTTCCTGCTGGGCGACGTCGATCTGCTCAACGCCACCGCGACCAGCACGCATTCGATGACCCATACGGCGCACCAGGGCGCGGCCAAGAACATCGCCAAGTGCGAGTTCGTCCTGGGCCTGGCCCTCATGATGACCAGGACGATCGGGAACGCCCACCTGCCCCACTCCGAGGAGCGTCTGGCCGAGCTGATGCTCTACACCGAGCTCATGAAGGCGTGCATGCGGGCCTGCGAGGCCGATGCGGAGCTCGACGAATGGGGCGTCATGTGTCCCGCGGCGCTCCCCGCCGAGAGCACCCGCAATCTCTTCATGACCGCGTACCCGCGCATGGTGGAGATCCTGCAGCTCCTCGGGTCCAGCAGCTTCATGATCACGCCGACCGAGGCGGACTTCCGCGGGCCGCTGGCGCCCGAGATCGAGCAGTACCTCGCGACCGATACGGCCACGGCGCGCGATCGCGTGAAGCTCTTCCGCCTGGCGTGGGACGTCGCCGGGAGCGCCTTCGGCAGCCGGCAGGTGCTCTACGAGCGCTTCTTCGCCAGCGATCCCCTGACCCGCGCGCGGGCGCTCGGCGCGATCTATCCCAAGGACGAGGTGATGGACCGCGTCCGGAAGTTGCTCGACGACGAGTAGAGCGCGTCGGTCACGACTACACCGCGTGCCCGTGACTCCAGGTGATGCCGCCGCGGTGCGCGATCAGCACGAGCACCGCGACACCCAGAAGTCCGATGGCGCCCCCCGCGGCGCACGCCACCCGGATACCCTGGTGCTCCGCGACCCAGCCGACCAGCAGTGACCCGAACGGCGTCATGCCGGCGAAGGTCACGGTATAGAGCCCCATCACACGCCCGCGGAGCTCGTTGGGTGCGATGAGCTGCAGGGTCGTGTTGCAACCGGTCGTGAAGAGGATCTGGCAACATCCGAGCAGCGCCAGCACGAGGGCCGCGACCACGAAGTGGCCGGCGGCGGCCAGCGCGATGAGTCCGGCGCACAAGGTTGCGGCCGACGCCACCAGGAACGTCAATGGTGGCTGCCCGCGCCGAAAGAGCGCGACGCCGAATGCTCCGGCGACGGCGCCGGCGCCGAGCGCCGACATGAGGAGCCCGAAGCCGTGGGCGCCCTGGTTCAGCACGTCGCGAGCCACCAGCGGGACCACGACGTTGAAGTTGAGGACCACGAGACTCACCGCCACCATCAACCCCAGCGTGAACGCGACCGGCGGCGTCGCCGCCGCGTAGCTCAGCGCCCCGAGCACGCCTTCCCTGATGCCGAGCCGGCTGTTGATATCGGGCCGGCCCTCCGTCCGGATCGCGACGAGCGCCACCAGCACCGCGACGAAGCTCACACCATTCAAAAAGAAGGCGAGCGCCACACCGAAGGCCGCGATGAGCAATCCGGCGACCGCCGGGCCGACGATGCGGGCGCCGTTCATGATCACCGAGTTGAGCGCGACCGCGTTGGCCAGATCGGATCTGCCGACGAGATCCGTGATGTACGACTGGCGGGCGGGGATGTCGATCGCGCGGCCGAGACCGTAGATCGCCGCGAGGACCACGACGTGCCAGTACTCGACTCGACCGCTCCACACGAGCGCCGCGAGCACGAACGCCTGCAGCTGCATGGCGGTCTGGCTGACGAGCAAGACCTTTCGCTTGGCAAAGCGGTCGCTCAGGACCCCTCCGACGGGGGAAAACAACAGAACCGGCGTGAACTGAAGCGCGCTCACGAGGCCGAGCTGCAGCGGCGAGTGCGTGAGATCCAGCACGAGCCAGGCCTGCGCCACGCTCTGCATCCACGTCCCGATCTGCGAGATCAGCTGGCCGATCCAGAATAGCCGGAAATCACGATGCCGCAGGGCACCCAGGCGCACGGGCCCGGCCGACGACGCGAGCGCCGCGACCCCTTCGGTGGCTTCTGATCGCTCGGACATGGACCTGACTGTACAAGCAGTGAGCCGCTGAACCGCTGAACTACCGGAGACGGCACGTCCCACTAGGAGTAGACGCCGAATCGACGGGACAAGTCAACGTGGTCCCGACGCCGAGCGCGGCATCGACGCGCACGTCGATGCCGCTCACTTCACGCTTCCCGCCGTGAGCCCACCGACCAGATGGCGCTCGATCAAGGCGAACAGCACCACGACCGGCACGATCGCGAGGACCGAGGCGGCAAAGAGGTAGTTCCAGTGCTGGACGTACGCCGTGACGTACGACGTGATCCCCACGGTCAGCGGCTTTCGCGCCGGATCGGTCATGAGCGTGAGCGCCACGATGTACTCGTTCCAGGCGGCGATGAAGGCGAAGATCACGGCCGTCACGATGGCCGGAAGCGAGAGCGGCAGCACGACCCGCGCAAGCGTGCGGAGCCGGCCGCAGCCGTCGACCGCGGCCGCTTCCTCGATCTCGCGCGGGATCGTCGCGAAGAACGCGCGCAGGATCCAGACGGCGAACGCCAGATTGAAGGCGGCGTTGGTCACGATGAGGGCTGCGTACGTGTCGACCAGCCCCAGCTCGAAGAACTGTCGGTACAGTCCGACCACCAACGCCGTCGGCGAGAACATCTGCGTGACGAGGACGAGCAGGAGAAACGCCGAACGACCAGGGAACCGGTGGCGGGCGGTATAGTAGGCTGCCGGCGTCGCGGCGAGGACGACGATGGCCGTCGACGTCAGCGCCACCACCAGCGACGCGCGCAGCCAACCCCGAAAGCTCGGATCCCCGAGAACGTCGAGAAAGTTACCGAGACGCGACTCGAGAGGAAGGAGCCGCGGGGGCGTGATCCGGAGCTCGGCCTCCGGCTTCAGGGCCGTGCAGACCATCACGACGTATGGAGCCAGCACGACGAGCGCGAGGGCGAACCCCGCGCTCGAGAGGGCGGCGCGGCTGACCACGCGCCGGCGCCCGGCTATCGGGCTCACGCCTCGGCCTCCCGCCAGGACACCGTGCGCAGGTAGACGCCGACGGCGAGCAGGATCACCAGCACGTTCACGCAGCCCAGCGCGGCGGCGAGCCCGACGTCGCGTAAGGCGCTCTTGAACGCGATCTTGTACATGTACGTGATCATCGTGTCGTGGGCGAACCCCGGGTTGCGATCGTTCAGCGTCCACACGATCGGGAACGAGTTGAAGACGTAGATCACGTTCAGCACGACCGCGACCAGCAGCGCCGGACGCAGCAGTGGCAACGTCACCGACCGATACGTGCGCCAGGCCGACGCGCCGTCGACCCGCGCCGCCTCGTACACGTCGCCGGGAATGGCCGAAAGCCCGGCCAGGACCACGTAGGTCGTGAACGGGACCGACACGAAGATTCCCACGACGATCATCGCGCCCATCACGGTCGCGTCGTTGCCAAGCCAGTCCACGGGCGCCGCGAGCAGGCGCAGCGAGATCAGAACCTGATTGAGGAGCCCGAAATAGTAGTCGTAGAGCCAGACGAAGAGCTTCGAGGTCATGATGAGCGAGGCCGCCCACGGGACGATCAAGGTCCAGCGCACGAGACGTCGGCCTGGAAATTCTTCGTTCAGGAGCTGGGCGATGCCGAGCGAGGCGGCGATGGTCACGACCACGATCGCGACCACCCAGATCAGCGTGTTGGCGACGACCGTCACCAGCGCCTCCTGCTCGAGGAGACGCGTGTAGTTCGACGCGCCCATCGAGCCTTGATAGAGGCCGGTGATGGAATAGCGGCTCAGCGAGGCGCGCACGAGGGCGGCAACTGGATACACGACGACGGCGGCGATAAACGCCAGGCTGGGACCGAGCCAGAGGAGCGCCGGCCAGTGGCCCACGCCGCGGCGGCGCGTGGGCCCGCGCTCCGGCGTCAGCGGGAGAGGCCGCGCCCGCGGCCTCTCAGCGGCTGCCTGCCGCGGCCACGGCGTTCTTCTGCAGCTGGTCGAGCACCTGCTTGGGATTGCCGCCGGGCTGGACGGCCAGGCCGATGGTCTGCTGGACGTCGAGCTTCACCCGGTCCCACGCCGGGTCGGTCGTCGGCGCGAGCCTGGCATTGGGCAGCGCGTCCAGGTAGGGCTTCAGCTTCGCGTTCGAGCTCATCTGCGAGAGACCGGACCTGGTCACGGGCAGGAAGCCCTCGGCCGTGATCCATTGCGTGATGTTCTCAGGCTGGTAGTAGAGATCGAGGAACTGCTTCACGGCATCCTGATTGCCGCTTTTCTTGAACCCCATCAGGTAGTCCTCGACGCCGAGCGTGACCGCCTGGCCGGCGGCGGTCGGCATCTCGGCGACGCCATAGCTCACCTTCTTCTCGGCGTCGAGCTGGGTCGCGAGCGGGCTGAAGCCCATCACCATGCCCACCTTGCCGTCCTTGAAGAGCTGGAAGGCGCCGTCGGTCCGATTGGTCTTGCCGGGGTTGATCTGCGTGACCCGATGCCGGTTGGCGAGATCGGCCAGGAACCGGAGCGTCTGCACGTTCTTGTCGCTGTTGATGGCCCACGCGTCGCCCGATTTCCAGTCGCCGCCGTTGTTCCACATCCAGATCGCCCACTCGGCCTGCGCTTCCTCGGGACCCAGCGGCAGCGCGTAGCCGATGACGCCGCTCCCGAGCCCCTGGACCTTGCGGGCGGCCTGCACGAACTCATCCCAGGTCTTCGGCGGGCCGGCGAGGCCTGCGCGGGCGAAGAGGGCCTTGTTGTAGAAGAACGCGCGCGCGCTCGAGAGGATCGGGAATCCGTAGAGCTTGCCCTGGTACTCGCCTCCGCGGGCGAAGGACTCGATGAAGTCGCCCCGGGTCTTCGGCGACAGCACCTCGTCGGCCGAGTAGAGAAGCTGGTCCTTGGCGTAGCTCGAGAAGGAGTTCAGGTTCAGCACGTCCGGCGGCTGATTGTTCTGGATCATCGTGCTGACCTGCTGATCGATCGAGTTCCAGTCGACGATCCGGAGGTCGACCTTCACGCCGGCCTGCTTGGTGTACTGATCGGACAGACCCTGCCAGAAGGACTTCGTGTGGTCCTTGCTGTACTCGGCGATCATGACGGTGATCGACTTCCCGCCGCCGGCGCCCCCCGATCGCTCGGCGCCGCGATCGCACGCGCCGAGCAGTACGAGGGCGGCAACGGAGAGCACCGCCAGAGCCGGGACAGCTCGGGTCGCAGGCCGTGTCCCTCCCGCGCGGTCGGGCCCGTCCACGGCCTCATCTTAGCCGGGACGCCGAGAATGTCGGCTATTTCGCGTCGGGGCGGGAGCGG
>QHSQ01000235.1 GCA_003221615.1 Candidatus Rokuibacteriota bacterium | reverse complement strand
CCGCCTTTCGTCAGGTGCGGCGCCAGACCGTCGCGTTCCTGGAGAGCCTCGGCGAGGCCGACTGGCAGCGCATCGGGACCACGCCGACGCGGGGCACGCTGACGATCGAGGCCTACACCCGATACCTTGTCGACCAACCCGCTGTCGCCGATGTTGGCGCCGTTGAGCAGCGGCGGCCCGTCGGCCTCGCCGGTCACGGTCATTGCGCCGGAGGTCGCCTGGGCCACTGGCTCGAAGCACTTGTAGGCGCTGTATGGGCCGTAGGAGCCGAAGCCCTTGACTGAGGCATACACCGCGCGCGGGTTCAGCACCTTGACCGCTCGTAGCCCAGCCCGAGCCGCTCCATCACCCCGGGGCCGAGGTTTTCGGCGATGACGTCGGCCTCCCTGACCAGGCGGCGCGCGATATCCTTGCCCTCGACAGTCTTCAGATCGACGACGATGCTGCGCTTGTTGCTGTTGAGCAGCAGAAAGAAATAGCTGTCGGCCGGATCGTCCGGCGTCGCCCACAGCCGCCGTGCCCGATCGCCGTGCGGGGGCCGCTCAATCTTGATCACATCGGCGCCGAGCCAGGCCAGCATCTGGGTGCAGGACGGCCCCGCCTGGTCGTGGGTGAAGTCGATGACGCGAATGCCGTCGAGCGCTTGGCTCATCTTCTCTCTCCTGATTGCGCGGTATCGTTCACGCTTCCGGCGCCCCCGGCCTCGCGCAGGGCGTGAAGGCCAGACTATCTTTGGTGTAGGCAAGAACACATGACGCATGACCGACTCCATAGTCTTCAACGCCGAGCACCATTGTCTTGGCTGGAGGTTCGTGAGTGAGGCGGCGCGTTCACGCAGGGACATCGACGGCCTCTTCGAGCGAGGCGAGCTGCCATGAACGGCAACTGCTGAGAATGGGCGGGAGCCGACTAGCCCAGCATGTCGCCACAGCCAGCCCGCCGTGCCCAGTACTCCCAGGCGCGCTGGGTCTCGGGCGAATAGGGCTTGTAGCCCGCGTTGCGGGCGTTGATCTCGCCGCGCGACAGTGGCTTCACCTCGCCGAGCGCCAGGGCGGCCAACAGGGCCCGGGCGTTGCGCGGCGTGTAGACGGACATCCGCACCACCTCAATGAGCGAGCGGGCGGCGGCGGCGAAGCCGTGGCCGCGCATCAGCACCACGTTGTTGCCGCCGAGGCCGCGCGCCAGGTCGCGGCCCTGAGCCATGTTCGCGACCAGGAGGTTCGTGTCCCCGAATTGATCGGCGATGTCCCACACCGGCACCTCGGCGCCCATGAAGCTGCCGGAGTGGATCACAGGGCGAAGCGGCGTCTTGGTCACGGTGAACGGCAGCACCGCCTCGGCATGAGCGTGGACGACGGCCATCACGTCGGGTCGCGCCTCGTAGATCGCGCCGTGGATGAAGCGCTCCAGATAGAGCGCCCGCGTCTCCTCCCCGGTCGGCAGCCCGTCGAGAGTGAACTCGACGATGTCGCCGCGCTCAACCAGCTCGGGCGAGACCGAGCGCGCCAGCAGGTAGCGGCCGGGATCGTCGGGATGGCGGTGGCTCACGTGACCGTAGGCGTCGACGACGTCCTCGTTGGCGAGGATCCGGTTGGCGATCACGAGCTCGCGCACGATCCGATCGAGGTCGCTCATAGCCTGTCCTGACTGGGCGCCGGGTACGTCGAGACCTCGATCGAGTTCTGGTCCGGGTCGTCCAGATAGATCGAGTCGATCGGGCCTTCGGCGCCGCTCCGTTTTACGGGGCCATCGCGCAGGGCGACGCCACACGCCTTCAGATGCTCGACCCAGTCGGCGAGTGGCGCGTTCGTGATGAAACAGAGGTGGATCGGCGTCGGGCGGTCCGCGTGCTCGACGTTGATCTTGTGTCGGCCGAAGCGCAGCGCAGTCCGGCCGCGCCCGAACGTCTCGATCTCCATGCCGAGTACACGCTGGTAAAACGCGCACGTCTCGTCCACGTCGCGGACGGTCAGGACGAGATGGTCGAGGCGGTCGAGATTGAGGTTGGGCATGCCAGCGATTCTATACCTCTCTCGTCTCTGAACAGTGTGGCGCGACGGTCCCCGGCGCGAGCACGGCCGCCCCTGGTTGAACCGTCACGCGTGCAGCTCGATCACGTCGCCGTCAACAACCGAATGGGTCCGGCCGACGTGCTGGTCCGGGCTCGAGGAGCGGTCGGTCCACGGGCGTCCAAAAACCTCACCGGTGGACGCGTGCTAACCCCTCACCAAACGCGAGGCCAGCGAGTTGGTGGCGGATGTCCGCAATCAAATCATTCTGGTTCACAGAATGCCACACAGGCCCAGAGCGGTACTGGGTCGACCTTCGCTGAAGGCATATCACGGGTTCAAGTCCCCAACCGGATTCGAGACCTTTTGGCGCGTACAACTTTCGCGCGATTATTAGAGTCGCCTGAATCTCACCGCGACGTCAGGCCGGAAGCACTTGCCGGGGTTTCGGCTGGACTGACCTGGCCGTGTAAGTCGAAAGCCTAACCAGAGGTTCCCTGAGCTCGCCCATCGTCAGCGGCGAGAACAACTGTCGTACGAGCCGCTCGTGCTCCTCGATGATGCTCTTGTTGATCCCGAGTCCCGGCGCAAGCCGAGACGCGCAGCCGCGCTGCTGCGCAAGCCTACACGGTGCTCGGGGTGGAGTACCGGTCCCACTCCAAAGCGTTCCGCTACTCTGGACGAACCCCCTGAGTCCTGAAGCTACAACAACACTGGTCGACGTTCCGAACATGAACCCGTACACGGGCCAGCAGGGCACGCTCAAGCCCCACCTGCGCGACTCTCCGGGACTCGAGAGACCAGGGCAGCAATTACGGCCTTGGAGGCACGCAGCAGCGCGGACGATTGCGCTACTAACAAGCCTGGGCGGATTTCATCAGCGGGGAGACGCCGGCCAGTTCAGTTGCGACTGGAAGTTTGTGAAGTAGACTGAAGCCGGACTGGACGCCCACGCACAAGTAGGCCCTGGCCTCTCCTGCCATGAGGGTGATGCCCGCAGGAGCGTGGCCACCGTGCAGTCCCTCTCGCCTCGCTCGTGTACAAGCATCGGGCGCTGGGGTAGTAGCGCATGGTTAACGTCTCGTGAATTTCCCCCTCCGTGTGATCCTCGCCCTTGTTGTCATCGGCGCATTCGCTGGAGTTGGCGTGTGGGGCGTTATCGCGGTTCTACAAGCAAAGAGGCTGACGGAATCACAGCGCATGATCGGGGTCGGCGGAATCGTGGTCGTCATGGCGCTACTGGCCGCGTGGGTGATCTTCTTCTGGCCAGCGTATTGGGACTAGGTCTCGTTCACTTTTCCTTCGGCCTCAACGTCGCCAGGGCTCGCCATCCTGTCAGGATGACGCGCCACCAAGGGCGCGACGGTTGGGCCGCCGCGAGCGCCTCCCGCCTGAGCCGTCGCCGCTCTTTCTTCTTCATGCCAACGACCTAAGGCTACTACCACCCGGTACACGTTACCGCTTCGGTGCGGGCTCGCGCTGATCGTTTTACTTCCCCTTCACCCCGCGGGTCCACGGTGTCGGGGGGGGCAACGAAGACCTATCCGAATACGTCCGAGTACGTCCGGCCTCAAAGGAAATCTTTGCAGCACGCCTCGGACGGGTCCCCGCGGTGCCTCACTATGGGGCTTCGCCGGAGGTTGCGCGCGGACCAAGGGCTTGCGATGGGCTCGCCCGACGGGGTCGCGACGGCGCGTTCCATCCTCGCCGCACCTGTCGCTCGAGCACGTGGACAGCATCTGGGTTTGGACGTAGCGCAAAGCACCCTGAGAACGGAACCCCGACGTCAGTGCGCCGACACGAGCGTGCCAGACGCTCCCCTTGTGATTCCCGGAAATCACAGCGCCCGGCCGAGCCGGACGAGCCCGAGGAGCCCACCGCGAACCGGCTCCACCGCGTTTCGCTCGGCTCCGCCCCAACTACGCAGCCCGAGGTTCGCGCACTCGATGAAGCAATCCAGAGCCGTTGAGAGCTCGGCCAGGCTCTTCGGCCTCGTGAGCTCGAGGGTGACGTCGTGTCCCCTGAACGCGGCGTTCGTCGCGCGGAGAACGCTCGATGCCGCGTGGCCCTTGAAGGTCTGGAACCAGGTCTGATCGGGCTGCTGGTTTACCCGGAAGCGAACGACAACCCGGTTGTCGGGTAAGCGCTCACCGAACGTGGGATCGCTGACGCGCATGATTAGCATGTCGACTCCATGGCCGTGACGCCCGAGCCCTTCGCCCGGATGACCCCAGTACACAGACGCCGCGGCGTCCGGCAAGGGCCTGGATCGAGGACTGTCGCTGCGATCGGACCGATGGCCTACCGGAGTGGTAGGTGACAAGACCCGCGAGTCTTCGGTTATGACACCACCACGTGGGTCGATGTGTCCAGTTCCGGATAGGCTAGGGCTCCGCCGGCGTCCCCATCAGACTCATTCTCGTCAAAGGCACGAGCGAAGGCACCTTGAGCAGCAGATTGTAGAGTTCGTCGTGCTTCGCCCGGTAATGCTCGGGGATCTTCGCGAGTTCCTGCTCCATGATGTCCGAAGTGACCAACGGGACGAGGTCTTGTTCGTGCCATCGAAGGAGCCGTCGCATCGCGTCTAGCTCTTTACCGGGGAACTCGTCCTTGGCGAGGGCGCTGACGATGGTAGTGTCCAGATACACGCGTGGCGGTTTCATCCGCGCTTCACGCTGACGCGCTCATGCGCGCGCCAGATCCGGATCTCGGTGACATCGGGCTGGCCGATCTTCCGAACGCGAACGCGGGCGTCCTTCCCGGCGTTCGTCGTGTACGGTCGGCCGATGACCTCCGACTCGCCGGTCTCGTCCGCAAGGCGATCGCCGACGCGAAGGTCCATCGGGAGGATCTTGGTGTCGGGCGCTGCTTCTGGCTGGCGCTTCTTCTCGGGCTTCGCCACTCTACTTCCCCTTCGGCCCGCGCGGGTCCACGGTGTCGGGGAGGACGGCGTTCGTCATAGTCCGCTTACCGTGGAACGGTCGGCTCAAGGCGCAGCCCATTTCGCTGATTGCCTTGGTTGACCAGATAGAAGACGCGTACCTCTTCAATCTCCGCTGCCACGATACGAACGCTGACCCAATAGGTCGCTGAGCTTAGCGCCCACGCCGGATTCGACCAGTTCGGCGGGAATAGATAGCTGCGGTTGTTGAAGGCGAAGCAGTCTGTGACTCCGTCCTGTTTGATGGCAACGTCGAGCAGCACCGCGTCGTTGGCAGTAACGACTTCCCTCGGGCGCGAAAACACCGCACCGACATCGAGAACAGCGCGTCCACCCGGAACTTGCTGCACCGGCTCTGGCAATGAGACCCATCGCCCATCGATCGTAAATCGACCTGCGTGGGCGCCAATGTCGCCATAAGTCAGTTCGGCTCGGCAGGCTGTCGCCGGGCGTCGCAACTGCCAGCGCCAGAGGAGAAGTCCGGGATTCGAGACTCGCACATGGACGAACCGGAACCGGCCGTGAGGGTAGTCGGCGTCTGCGACGTCTCCCACTTCCAGTACAACGTGAGGGGCGCGAACGATGCCAAGAACAACCACTACGACCGCGCTGGAAATGAGGCCCGTCGTGAGCCCGAGGACGAAGTCTCCTGTGAAGCTCAACCACCGCGTTGCGAGTGCCACTACGCCTGTGATGCCAGCACCTACGATCATCCCGGCAAGAAGGTCCACGATTCTCAAGCTATCTCGCAGTCAGTCGTTGAGATTCTGCGCTCTTGTGAGCGCCTCCCACGCCGCCCGCTGCGTCGCGTGCCACGCGTTCCCACCCCGTACCCGTTGCGCTCGTAGGCGAGTGCTCCATCCCGGTCGTGTAGAACGTCGCACGCCATCCCTTCTCGTCGTACCGGGTGAGTTGAAGGTCGTAGCCCTGGCGCGCCATGCCGACAGTGACGTGGCCGATGCCGGACCAGGAGTCGAGCCAGGAGCGCAGCGCGTGAGCGCCCGGTCGTACGAGGGCATGGAGCACCCGGCGAAGCCGAGTGCAGCGCGCAGGAGCTGGCCGCGTGGGTCGAGCATGGTCACTGGATTCGTTCTATACGATAGCGGTCGATCTCCACGGGCACCTCGCGGCCCTGCAATCCAACGCCCACGGTTATCAGCTCTGGAGGTGTGGTCGCAACTACACGCACGATCCCGACGAAATTCGTGAATGGACCGTCCAGGATTCGCACAATCTCGCCGACCTTGAACTCCGAGGGGGCCATCAGCCTTAGCTCCGCCGTTGGTCGAGCATGGGGCTACTGGATCACCTGGTCCGCTCGTTGGAGAAGCGCCTGCGGGATGGTGAGGCCGAGTGCCTTCGCCGTCTTGAGGTTGATCACCAACTCGAATTTGTTGGGCTGCTCGACGGGGAGATCGGCCGGGCTGGTGCCCTTTAAGATCTTGTCCACCTGACTCGCGGCGCGTTTCACGAGCGCGTCAAGATCAGGCCCGTAGCTCATGAAACCACCGACACGCACCCACGGTCCCCAACCAGTCACGAGCGGTATTTTCTGTTTGCTGGCAAACTCCACGATACGGGAGCGGCTGAGGTTCATGAATCGCGAGGAGACGACCATCAACGCCTCGACACGCGCGCGTGTCGCCGATTGAAAGGCTCCGTCGAAGTCCTCGGGTCGTCTGGCTTCGAGCGATTGAATGTGAATGCCGAGGTGACGCGCTGCCGTCGCGATATCACGATACTCCGGGTCGCGATGGCTCGGGTCCCAGAGCACCGCGACGCGCGTCAGCGATGGAACCGCCTCCTTCAGGAGCTGCAGCCTCTTGCCAGCAGTCTCAGAAGAGACGAACGCGACGCCGGTCAGGTTGCCGCCAGGCCGTGCGAAGCTGGCGACCACGCCTGCCTCCACGGGGTCTTGACTAGTGAGCATCACGACCGGGATTGTGCTCGTCGCGTCCTTCACGAACGGAACCATGTCTCCCCCGAGAACGACGATCACATCGGGCTTCTGTGTTGCGATCTGAAGCGCAAGTTCGCGGACTCGTTCGGGGCGGCCCTCGGCACTGCGATATTCGAGCGTGAGATTCCGGCCCTCGACATAGCCTAGATCGCGCAAACCCCCGACGAAGGCGGCCAGGTTGGGATCGGTAGCGGGCGTACCGAAGAGAAGCACGCCAAGCCGCGCGACCTTACCGGCAGACTGTGCCTCCGCGATAAACGGCGCAAGTGTAAGGCCGAGCACAAGGACGAGCCTGATCAGCTGCATCGGCACCTTCTATGAAGCCTCTGCTGTCAAGCTCCAGTTTCGAGTGATAGGCCACGAACGGCAGCGGAGTGACATGCTCCTGGCAGCTTGCCTCGACATTCGTCCTGGCCGAAAGGCCTCGGACGACCTTCTATCCGTGCCGACCCCGTGGGTCGGTCACCCCATCCTGTGTTCGCTCTGCGGCGAATCTCGGCAAACTCGTGAGGAAGCGCGCCCCTTCTCAGTGGCGGCCTTGTCGTCAGGCCCGGTGCCATTATCGAGCGGCTCCCACCAGGTTGCACCGTCACTCCGTCGTTCCTCCGCGTCCGACCGGGAATCCCATTACGCCGTCTTTAGGCTTGCGCCCTCCGGCACCACGCCGAACTCGAGGAAGCGCCACAGCGCGATCAACAACTTCCGG
>QHSQ01000566.1 GCA_003221615.1 Candidatus Rokuibacteriota bacterium | reverse complement strand
TCACCTGGCTCGCCATCGCCGGCGCCCTCGTGGCCATTGCGGTGCCGGGCTCCCTGGTGGCGGGCGTCGGGGCGGTGCTGCTGGGCCTGGTCGATTCGAGCTCGTTCTGGGCCGTCCAGCGCGCGGGCCTCGGCATCACGCTGGTGATGACGCTCAGTATCGGAATAGGAATCTCGATCTACGAGCGGACCCGCGCTCGCCTCGACGAGGCGCGCGAGCGGTTGCGCGCGCAAGAGCTCGAGGCCGAGCGGGCCCAGCGTCTGGCCGCGGACGCCCGGCTCGCGTCGCTCGAGTCGCGCCTTCATCCGCACTTCCTCTTCAACGCGATCGCCGCGATCTCGGGAGAGATTCGCGAGGCGCCGGAGCGCGCCGAGCGGCTGCTAGGCGAGTTCGCCGACCTCCTCCGCGCCTCGCTCGATTCGTCGGGCCGCCACGTCGGGCCGCTGCGGGACGAGATCACGGTGGTCCAGGCGTATCTGGAGATCGAGAAGGCCCGCTTGGGCGAGCGCCTGCGCGTCAAGCTCGACCTGCCCGACGAGCTCGACGCCTGGCCGGTCCCGCCGTTCGCCCTCCACACCCTCGTGCAGAACAGCGTCAAGCACGTGGCGGCCGCGCGGCCGGCGGGCGCCGAGATTCGAGTCGCGGCCCGGCGAGCTGGCGACCGCCTGGAGATCTGCGTGTGGGATGATGGGCCGGGCATCAACCTCGCGACCGTCCCGTCGGGACACGGGCTCGACAGCCTGCGCGCCCGGCTGGCCGTGCTCTTCGGCTCGCGGGCGAGGCTCGACGCCGGCCGCCGTGAAGGCGGAGGGCAAGTCACGATGACGCTTCCCGATCGCGCGAGCCAGAGCCCGTGACGGCTCGGCTCCGCGCCTACGTCGTCGACGATGAGCCCGGCGCGCTCAAGCAGGTCGTGCAGAGCCTGAAGTCGACCGGCCGGGTCGAGGTGGTCGGCACCGCGACGACCGGGGAGACCGCGCTCGCGGAGGTTCCCGCGCTCGACGTGGACGCGTTGTTTCTGGACATTCACATGCCCGGGATGACCGGGTTCGAGCTGCTGGAGCGGCTGCGGACCCGCGCCCTGGTCGTGTTCGTCACCGCCCACGACGAGCACGCGCTCCGGGCCTTCGAGTCGGCGGCGATCGACTATCTCCTGAAGCCGGTCAAGCGCGAGCGCCTGGAGCGCACGCTGGACCGCCTGGAGAGCCACCGCGGCGATCCCGGAGCCTCCGTCCAGGCGGTGCTGGAGAAGCTGGCGCGCCACTATCCGCACACGCCGGCCTATGCCGAGCGGATCAGCCTCGACCTCGGTCAGCAGCGCACTCAGCTCGTCGAGGTCACCACGATCTCGCACTTCCTCGCCCAGGGGAAGGGGACCCTCGCGGTGACGGCGTCGGGAAGCCATCTCGTGGACCGGGCGCTCGGCGAGCTCGAGGAGCGCCTGGACCCGCGGCAATTCGTGCGGATTCACCGGAGCGCGATCGTCAACCTGGCGTGGGTCGCCGAGGTTCAGCCCGAGCTCGGCGGCCGCTTGATCGTGAAGCTCAAGGACGGGCCGCGCACGGAGCTGCAGGTCGCCCGCGATCGGGCGCGCGCCTTCAAGGAGCGGATGGTCCTTTGATCAGGAGCGACCGCCGGCGCGGCCGCGCCACTCCGCCACGATCGCGTCGGCGTCCACGGCGCCGAGCCGGCTCGCCGGCCCCTCGGAGATCCGCGCGTTCGCCCTGCAGATCTCGGCGTTCAGCACGGCGACGCGAGCCCTGACCTCGGCTTCGTCGCGCGACTTCCAGATCCGCGCCATCTCGACCTCGACTTTTCGCAGGAGCTCGAGCGCGGGCGGCAGCGCGGAGACTTTCTCACGCTGGATGAGCTTCTTCACCCACCAGTCGGGATCGTAGCCCTTGTCGAGATCCGCCAGCGGCTTGCCCACGCCCTCGAGGTTGTCGAAGGCGCCGTCCTCGCGAGCCTGACGGATCTGCTCCTCGAGCCACGACTCCCAGCTGCGGCCGGGTGGCTTGCGCTCCGTCATCGCGGACCGAGTGTACCCCCGTCCGAACGCGCTGCGACCGCCCAACCCCAGTGATATGCTGCAGCCTCACCAACGGAGGGCACCTTGAGCAATCTTGCCGTCGTCGTCGACCCCGATGCACGCGGTCGTCTGGTCCTCAAGCCGGTCCCCGAGCCCGTTCCCGACCGCAGCGAGGCGATCGTGCGCCTGGCCGAGCTTCCCGAGAAGGTCACGTTCTCTCAGGCGGCGACGTTTCCGGTGGCCGGGCTGACGGCGCTGCTGGCCCTCGGCAAGGGCGGTCCGCTCCTCGGCAAGCGCGTGCTGGTCACGGGCGCGACCGGAGGCGTCGGGGATTTCGCCGTCCAGCTCGCGCGGCTAGCTGGCGCCCACGTGACCGGGCTCGTCCGCCGGGCCGATCAGGTGCCGTCGGTGCGCCAGCTCGGCGCCCACGAGGTGATCGTGGGGGACGAGATCGCCACGGAGCCCAAGTACGACCTGATCGTCGAGTCGGTCGGCGGGCGGACGCTCGGCACCGCACTGGCGGCGCTGCGGCGCGGCGGCGTGTGCGTCACGCTCGGCGTCTCGGCCTCGGCCGAAGTCACGTTCGACGCGCGGGAGTTCTTCGTGGCCGGCCGCTCGACGCTCTACGGCTTCTACGTCTTCACCGAGCTCGGGAACGAGTCCGCCTCGGTCGGGCTGGGGCGTCTGGCCGACCTGGTACCCGCGGGCCAGCTCTCGCCGCACATCAGCCTCGAACGTCCATGGAAGGAGATCGCGCAGGTCGCGCAGGATCTGATGGCCCGGCGCTACCCGGGAAAGGCGGTGCTCACGCTTGACTGACGGGGCGACGTTCGACTTCAAGGACCAGGTGGTGCTCGTCACCGGCGCCGCCGCCGGGATCGGCTTCGGCATTGCCCAGGCCTTCCATCAGGCCGGGGCGCGCCTGGCGCTCGGGGATCTGCGCGAGCCGGCGCTCAAGCAAGCGGTGGATCGGCTGGGGCGCTCGGCGCGGCTCTTCAGCCAGACCGTGGACGTGCGGGACGGCCGGTCCGTCGGCGAGCTCGTGACCGCCGCCGAGCGCGCCCTGGGACCGATCACGGTCGCCGTCGCGAACGCCGGGATCTATCCGAACTCGCCGGTGCTCGAGATGACGGTCGAGGAGTGGGACAGCGTGATGGAAACGAACGTGCGCGGCGTCTTCCTCACGTGCCAGGCGGTCGGCCGCCGGATGACCGAGCAAAAGACGCCGGGGAAGATCATCACGATCTCCTCGGGCGCCCACAACAGCGGCCGCAAGGGCGCCGCGCACTACTGCGCGTCCAAGGCAGGCGTGGTCATGTTCACCAAGGTCCTCGCCATGGAGCTGGCGCCGCACCGGATCAACGTCAACTGCATCGCGCCCGGGCTGATCACGGTCGACCGCGACGTGAGCCAGGTGTCCGACGAGTACGTGCGGACCTTGGTGGCCAATATCCCCTGGGGCCGGCCGGGCACGCCCGACGACATCGCGCGGGCGGCGTTGTTCCTGGCCTCGCCGTACGCGGACTTCATCACCGGCGAGGTGCTGAGCGTCGACGGCGGCAGCGGGACCGGCCGGACGTGGCTGCCTTACAGCGGCAAGTCACCACGTTAGGGCTCACACCTTGAGGCGGGGGTCGAGGAGGTCGCGCAGGCCGTCGCCCAGCAGGTTCATCGCCAGCACCGTCAGCATGATGCCGAGCCCGAGGAAGCTGAGCGCCGCGGCGGACAGGATCGCGGTGCCCAGGCCGAGCGTGCCGGTCACGATGAGCGGCGCCACCACGTTGGGCAGGATGTAGCGGGTGAGGATCGCGCGATCGCGGCCGCCGATCGCCCGCGCGGCCTCCACGTAGACCTGCTCGCGCGCCGAGAGCACGCTGGCCCGCACCAGCCGCGCGTACGTCGGCACCGCGGCCAGACCGACCGCGATCATCACGTTGCCGAGGCCCGGCGTCAGCACGCTCACGATCGCCAGCGCCAGCAAGATTCCCGGGAACGCCAGCAGCACGTCGATCACCCGCATCAGCACCGCGTCGAGCCGGCCGCCGTAGTAGCCGGAGACGAGGCCGATCGGCGCGCCGATCCCCACTGCGATCGAGACGGAGATGAGGCCGACGACCAGCGAGATCCTGGCGCCGTGCAGCACGCGGCTCGCCACGTCGCGGCCGAA
>QHSQ01000234.1 GCA_003221615.1 Candidatus Rokuibacteriota bacterium | reverse complement strand
TCCACCCCGAACAGAAAGCCCTGGGCAAGATGGTGATGAGTCGGATGCAGGGCGAACACGGCGTCGAGCTCGACACCATCTCTTCGTACAAATTCAGGGAACGTCTCGCCTCTCCTACCCTGTCGAACAGTCAATCTGTGCAGCAGAGCCTGGAGGCGCTGCGCAACGCTGCGGACGCGGAAAACCTTCCAGGTCGGAATCGACTGGAGAAGGCTCAGCATCACCTCGTCGACCTGCTGCACTATCTCGAAGACAGAGAGGGCTATCGCCTCTTCGCGGGCGAACGGAAGAAGTGCTCGAGCCAGCGGGCGCGTAGCGCTGGGAATGGCTCAGAGCGGCTGCCAGCGACTGACGGGGCCGCTCGGCCGAACCGAAGAGCCCGCCCATCACGGACGACACTGGGTCAGCAACCACGGATGAAGGCCCAAGGGGATGCGACCTACAGTTGACTCCTCGCTCGGCGCGAATTCGTGGAGGTGCGCCGATGCGTGGAGCTCGTCTGGCTCTCGTGCTCGCGGCCATGGTGTCAGTCGCCACCGGCGGCTTCGAACTACGCACAGGAAAGCCTCGATCGATACTTCCGGATCGAATATCAGGTGGAGCCGAGCGTCGCGCGGCCCGTCGTCAGCGGCTACGTGGACAACATGCACCCCGGCCTGCCGGCCGATCGCATGCAGCTCGCCATCGAGGCCCTCGACGCCTCCGGCAAGGTTGCCACCTCGTCACCTGGATACCTGGCGGTGTACCAGCCGGCAATCGCGGCTACTTCAGCGCGCTGGTCGTGCCGGCCGCGTCGTATCGGGTCCAGGTACTCTTCTTCGACTGAGGCAAGGGCGGCGGCAGCAACTGACACGCGAGGGCGGCGCTCAGCCACCGGAACGGGCGTTGGGTCCGACACGTGCTCAGGAGGCCTTCGAGCCGAAACCACGGGAGAGGTGGGGTCATGAAAGTCGGATTCATTGGGCTTGGCCACATGGGAGCCGGTATGGCGGCGAATCTGCTCAGGGCCGGCCATAACGATATCCGCCTGACACTTGCGGCAGCGGACGACCTTCGCGTGCCCATGCCGGTGGCGAGCCTGCTGCGTGACCGATTCTTGACGCTGCTGGCTCAAGGCGGCGAAGCACTCGACTGGTCGGGTATCGGACAGCTTGCTGCGAGGGACGCCGGGCAGGTGGATCGGCTGAGGTGAGCGGCCACGCATGTGGTTTGCGAGGCCAGTACGATCGATCGTCACACGTGTGGTTGCAGCAGGTACCGCTGCGCCGGTACTCGACGAGATGAAGAGCCGGTGGGCCGTTCTGGCGCTCGTCGCGCTCGGAACATTCATGACGACCCTCGATGCATCGATCGTCAACATCAGCCTGCCCTCGATCGCCCGGACATTTCACACGCCGATCGGCAGTGCCGTCGAATGGGTGATCATCGCCTACTTGATCGCCATCGCGGCCACACTCTTGACGTTCGGCCGCCTCTCGGATCTCCTTGGCCGCAAGCCCGTGTGGGTAGCCGGCCTCGCGATCTTCACGCTCGGGTCGATTTTCTGCGGTGCCGCTGGCTCCCTCCAGCAGCTCATCGTCGCCCGCGCCTTTCAGGGCCTCGGCGGCGCGCTCATCTTCGCCCCGAGCTTCGCGATGATCACCGACGCCTTCTCCGCCGTCGATCGCGGACGGGCCCTCGGGCTCAACGCGGTGGTCTTCGCGATCGGCACGAGCGTGGGACCGACGCTCGGAGGGCTGATCACCGAGCACCTCACCTGGCGGTGGATCTTCTATCTCAATGTTCCCCTCGGCGCTCTGGGCCTGGTGGCGGCCCACCGTGTGCTGCCCTCTTCCGGCACCCGCACGCAGGAGCCCCTCGATGTGCCAGGCGCAGCATGCCTCGCTACGGGACTCGCGCTGCTGACCGCGACTTTGTCGTTCGGCCAGGAGTGGGGCTGGACGTCGCCGCGGCTGCTGGCGTGCCTGGCCGTGGCGCTCGTCGCGCTAGCGGGAGCCGGTGCCATCGAGGGGCGCGTGCGCTATCCGATCTTCGATCTCGCGCTGTTGCGCGACCGCGTCCTCGCGTCGGCCCTTGGCAGCCTGACGCTCGCCATGCTGGGGCTGTTCGGCGTCAGTTTCATGCTGCCGTTCTACTTTGAAGAGCTGCGCGGCTTCTCGGTCGAAAAGTCGGGACTGCTCCTGACGCCCTTGCCCCTCACGATCGCCGTCGTCGCCCCCCTGAGCGGTACGCTGGCCGATCGCATCGGCTCACGCTGGCTCGCGTCGGGCGGACTTGCGCTGGCCTGCCTGGGCCTGTTCCTGCTGGCGCGGCTCGACGCGACGAGCACGATCGGGGACATCATCTGGCGTCTGATCCTCACGGGTCTCGGTCAGGGCCTGTTCCAGTCGCCGAACACGCGTGCCCTCATGAATGAGGCGCCTCGCGGCGAACAGGGCCAGACGTCCGGCCTGCTCGCCACCGGGCGCGTGCTTGGCCAGAGCTTCAGCGTCGCGCTGGCCGGCGCCATCTTCGCCGGCCTGGGCGGCGCAGCGGCCGGTCGCGCGCTCGCCAGCGCGTCGGCCGGAGCCATGACGTCCGCGGAGATCGTCGCGTTGCAGCAGGCATTCCTCGCGGCGTTTCGGGGAGCACTGACGATTTCGGCCGCTATCGCCGGCATCGGCGTCTTCGCCGCGCTCGTTCGCGGCGACGAACGAGGGCGCCTGCCCTCGGCCGTGATGGTCGATCGCTACCAGCTCCGGTAGACGAGAGGTGAGAGCCGCGATCGGATCACGGGACACTTGAGAGCCCCTTGACGGCGACGCTCTTTCGGCAGATTCTCGGGCGCATCGAGCGACTCGGGGGGCATCCGACGTAATCGAGCCGCCTGCCTGCTCAAGGCTGAGAGCGGGCGGGAGTGTGTCTCCGCGGAGGGTAGTCACGGGCGGCAGACCCTCGGCAGATGTGGGGTCAGCGGCGCCGGCGCCGCGAGAACCGCGGTGTGTTACCCATCCGCATGGGCGGCATAGACGGCAGGGACGTCACGCGGCCACTCGCCCGTCTGAACCGAGGAAGCAGATGGATCCATATCGGAAATCCCGGCGTGACCGCATTCCTTGAAGAGCCCGTTCCTCCTGGACGCCGTACGCAGGGACCTCGCGTCGACGTGATCGCCGTCTCGACGATGCCCATGACGAGCGGTGCGCGGCGCGACCGGTAGAGCATGTCGGGCAAGATCGAACCACCCTGCCGTCTGCACTGACGCCGATGCGCCGCCACGTCGCGCAAATCGCGCTCGCCCGCTACGGCTTGGCGGTTCTCGCCGTGGCCGCCACTGTCGCCTTCGCGCTGTGGCTGCGCCCTATCGCGCTCGTGGCCGGCCAGCTGTCGCTGCTTGCAATCTTGACCGTCGGCTTGATATGTGGGCTGCCGCCCGCACTGGTTGCCTGGGGCCTGGCCACGCTGGCCTTCGCCTACTATTTCACGCCGCCGCTCGAATCTCTGGCGGTCGACAGCGCCGAGCTTCCTCGTTTCATCATCTTCGCGCTCCTGGGGTTGTCGATTGCCACCGTGAGCGCTGCGCGGCGCAGGGCACAGCATTCGCTGCGGAGGATCCGCGCAGAGCTCGAGGCGCGCGTTCGTGAACGCACGGCGGATCTCGAGCGGAGCAACGAGCAGTTGCAGGCGGCTCTCGTGGAACGGCAGGGGCACGTGTGGCTGCTCGAAAGCATCGATCGCATCCATCGCGTCACGCGAACCACGAATGACCTCGAGCAGATGATGAGCGATGTCCTCGACGCGGCGCTGTCGATCTTCGACTGCGATCGCGCGTGGCTGATGCATCCCTGCGACCCCGAGGCCGTCTCTCACGAGGTCAAGATGCAGCGGACGCGTCCTGAGTTTCCCAGTCTCCTCGGCGTGGGCGACGAGGTGCCGACCGACCCGGAGACGGCCGATATGTTTCGTACCGTGCGGGCGTCCAGCGGTCCGGTGCAGTTCGGACCGCACTCGGCGCACCCGCTGTCGAGCGAACTGGCGCAGCGCCGCCGTGTCCAATCCAGGATGGTGATGGCGCTCTACCCGAAGGGTGAGCTGCCGTACATCTTCGGCGCCAGCCAGTGCTCGTACGCGCGCGTGTGGACATCGCGAGAGGAGTTCCTGTTCCTGGAGATCGGCCGCCGCCTCGAGGATGCGCTAACGAGCCTGTCGATCTTTCACCGTCTGCGCGAGAGCGAGAAGCGCTATCGCCACATCTTCGAGTCGGCCGGGGTGTCGATCTGGGAGGAGGATTTCTCCCGGGTCAAGGCGGCGATCGATGATCTCAGATCGAGCGGCGTGGGCGACTTCCGCGCGTACTTCGCCGCGCATCCGCAATTCGTGCAGGACGCGATCGCGATGGTGAAGGTCGTCGACGTGAACGCGGTATCGGTCAAGTTGTTCGCGGCCGAGAGCAAGGCCGAGCTGCTCGCCTCACTGGACAGGATCTTAGTGACGGAAACGTACGAGGTCTTTATCGCGCAGCTCGTCGCGATCGCCGAGGGCCGGACGTTGTTCGAGGCCGAGACCGTTTTCCAGACCCTCAAGGGCGAGCTGCTGACCGCGCTTTTTACTATCACCTTCCCGACGTCTTCCGCTGGCTTCGACAGCGTGCTGGCAACGGTCATGGACATCACCGAACGCAAGCGCGCGGAATACCTGACCGGACAGATGTTCGAGAGCTCCCCCGATACGATCGCCATCGTGGGAAGGGACTACAGGTACCGCCGTGTCAACCCTGTCCACGAGCGCGTGTGGGGCGTGCCCCGCGAGACGATCGTCGGGATGCACGTCGCTGACGTCGTGGGTGTGGAGTTCTTCGAGCAGAGGCCCAAACCGAAGCTGGACCGCTGCTTCGCGGGTGAAGAGGTCGCCGGCGGAGGGTGGATTCAGGCCCAGTCCGGACCGCGATACACGGCGACGACCTTCTCGCCTCTGCGCCCAGACTCGGAGAGGGTGGAGGCGGCACTCGTCATCGGCCGCGATATCACCGAGTACGTCGAGGCCGAGGAAGCCCTGCAGAAAGCGCAGGCGGAGCTCGCGCACGTCACCCGCGTGACCACGCTGGGCGAGTTGGCCGCGTCGATCGCTCACGAGGTCAACCAGCCCCTGGCCGCCATCGTCGCCGATGCTAATGCCTCCCTCAACTGGCTGGCGGCCCCGCGTCCCGACCTCGAACCCGTCCGGGAAGCGCTCGAAGCGATCGCGATGGACGGTCACCGGGCGGCGGAAGTGATCCAGCGCATCCGGCAGCTGGCGACGAAGAGTGCGCCACGCAAGGATCCGGTGAACGTCAACGACGTCGTCCGTGACGTGCTGCCGCTTGCGCGCGCCGAGATGCGCCATCACGACGTCTCCCTGGTGTTGCAGCTCGCCCCAGAGTTGCCGGCGGTTCTCGGCGACCGGGTGCAGCTGCTGCAGGTGAGCCTCAACCTCGTGATGAACGCCATCCAGGCGATGGCACCCGTGACGGGCCGGCCGCGGGAACTGACCATCCGATCGGAGATGCACGACCAAGATCGTGTTAGGCTCACCGTCCAGGACACGGGCGTCGGCATCGCCGCGAAGCATCGCGACGAGGTGTTCAGCGCCTTCTTCACCACCAAGCCCGGGGGCATGGGCATGGGGTTGTCGATCAGCCGCTCGATCGTCGAGGCACACGGCGGACAGCTCTGGACCACCCCGAACGAGCCGCACGGCGCGATCTTCCACTTCTCGCTACCCGTCGGGACGTCGCCGCTGCCGGCAGACGTCGTGCCGGACAGCAGGTCGAGCGCCTCGTGATCGATCGTCTGGAGGTTCCCATGCCACGCATCTCGCTTCGCCTCATCGCCCTCGCAGTGCTCGTCCTGACCGCCCTCGCCGTGTCGCGGACGACGCTGGCTCAGTCGAAGGTCACCGAGGTGCTCATCGGTTCGGTACTGCCGCTCACCGGCACCTTCGCCAACTACGGGCAGCAGTACCTGTGGTCGGCGCAGACGGCCGAGGACATCGTCAACAACGACTACCCCGACCTCCAGGTGCCGCTCGGACCGGGCAAGGGCTTCGCCGGGCTCGGCGGCGCGCCCATCAAATTCATCGTGCGCGACGACCAGAGCCGCGGGGAGCAGGCGCGCACGATCGTCGAGCAATTGATCTCGGTCAATAAGGTCCACTGGATCAACGGCGAGGGGACGAGCGGCATCACCTCGCTCATCCAGCCGGTGGTGGAGAGCGCGGGCCTACCGATGACGTGCCATCCTTGCGCGTCGCCCACGCTGACGGAGAAGGGGTTCAAGTGGTTCTTCCGCACCGGCCCCAACGACAAGACGATGGTCGCCAGCGTCTTCACGTTCCTGCACGAGTGGCGCGACAAGGGCGGTCCCGCGAATCTCAAGACCATCGCGTTCTTCATGTGCGACAACCTCTTCTGCCAGGACAACCGCAAAGTGGCCAGCGAGCTGGCGCCCAAGGCGGGTTTTCAGGTCGTCCTGGATTTGACGTCGAAGACCGGCGTCACGACGCTCGCCTCCGAGGTGCAGCGGTTGCAAGCGGCCAACCCGGACGTGCTGTTCCTCGTGCAGTACACCGTCGACACAAATGTGTTCCAGAACGACGCCAGGCGCGCCGGATGGAGCCCGAAGGTGATCGCCACCAGCAACGGCGGCTTCTCCGACGAAACGTGGCTGCAGGCGCAGAAAAAAACCAACGGTGGCGCCGGCTGGCTCGGGCGCGACCCGACCGCCATCGACCTCGTGCACGATCGCCCGAGCTGGAAGAAGGTCAACGAGATCTACAAGAAGTACAGCCGCGGCCAGAACATGGGCGAGCTGGCGATGCGCGAGATTACCGGTCTCTTGTGGATGGCCGACGTCATCAACCGCGCGAAGTCGGTCGAGCCTGCCGCACTTCAGAAAGCTGCCAACGAGACGAAGATGGGGCCCGAGCAACTCATCATCGACTACAAGGGCGTGCAGTTCGAGAACGGGCAGAACGTGCTCGCCACCGGGGTGGTGACCCAGATCGGTTGGGACGGCGAGAAGCACACGCTCTGGCCGTGGGATCTCGCGGCCAAGAGCGGGTTCAAGCCGATCCACCCGAACCCGGGTTGGCAGGAGCGCGACAGCAAGCCGAAGCCCAACTGAGCGCGACCACGCGATGACCGAGCTCGCCCAGGCTGTCGTCAACGGCCTGCAAATGGGGTTCCTCTACGCGCTCGTGGCCGTGGGCCTGACGATCATCTGGGGTCTCATGGAGATGATCAACTTCGCCCACGGCGAGTTTCTCATGCTCGGAATGTTTGGCGCCTGGTGGCTCGGCGCCGCCTTCGGGCTCGACCCGCTCCTCGCCATCGTGCCGATCGCGCTGGTGATGTACGCCTTCGGCGTGCTCGTCTATCGCCACCTCATGCGCCGCGTGCAGGGGGGCGACCCGTTCACACAGATCTTCGCGACGATCGGTCTGCTCTTCCTGCTGCAGAACGCGGTGGTCGCCGGCTTCACCAGCGACTACCGCTTCGTCAACGACAGCCTCCTCGTGCGGCTCGGCGGCGCCAAGCTCTCCCTGCTCGGGCTCACGTTCGCGATGCCGCTGCTTCTCGCCGCCGGGCTGGCGCTGCTGCTCTTCCTGGCGCTCTATCTGCTCATCGAGCGTACGGAGTTCGGCCTGGCCCTGCAGGCCACCAGCGAGGACCGCGACGCCGCCCGGCTCGTCGGCATCCGGCCGCAGCGCATGTTCGCGGTAGCCTGGGGCCTGGGCGCTGGGTTGGTGGCCGTCGCGGGCGCAATTCTGGTCAATTTCTTCTCCGTCTATCCTCAGGTCGGCCTGCAGTTCACCGTGCTGGCCTACGCCATCGTCGCGCTCGGCGGGTTCGGCAGCATCCTGGGCACGCTGCTCGCCGCGCTCCTCGTTGGGGTGATCCAGAGCGTGACCGTCGTCTACTTGCCGCCGGCGTTCAAGGACGCCTTCGTATTCGCCTCGT
>QHSQ01000141.1 GCA_003221615.1 Candidatus Rokuibacteriota bacterium | reverse complement strand
GAATGGCCCCGAGCGCCGACACACCCGGAAGCTCGATCGGCGCAAAGCGGGCGCCGGGGCCGAGCAGGGGCGTCTGACCGCCCTCGTGAAACCACGCGTAGCCGAGCACGACGGTCAGGCCCGAGATGGTGATGTTCAACGCCATCCCGGACACGACCTGATTGCCGTGGTGCGTGATGCAGGCGAAGCCGTGCACGAGCCCGACGACTACGGCCGCGGCGATGCCGGCGGCCAGGCCGGCCCACGCCGATCCGGTCACGGCCGCAGTCGCGGCCGCGGCGAACGCCGAGGCCAGCATCTTGCCCTCGAGGCCGATGTCGACGATGCCCGAGCGCTCGGCGAAGAGCCCGCCAAGCGCCGCCAGCACCAGCGGCGTGGCTCCGCGCGCCGTCGCCGCGGCGAGGAGGGCCAGGAGCAGACCGCTGTCGCTCACGCGCGCTCTCGTCAGCTTCCGGCGCTCGCGCGCGCCGGGCGGCGAAAGAGGGAGTCGAGCGGCGCGCGCAGCGCGTGCTCGAGGGCACCGCAGACCAGGATGATCAGCCCCTGGATCACCACGACCAGATCGCG
Organism: Candidatus Rokuibacteriota bacterium; assembly: GCA_003221615.1. GTDB lineage: Bacteria > Methylomirabilota > Methylomirabilia > Rokubacteriales > CSP1-6 > AR31. The sequence continues at coordinate 26,017 of QHSQ01000141.1, read as the reverse complement.
CGTGAGCTTCGGCATGTCGAACGAGAGCTCCGAGCCGCCCTGATAGAGCGCGCCGAACAGCACCGCGGCGATCACGATGCCGACGGGATGGTTGCGGCCCATCAGCGCCACGGCGATGCCGACGTAGCCGGCGCCGCCCGGAAAGTTCAGCAGCAGGCGATGCTGCACGCCCATCACTTCGTTGAGGCTCATCAGCCCGGCCAGCGCGCCCGAGATCGACAGGGCCACGATCACCGTGCGCGCGGGTTGGATGCCCCCGTAGATCGCGGCCCTCTCGTTGTGGCCGAGGGCGCGCAGCTCGTAGCCCCAGCGCGTGTGCCAGAGATAGAGCCAGACGAGGCCTCCCATCGCCAGCGCCAGGATCAGCGAGAGATTCACCGGCGAGCGGCCGATCTCCCAGCCGATCGATCGAGCCAGATCGTGGAGCTGCGGCATCCACGCGCTCGGCGCGAACTCGCGCGTCTCCGGTGACTGCTGGCCCGGCTTGATCAGGACGTTGACGAGGAGATGCGTCATCACCGCCGAGGCGATGAAGTTGAACATGATCGTCGTGATCACGACGTGGCTCCCGCGCTTGGCCTGGAGCCAGGCGGGCACGAACGCCCACGCGGCGCCGCCCGCCGCCGCGACGACGACGGCGGCGACGATGACCAGCACGGTCGGCCAGCTGCCGGCGCCGAGGCAGAGCAGCGCCACGCCGAGCCCGCCGATGTATGCCTGGCCTTCGGCGCCGATGTTGAAGAGACCGCCGTGAAACGCGACGGCGACGGCCAGGCCGGTGAAGACGAAGTTGGTCGCGTAGTAGAGCGTGTAGCCGATCGCCTCGGCATTGCCGAACGCGCCGCTCGCCAGCAGCCGCAGCGCGCGCGTGGGACTTTCGCCGATCACGAGGACCACCACCGCGGAGAGTAGCAGCGCGAGCGCCAGATTGATCGCCGGCAGCAGTGCCGGAGCGACCCAGCCGAGCCGCGCGCGACCCGAAGCCGTCACCCCGGGATTATCGCGCCCCGAAGCGATGATGTCGACGCCAGCGCCGTGTGGTAGGGCATCACTTTCAAACGGATGCACGCCCCTCTTGCTTCACGGCAGCGCGAACGCGACGTGATCGCCGCGGTTGGTCCCGAACCCCGTGTGGCCCCCGCCGCGATCACGACGAACTGCTTGCCGCTCGCCGACCGGTACGTCATCGGCGTCGCCTGGGCACTCGTCGGCAGGTCCGCCTCCCACAGCACCGTGCCCGTCTCGACGTCGAAGGCGCGCAGCGCGGTATCGCGCGCCGCCGCGATGAACACGAGCCCGCCCGCGGTGGTGAGGGTGCCACCATAATTCGGCGAGCCCCAGTGGCGCGCCTCGGGAACCGCCGACAGCTCAGGCGTCCTGCCGAGCGGCACCTCCCAGCGGACGTCTCCGCTCGTGAGATCCACCGCGGCCAGCGTGCCCCACGGCGGCGGGTTGCAGAGGATCCCACCGGGCGATGTCAGCAGCTGGACGCGGACGGGTACGGCGTTCCGCGTTGCGGCGAGTACTGCCGCCGTACGCTCGGCGGGATGGCCGCCCACTCGCGCTGGAGCTGCTCGCGCGGGACCAGCGTGATCACGAACGCGATATGCGACAGGTTGGCGATCATCAGCCCGCGGACCGATCATGCGGGAGGCCGCCCCAGTTCGTGCCGCCAGTGATCCCAGGAAGCACGATGGTGCCCTCGAAGCTCGGAGGCGGCCACGCTTCCTCTCCCGGCACCGTGCTCCGCGGGACGGGGCGCTCCTCGACGGGGAAGAGCGGCGCGCCGGTCTCGCGATGCAGGACGAAGATGTGTCCCATCTTGGTGCCGACGACGACGGCGGGCACCCGCCGGCCGTCGCGCACCACGGTGACGAGGCTCGGCTGAGCGGGGACGTCGTAGTCCCAGAGGTCGTGATGCACCATCTGGAAGTGCCAGACAACCTCGCCCGTCGCGGCGCGGAGCGCCACCACCGAGTCGGCGTAGGCGTTCGCGCCGAGCCGCTCGCCGCCGTAATAGTCCGGGCTCGGGCTGCTCGTCGGGGCGAAGACGAGGCCCCGCTCGACGTCGACCGACATCACCGACCACACGTTGGCGGCGCCGTTGCGGCGCCAGCTCTCATTCTTCCAGGTGTCGGCGGCGGGATCGGACGCGCGTGTCGGGACCGGGTCCCACGTCCAGCGCAGCGCGCCGGAGCGCGCGTCGTAGGCGCGCACCACCCCGCGCTCGACCTCCACCACGCGGTTGTCGCCGATGGTCGAGCCGATCACCACGAGCCCGTTCACGATGGCCGGCGGCGATGTCACCTGATAGCACGCGCACCCGCCGGGTGCTGGGGACCGCGAAGAATGCTCCGGCGGGAAGCGCGCGCCGAGGGAGATGCCGTCGGTGAGATTCACCTCTCCGCCGCGGCCAAAATCCGCGCACGGCACGCCCGTGGCCGCGTCGAGCGCGATGAGCCGGGCGTCGATGGTCCCGATGAAGATGCGCCGACGGCACGCGCGTCCAGGCTCGGCGGCGGCATCGAGCCAGGTCGAGACGCCGCGTGAGACCGCCACGGCGAAGGGACGCGAGCGGTCGATGTTCGGGTCGTAGGTCCAGCGCTCGGCGCCCGTCTCCGGGTCCAGCGCGATCACGCGGCCGAACGGGGTGCTGAGGTAGAGCGTCCCGTCGACGACGATGGGCGTGGCCTCGAAGGCGACGTGGCTGCTCGCCGTTCCGGTGGTGTCGCCCGTCCGGTACGTCCACGCGACGCGAAGCCGGCCGACGTTGCCTCGATCGATCTGCGCCAGCGGCGAGTAGCGCGTGCCGCCGGCGTCGTTGCCATACGCCGGCCAGTCGCCGTCAACGTCGTCACCGCGACGGAGCCCCGCGATGCAACCGCCCAGCACGATCGCCAGAGCGATCGAGGGAAGGAGGTGACGCCACCGGTGATTCGTTCGTGGCATCGTGGGCTCCCGCGATTCTAGCGCGCGAAACGGCGCTGCGTGAAGATGAGGCACTACTGTGGCCCGCGCCAACCTATTCGTCGAAGTCGCGGATGCGCCGGAGATCGGGGAAGAGGAACATCCAGAGCGCGGCGATGCCGATGGTCCCGAGACCGCCGAGGAGGACGGCGGGGACTGCTCCGATGAGGGCGGCGATCGAGCCCGACACGAAGGCCCCCAGCTGGTTCGAGGTGCCCGTGAACAAGGAGTGCACGGCGCTCACGCGACCGAGCATCGCGACGGGCGTCCGGATCTGCACGAGCGAGGAGCGGATCACGACGCTCACGACGTCGGCCGCGCCCAGAACGCCGAGCGCGATCAGCGACACGGCGAAATGAGACGAGACGCCGAACACGACGGTGGCCACGCCGAACATGATGATCACGCGGAACAGGGTTCTCCCGATGCGCCAGCGAAGCGGACGGTACGCGAGGAATATCGACGTCACCAGCGCGCCGACGGCCGGCGCCGAGCGCAAGAGCCCGAGCCCTCCGGGCCCGGTGCCCAGGATGTCGCGCGCGTAGATCGGCAGCAAGGCCGTGGCGCCGCCGCCGAGCAGCACCGCGAACATGTCGAGCGACATGACGCCCAGGAGCACGCGCTGGCCGCGTATGAACACGAGCCCCGAGAGGACGCTCTCGAGCATGACCGGCTCCAAGGTCCGCGTCGCGCGCCGGGCGCGGATGATCGCGGCGCACGCGCCCGCGACGACGTACAGCCCGCCGGCGGTGAGGTAGGTCGTGCCGGGCCCGACCACGTAGAGGAAGCCGCCGAGCGCCGGTCCGACGATCCGCGCCGTCTGAGTCGCCGACACCAGCCAGGCCATCGCGCGGGCGATGAGCGGCCGAGGCACCACCTCGGACACCAGCGCGGTCGTGGTCGGGTTCTCGAATGCGCGTGCGGTGCCGACCAGCGCCACGATCGCGAAGATGCTCGAGCTGGAGAGCCAGCCGGAGACCGTGCCCATCACGAGCGCGGCGGCGGCGGCCGCCTGCACGAACTGGCATATCGAGGTGATCAGGCGGCGATCGTAGCGGTCGGCGGCCTGTCCCACGGCCAGGGTGAGCAGGGCGATCGGCGCGAACTGCACGAGGCCGACCAGGCCGAGGTCGAGCGCGCTGCCGGTCAGGTCGTAGAGCTGCCAGCCGACCGCGACGCCCAGGATGTTGAATGCGACGTTGGCCAGGATCCGCGAACACCAGAGGAGGGCGAACGCGGGGTGGGCGCGCAGCACTGCGGGATCGTAGCAGAATCGCGTCGGGCGGCGCGGCGATCAAGCCTCTCTCCGTGATACTGTCGCAGGCGCGGAGGGCGTGATGAGACAAGGCTTTCGAGTGATCGATTCGGACACTCACGTGAATCCGTCCCTCGACGTGTTGCTGCGCTACGCGGACAAGGAGCTCCAGCGGCGGATCGACGACCTCCAGCCCTACCGGCGCACCGTCAAGACGGTCTCCGGTCGCGGCGACGCCGAGGACGTCGGCTCGGCCACGATCCTGTCGGTCAAGCCGGTTCGCCTGCAGCGCGTGGCCGGAGCGAAAGCGGCTCCGGCCGCGGCGGCCGACGGTGACCGCGGCTTTCTGTCCGGGCGCACCCAGATGGTCACGCGGCAGCCCATCACACCACGCGTCGCCGAGGACAACGGGCGTGGCCGGCTGCGCGACATGGACCTCGAGGGCCGGGACATCGACTTCATCATTCCCGGGCCCTGGGCCTACGGCGCGCCGGCGCTCGCCCCGCATCTGGCGCACGGTCTCTACCGCGCGTATCACCGCTACATGGCGGACTATTGCTCGGCGGACACGCGGCGCCTGAAGAGCATGGTCCTGGCACTCGCCAGCGATCCGGCCTGGAGCGCGCAGACGATCAAGGAGCACGCGCGGGAAGATTGGGTCGCCGCGGTGTGGCCGCTCCTGCCCGAGGGCATGCCGATCGACGATCCTGACCTCGAGCCGATCTGGGCGGCCGCCGACGAAGCCGACCTGCCGATCATGTACCACGCGTTTACGATCGAGACGCCGTACTTCCCCGGCTACCGCGACATCTGGGACAATCCCGCGATGGGCCGCTGCGCCGGCCAGACCTGGGGCGGACAGCGGTTTCTCTCGTTCATGCTGATGGGCGGGATGCTCGATCGGTATCCGCGTCTGCGGGTGGGCGCCCTGGAGAGCGGGCACGGCTGGCTGCCGCACTGGCTCGTGCGGCTGACGAGACAGATCGACTACGTGCGCGGCTCGGTGTCTCCCGCGCTGAAGCACACGCCGCTCGAGTACGCGCAGGCCGGGCGCGTCTTCGCGAGCATCGATCTCTCCGAAGGAGTGGCGCTGACGAAGGCCGCGATCGACCTCCTGGGCGATCACGTACTGATGTTCGCCTCGGACTACCCGCACCCGGAGACGATCTTCCCGGATCACGCCGACGCGGTGATCGCGTGGCGCGAGGTGCTCGGCGAGCAGGCGACGCGCAAGCTGATGTCGGAGAACGCCAGCCGCTTCCTGCGCCTGACGTCGACGCCGTGGAGCGCTACCTAGTGGACCTTGGTCCTACTGGGCGCCGGCCCCGCGCGCGGACGAGGTCCAGGGGATCATGCGCTTTCGCAGCTCGGTCTCGTCGAGCTCGAGCCCGAGCCCCGGCGCGTCCGAGAGCACGAACTTCCCGTTGACGGGCCGCACGGGTGTTCGGAATACGACGTCTTGCACCTGGCGTGGCCCGTTGTACTCGGCCGGGTGGTGCGAGTGGGTGAGCGACGCCACGAAGTGCAGGTTCGCGGTGTGGCCGATCGAGGGCTGCGTCTGGTGCGGCACGAAATCGACGCCGTAGGCGCGCGCCAGCGCGGCCATGTCCCCGAGGCCGGTGAAGCCGCCGGTCTTGACGATGTCCGGCTGGACGATGTCCACGCCGGCCTCGATCAGCCGCTTGATACCCTGCAGCGTGTATTCCTGCTCGCCGGCCGAGACGGCGATGTCGAGGGCCGCGGCCACCTTCGCGAAGCTCTCCACGTGATAGTGCTGCACCGGCTCCTCGAACCACACGTACCCGAGCTCTTCGAGCGCGCGCCCGACGCGGATCGCGCCCTGAACCGAATAGCCGTTGTTCGAGTCGAAGGCGAGCGGGAAGCCGTCGCCGACGAGCGTGCGCACGGCCCGGGCCTTGGCGATATCGCCCGCGAGATCGACGTCGCGGGCCGTCTTGTCGGCGTCGAAGCGGATCTTCACCTGCGCCGGTCCGAGCTCGAGCCACTTCTCGACCACGCGGCACACCTCGTCCACGCTGCGCTGGCCGTTGCCGCCGATCGAGGCGTAGAAGGGCAGCTCGTGTCGCCACGCCCCGCCGAGTAGCTTCCACACCGGCTGGCCGAGGACCTTGCCCCTGAGATCCCACAGCGCGATGTCGATGGCGGCCAGCGCGCCGGCATAGGCGCCCTCCGGGCCGACCTTGATGTGCTCGTGGAAGAGCCGGTCCTGGATCACCCGCGGCTCGAGGGGATCCGCGCCGAGCAGCATGGGCGTGAACGCGCTGGCGATGATCTCGAGCGAGGCGTTGCCGTGCACCATCGGGCTCGCCTCGCCGAGGCCATAGGCGCCGGCGTCCGTCCAGATGCGCACCCAGGCGCTACGGTTGCGGCCGGCGCCCCACTCCACGTGAAACGGCTCGACGCGCGCGATCTTCACCGTGCCCTCCCGGTATCCGAGTGCCGCTCGTTGGCCGCGCTCGGGACCGACAGCATAGCGCCGTGTCGTCGAATCCCGCTAGCCGGCTTTCCGAAACGTCAGATTGATCCGGTGGCGGCCGGTGAGCGGATGCTCGCCCTCGGCCAGCGGCGCGACGCCGTGGAAGGTGAGCCGGGCTGGACCTCCCCACACGACGACGTCACCGCTCTCGAGCCGGACCCGACGCGGCCGATCCTGACGGCGCGCGCCACCGAACAGGAACACTGCCGGTAACCCCAAAGAGACCGAGACGATCGGCGCGCCGAAGTCGCGCTCGTTACGGTCCTGGTGCAGCGAGAGCCGTGCCGGGCTCGTAGCGATTGACCAGACACGCGTCGGGCTCGAAGCCGGCGAATCCGGCCTCGGCGGCGGCGCGGGTGGCGAGATCGTGAAAGTTCGCGGGCAACGCCGGCCAGGGCCGTCGCGTCGTCGGATCGATCGTGTCGTATCGGTAGCCGGTACGGTCGGTCACCCAGCCCAGGCGGCCGCAGTTGGTCATCGCGACCGACATCGTGTAGCCGCCGGGCGTGACCATGTTGCGAAACGGCGAAGCCGCCGTGACGTCCGCGATGGTCTCGATGAGTCCCTTCGCCGTCGGCTCGGCGAATCGCCTGAGGATGGTGGCGCCCTCCGCGAGCGGCTCCGCTCCGCTGCCACCGGCCGGCACGCCCGTGAACAGATCTCCGCTCGCCGCTTCGCGAGGGCGAGTCATCGGGCGTCGTGGAAGATGATGCCGAGCGTGTGACGGTGGCCCGAGCGCAGACGGCTCACGCCGTGGCGCATGGTGACGCGATAGCTTCCGCGCGCGCCGCGCACCGGCCGATGGCGCACCGGGAAGATGACGCAATCTCCTTGCTCGAGCGGCACGACCTCGGCGCGGGACTGCATGCGCGGCCGCTGCTCGGTCAGGACGAACTCGCCGCCGGTGAAATCTCGCCCCGGCGCGGAGAGGAGCACGGTGGCCTGCAAGGGAAAGAGGTGCTCGCCGTACACGTCCTGGTGCAGGCAGTTGTAGTCGCCCTCGGCGTAGCGCAGGACGAGGGGGGTCGGCTTGGTCTGCCCGGCGCGATGACAGCGATCGAGAAACTTTTCGAGGGCCGCCGGGTAGCGCACGTCGATGCCCATCGCCTCGTTCAGGCGGTTCGCGATGTCGGCCAGCGGCGGGTACATGGCCCCACGGAGCTCGCTGACCACGGGAGGAAGCGGATAGGCGAAGTACTTGTACTCGCCGCTGCCGAAGCCGTGACGGGCCATCACGATCCGCGAGCGGAACGCGTCCTCGATCTCGTAACTCGCCGCCAGGGCGGCGCATGCCTCGGGCGAGACGAGCGCCTTCACGACGGCGCAGCCGTGTGCGTCGAGCGCGGCGGCGATGCCGCGCCAGTCGACCGTGGCGATGCGCTCGACCATGGTCGTCGACGTCTCGGTTCTGCTCACGTTGCCACCAGGGTTATGATCCCACTTCTCTCGAAGGGTGCGGGCTCATGATGGTTATACGCGCCGGAGACGCGAAAGGGTGGGGCCGGGTGACATGGCGTTGACGAGCCACGGCGGGGCATCCATAGTTCAGGGCTGAAGGAGCTCAGGCTGAAGGGAGACGAGCCAATGGCCAAGAGGCGTGTCGTGATCACCGGAGCGGCCGGCTATGTCGGCCAGCGCATGTTCAAGGAGCTCGCCGAGCGGTGGGACGTGGTGCCGATCGACGTCATCGCCACGACCAGGAGCGGCGAGAAGGTGGCGGGCCTCGTGGTCGCCGACCTGACCAATCCCGATCGCAATCAGTATCGCCAGCACTTCCGCGGCGCCGACGCGGTGATCCACCTGGGCTACGTGCGCGCGCCGGGGATGGACGCCACGACGTGGCAGGAGAACAACGACGCGAAGTTCTGGGCCGAGCACCAGAACGTCGCCCTCGCCTACAACGTCTATCGTGTCGCCCTCGAGGAGGGGGTGCGCCGCGTGGTGGTCGCCAGCTCCAATCACGCGGCGGACTACTACGAGCGCCTCGTCTGGGACGGGCGCGTCGACATGGTCACGCCCGAGATGCCCCCGCGCTCGGACAACTGGTACGGCTGGGCGAAGGCGGCGTACGAGCTGCTCGGCTTCGTCTTCGCCACCGGGAAGGTCGACGGCAAGAAGCTCGAGGTCGTGCAGTGGCGCATCGGCGGGCCGCGCGACGACGACATCGAGCACGTGAAGCCCGGGGACATCAAGGTGATGCATCGGGCGCTCGGCGCCTATCTCTCGCGGCGCGATCAGGTCCAGCAGGCGATCCGCATGGTGGAGACGCCCGACATCGAGGACGAGAACGGCGTACCGTTCCTGATCGTCTACGGGATCAGCGGCAACACACACCGCTTCTGGAGCCTGGCCAGCGCCAAGACGAAGATCGGCTACGAGCCTCAGGACGACAGCCAGGTGAACTTCGCCGACGCCATCGCCGCGATCGCGCGCAAAGCCCCGAAGACGTGACAGTCGTCGCGGGCGGCGCACTCGGCGCAATCGACGAGGTCAGCGGGACCGGCGCGTGAGGCATTGGCGCGCGTTCATCGGCCTCGCTCTGGTGGGCGCGCTCACCGTTCCCGGCGCCGTTGCCCCACAGGCGCGGAAGATCTCGCGGATCGGTGTGCTCTCGCCATTTTCTCAATCCGACGGTCCGGCGCCGTCGTTCCAGGTCTTCCGCGACACCATGCGCGAGCTCGGCCACGTCGAAGGCGCAGACCTCGCCTTCGAGTACCGCTGGGCCGACGGCAAGTACGACCGCTTGCCCGCGCTCGCGGCCGAGCTCGCGCGGAGCAAGGTCGACGTGGTGCTCTCCGCCTGGAGCACCCCGGCCGCGCTGGCCGCGAAGCAGGCGACGACGACGATTCCCATTGTCTTCGTCGGCGTGGGTGACGCGGTCGGGGTCGGGCTGGTCGGGAGCCTCGCGCGGCCCGGTGGGAACGTCACCGGCTCCACGTTTCTCTCCGAAGAGACCGTGGGCAAGCTGCTCCAGCTCCTCAAGGAGGTGGTGCCCCGGGCCTCTCGTGTCGCGACCGTCTCGAATCCGAGCAATCCCGTCTACGTTCCGATGCTGAAGGACGTCGAGGCGATGGGGCGCCGGCTGAGCTTGCAGATCGTGCGGCTCGGGGTCCAGGGGCCGGGAGACGTCGAGGCGGTCTTCGATTCAGCCCGGCGGGAGCGCCTCGACGGCCTGGTCGTGATGCGCGATTTCGTGCTGATTACCTACCGGGAGCGCATCGTCGAGCTCGCGGCGAAGCATCGGCTGCCGGTCATGTACGGGATGCGCGAATTCGTCTCGGCCGGCGGCCTCATGTCGTTCGAGCCCAGCCTTGCCGAGCTCTACCACCGTGCCGCCGGCCTCGTGCACAAGATCCTCAAGGGTGCCAGGCCGGCGGAGCTGCCGGTCGAGCAGTCCAGCCGATTCGAGCTGGTCGTCAATCTCAAGGCCGCCAAGGCGCTCGGCCTGACCATCCCGTCACCGGTGCTGCTGCGTGCCGATCAGGTGCTCGAGTGAGGCCCGGGGATCCTGCTATCCTGATGCCGTCGATGAGGCCGGTGAAAGGATGACACTATGAAGCTCACCTCGGCGCAGCTCGAGCAGTTCGATCGCGACGGCTATCTCTTCTTCCCGAGCTTGTTCACGCCCGAAGAGATCAAGACCCTCACCGACGAGGTGCCGGCGCTCTACGCCCAGCGCCGACCGGAGAACGTGCGCGAGAAGGGCAGCGACGCGGTGCGGACGAACTTCGCCGCGCACATGTACAGCGCGCCTTTCGCGCGGCTGGCGCGTCATCCGCGGATGATCGGGCCGGTGGTCCAGGTCTTCGGCGAGCCGGTCTACATGCACCAGTTCAAGATCAACGGCAAGATGGCCTTCGATGGCGACGTGTGGCAGTGGCACCAGGACTTCGGCACCTGGTTCAACGACGACCAGATGCCCGAGGCGCGCGCGATGAACGTGGCCATCTTCCTCGACGCGGTCAACGAGTTCAACGGCCCGCTGATGTTCATCCCGGGCAGCCACAAGCTGGGCGTGCTCGACGCCGGGCACGACACGACCACGACGAGCTATCCCCTGTGGACCATCGACCACGCGACCATCACCAGGCTGATCGAGCGCGGCGGTCTGGTGGCGCCCAAAGGACCGGGCGGGTCGATGATCATGTTTCACTCCTGCCTGGTCCACGCCTCGACGTCGAACCTCTCACCGTGGAACCGGGTGAGCGTCTACCTGAGCCTCTGCGCGGTGTCCAATCATATCCGGCGCTTCAAGCGGCCGGAGTACATCGCGCACCGCGACTTCACGCCGATCGAGTGCCTTCCGGACGATTGCCTGCGGCGCTCGTATGACGTGGCGCTGCCGTGGAAGGACGGCACGCCGGAGGCGGCGCTCAGGTAGTCCGGCGCGCTTTCAGCTTCAGGAGCCCCGCCGCGTTCAGCCCGAGAATCTTCGCGCGGTCGGCGTCATTCAGGAACTTGCAGCCGTCGACGAATCCGCGCGGATCGTACCAGCCCATGTCGTACGGGTAGTCCGTGCCGACGACGATGTGGTCGGCCCCCCACAGGTTCACCAGGTGCCGGAGCTGCTCGCGGTCGAACACGATCGTGTCGAAGTAGAGCTTGGCGAGCGACTGGCGCGGCTTCTTCTTCAGCACCGTGCGCGGGTCGACGCGGGCGCCCCAGGCGTGGTCCATCCGGGCCGGGTAGTGCGAGACGTAGCCGCCGCCGTGCGCCGATACGATTTTCAGCCTCGGGTAGCGCTCGAGGATCCCGTCGAATACGAGGTGGGCGATCGCCACCGTCGAGTCGAGCGGGTTGCCGATGATGTTGATGAAGTAGTGGTCCGAGAGCCGCTCGCCGCCGGTGAAGCCGTTCGGATGCATGAACACCATCACGTCGAGCTCCTGCGCCTTGGCCCAGAAGGCGTCGCGCCCCCGCGAGATCTCCTGGCCGACGACGTTCGTCCCGATCTCCACGCCGCGAAAGCCCAGGCGCTTGACGCAGTACTCGAGCTCTTCCGCGGCCAGGTCGGGCGCCTGCAGCGGCACGTCGGCCAGCGCGACGAAGCGGTCGGGGTGCTTCTGGACGATCGCCGCGAGGTTCTCGTTGATGGCGCGGGCGGTCCGGCGCCCGTGCTCGGGATCGAGCGAATACATGAACTGGAACGGCGAGCACGAGATCGCCTGCACGTCTACGCCCATCTTGTCCATGTCCTTGAGGCGCTGTTCGACGGACGTGAGGCACGTGAGCACGTTCTGCGCCTGCTGCTGATTCGTCGCGCGTGAGAGCTCGTTCGTGAATCGCATTGCCGGCTCGCTCTCGCGCCGGAAGACGTCCTTCACCATCTCGTCGGCGGGCGGGTAGTGGACGTGGCAGTGAACGTCGATGCAGAGGTGCCGCCGACGGCCCTTGGCCTTTCGTGAATCGCCGCCGCGCGCGACCGGACCGGGACATGTGAAGAGCACGTGCAGTCTCCTTAGTTGGAAGTCGCCGGCAGGCCCGCCATCATCAGGCCGAGCGTGCGTTCGCTGGCCTCGGCGCGCGCCACGTCGCCGACGAGGCGGCCGTCGTGCATCACTAAGATACGATCGGCCAGGGCGAGGATCTCGTCGAGCTCGACCGAAACGAGCAAGAGCGCTTTGCCGGCGTCGCGCAGCGCGACCAGCCGGCGATGGATGAACTCGATCGCGCCGATGTCGACGCCGCGCGTCGGCTGCCCGATCAGCAGGAGGTCGGGATTCCGGTCGAGCTCGCGGGCCAGCACGATCTTCTGCTGGTTGCCCCCCGAGAAGGCCGACGTCGGCAGCACGCCGTTGCCGGGCCGGATATCGTACTCGGCCACCTGGCGCTCGAAGCTCGAAGCGACGGCCGAGCGGTGGAGACGGATCGGCCCGTTGTAGGTGGACTCGTCGTGGTAGCCGAGGATCGCGCTCTCGCGCGCCGCGAACGGAATGACCAGGCCCATGCGATGCCGATCCTCGGGCACGTGGGCAAGCCCGAGTCGGCGCAAGCGTTTTGGCGAGCGCGCCGCGGCGTCGCTGAGGGCGCCGGCTTTCAAGCGGATCTGTCCCGACTTCACCGGCCGGATCCCGGCGAGCGCCTCGAGCAGCTCCGACTGGCCGTTCCCGGCGACCCCGGCCACGCCGACGATCTCGCCCCGTCGCAGGGTGAAGCCGACGCCCTTGACCCGCGCGACGCCGAGACCGTCCTCGACGACGAGATCCTTCACCTCGAGCACCGGCTCGCCGGGTCGCGAGGCCGTCTTGTCGACGCGCAGGAGGACTTTGCGTCCCACCATCAGCTCGGCCAGCTGCTCCGGCGTCGTGTCCGCGGTGGGCAAGGTGGCGACGACGCTGCCTTGACGCATCACGGTCACGACGTCGGTCGCGTCGCGGATTTCACGCAGCTTGTGCGTGATGAGGAGCACGGTCTTGCCCTCGTTGCGCAGCGAGGCGAGGATTCGAAAGAGGTGATCGGCCTCCTGAGGCGTCAGCACGGCGGTCGGCTCGTCGAGGATGAGGAGATCGGCGCCGCGGTAGAGCGCCTTGAGGATCTCGACGCGCTGGCGATGCCCGACGCCGAGGTCCGCGACGCGCGCGTCGGGATCGACTTCCAGATGGTATTCACGGCCCAGGCGTGCGAGCTCGGCGCGCGCCCGGTTCATCCCGGCGCCGAGCCTGAAGCCGCCCTCGACGCCGAGCACCACGTTTTCCAGCACCGTGAACGGCTCGACCAGCATGAAGTGCTGGTGCACCATGCCGATGCCCGCCGCCAGCGCGTCCTGTGGGCTCTTGATCACCGCCGGTCGACCGCGCACGAGGATCTCGCCGCGGTCCGGCTGGTAGTAGCCGTAGAGGATGCCCATCAGAGTCGACTTGCCGGCGCCGTTCTCGCCGACGATGCCATGGATCGAGCCCGCCCCCACGGAAAGCGTCACGTCGCGGTTGGCGTGGACGGCGCCAAACCACTTGTCGATTCCCCGCAGCTCGATCGTCGGGGCCGCGTCCGCGTTTACGTCAGCGTTTATCAGTCCGCTCCGAGCGGCGGCTTTGCCGCCGCAATCGAGTGGGGGAGGCATCGGAGGGGGCCGTCGAGGCCCCCTCCGAATTCAAGGGGGGCGAAGCCCCCCTCCGAGCTATTTAGCCATATAGTCGGTGACCTTGATCTTGCCGGCCACGATGTCGGCGCGGGCCTGCTGCAGCCGCTTCTCCATGTCGGCGGTGATGAGAGTCCGGTTGTACTGGTCGACCGAGTAGCCGACGCCGCCCTCGGCCACGCCGAGCGAGCGGACGCCCGGCTTCCAGATCCCTTCCTTCGCGGTCTTGAACGTCTCGTACACCGCGAGGTCGACGCGCTTGATCATCGAGGTCAGGATCGTCCCGGGATGGATGTGGTTCTGGTTCGAGTCGACGCCGATGGCGAGCCGGCCCTTGTCCTTCGCGGCCTGCAGCACGCCGAGCCCGGTGGCGCCCGCCGCCGCGTAGACGACGTCGGCGCCGCGATCGAATTGGCTCCGCGCCAGCTCGCCGCCGCGCGTGGGATCGTTCCAGGCCGCGGGCGTCGTGCCGGTCATGTTCTGGAAGATCTCGATCTTCGGATTGACGTACCTGGCGCCTTCTTCGTAGCCGAGCGCGAATCGGCGAATCAGTGGGATGTCCATGCCGCCGACGAACCCGACCTTGCCGGTCTTCGACGCCATCGCCGCGGCCATGCCGACCAGGAACGAGCCCTCGTGCTCCTTGAACACGATCGACTGGACGTTGGGCAGCTCGACGACCGCGTCCACGATGGCGAACTTGAGGTTCGGGAACTCCTTGGCGACCTTCTCCATGCCGCTCGCCTGGGAAAAGCCGATCCCCACGACGATCGTCGAGCCGCGACGCGCCATGTTGCGCAGCGCTTGCTCGCGCTGGGCCTCGTTGGTCACCTCGAACTCGCGATACGCGATCCCGGTCTCTTTCTTGAAACGCTCGGCCCCGGCGTACGCCGCCTCGTTGAAGGATTTGTCGAATTTCCCGCCCATGTCGAACACGACGGCGGGCGAGAACTCCTGAGCCGCGACGGGGCCCACCTCGGCCAGCGTGACGAGGACCGCGATGGCGGCGCTGAGCGATCTCGAGGTGAGCATGTCCGCGCTCCTTGTGTGCGTCGATCGACCGGCGCCCCGATGATATAGCATCTCGCCGTTCGTGCCCCAAGCCGCCGCGCGGCGCTTCGTTGGGGTCGCGGTTGCGGCGCGGGGTGGGCTATGCTCGGGCGGATGCCGACCGCGGCGAAGATCTACATGGCCGGTCCACTCGGCTTCTCCGAAGCCGGGCGGCACTTCTACAATTCCGTGTTCGTGCCGTTCGTGGCGGGCCTCGGCTACGAGGTGCTCGATCCCTGGACCCTGACCGATCCCCACAAGATCGAGGCCGTGCAGCGGCTGCCGTACGGGTCCGAGAGGCGCGAAGCCTGGCGGAAGCTCAACCGCGAGATGGGCGCGACCAATCGCGCCGCGATCGACGCCGCCCACGGTGTCGTCGCGATTCTCGACGGCACCGACGTCGACAGCGGCACCGCGGCGGAGATCGGCTACGCGTTCGCGCGCGGTAAGCTGATCGTCGGCTACCGCGGGGACTTCCGGCTGAGCGCCGACAACGAGGGGTCCACCGTCAACCTCCAGGTCGAGTTCTTCATCCACGAGAGCGGCGGTGCTATCGTGAGTCGCTACGAGGACCTGGAGCCGTGCCTGCGCCCGTTGCGCGCGACTCGGCGCCCTTGATTCAGAGTCGCGCCTCGGCTGGCGGGGCCCCAGCGCCGCGACGGCCCGCAGCGCGCACCGCGACTGGAGGAGCACGATGATCGCTGCGACCGGCAACGGCTCACGGGGCGGATGGCTGATGACGACCCTGGTCCTGGTCTTCCTGCTGGCGTCGAGCGCGCCGAGCTTCGCTCAGCAGGCCCCCGATCCACCGGCGAGCGACCTCCTCAACGCCGTGCTCTGGATGCAGCGCTCGGTCGAGTACAAGGCCAGCGCGCTCACCGCCTTCGCGCTCGCCCGGATCCGGCTCGACCAGGCGCTGGCGGATCCCAGCTGGACGGCGGCGCCCAAGGAGCAGACCGGCGCCTACCAGTCACTCCCGCCGGCCATCATCCTCGACGTCGATGAGTCGATCCTCGACAACTCGGGGTACCAGGCCTGGATGACCCTGAAGGGCACGAGCTTCGACCCGAAGACCTGGAACGCCTACGTGAAGACCGTGACCTCGCAGCCGATCCCCGGGGCTCTCGAGTTCGCGAGCTACGCCGACTCGAAGGGCGTGAAGGTGTTCTACCTCTCCAACCGCACGGCCGACGAGGAAGCGGCGACGCGCAAGAACCTCGAGAAGTTCGGCTTCCCGATGGGCGGCACCGTCGATACGATGCTCATGACGCGCAAGCAGCCGGACTGGGGCTCCGCGAAGGGGACGCGCCGGGCCTACATCGCCAAGAGCTATCGCATCCTGATCAACGTGGGCGACAACTTCGGGGACTTCGTCGACGAGTACCGCGGCAGCGAGGCTGAGCGGTTGAAGATCATGGAAGACAACAAGGCGCGCTGGGGGCGCGAGTGGATCATGATCGCCAATCCGAGCTACGGCTCGTTCGAGTCGGCGCCGTACGGCCATGACTTCAAGCTGTCCGACGCCGAGAAGCGCAAGCTGAAGCGCGGCGTGCTCGACGCGTGGCCGGGCCCATGAGCCACGAGCCGGCCGGGATGACGAACGCGAGCCCGACGGCGCTGCTCCTGAACGTCGGCCACGCGCTCGATCATCTGTTCTTGCTGATCTTCGCCACCGCCGTGTCGGCCATGGCCGCCGAGTGGGGCATGATCTGGCAAGATCTGATGCCCTACACGGTCGGCGCGTTCGTGCTGTTCGGTCTCGGCTCGCTGCCGGCCGGTCGTCTCGGCGATCTGTGGGGTCGCCGCGCGATGATGGTGGTCTTCTTTCTTGGGATGGGCCTGTCGGGTCTCGCCATCGCGGCCGTGCCCGACGTCTGGTCGCTGGCCTTCGCGCTCACGGTGATGGGCGCGTTTTCGTCGATCTACCACCCGGTCGGCATTCCCATGCTCGTGCAGAGTGTGAAGAATCCAGGATTCACGATCGGGCTCAACGGGCTCGCCGGCAATCTCGGTATCGCCGTCGCCGCCGTGCTCACGGGCTTTCTGGTGAAGTACGCCGGCTGGCGAACCGCGTTCGCGGTGCCGGGCCTCATCGCGCTCGTCTGCGGCGTCCTGTTCGTGCTGGTGGTCCCGCGCGAGGACGTTCCGCCCGCGAAGCGGCCGCAGAAGATGGTCGACTTGCCACGCTCGGTGCTGGCCCGCGTGCTGACGGTCATGACTCTGGCCGCCATCTCGGGCAGCTTGATCTTCAACTTCACCACGAACGGAAACGGCCAGCTCCTGGCCGAGCGCCTGCACGGGGTCGTCGACGATCCCGCCACGCTCGGCGCGCTGCTCGCCGTCGTCTACACGGTGGCCTCGTTCGCGCAGCTCATCGTCGGCAAGCTGATCGATCGCGTACCGCTCAAGTGGGTGTACGTGCCGGTGGCGGCCGGGCAGGTGCCGCTCTTTCTGTTCGCGTCGCAGGTCACCGGCTGGCCGCACTACGTCGCGATGCTGCTGTTCATGGTGTTCGTCTTCGGCGCGATCCCGTTCATCGACGCCATGATCGTGCAGTACGTCGACGACCGGATGCGCTCGCGCGTGGCCGGCATTCGTCTGGCCGTCGGCTTCGGCGTCAGCTCGCTCGCGGTCTATCTCCTCGGCCCGACCGTCAAGGCCGCGGGCTTCACGACCCTCCTGACCGTCCTGGCCATCCTCGCGACCTGCACCACGTTCTTCGCATCGCTGCTACCGAGCTACGCCCCCAAATCCACCGCGATCGCCGCACCAGCTCCCGAACCCGCCCGCTGACCCCCTCCGCTCTAGGCTCGACTGGCCGATCGCCGCGAGTCGTCGCGACGGGAAGAGGGCGCGGCGGCGGTGGGGCCGGGTGCCGGGTGGGGTCGACGAGACCCGTTCCCTCCAAGGGGCAACGCACGCTTCACCGTCAGATGGAGCCCAGCCGGAAACGAGTATCGAACGCGTGCCGCGTGGTCTCGCGACCCCACCCGGCACCCGGCCCCACCGCCGCCGCGCCCGCTCCAGCCGCAACGCTTACTCGCGCGCGTACCGGCGCAAGAAGGATTCGTCGACGGTGATGCCGAGCCCCGGGCGATCGGGGATCTCGACGTGGCCGTCGACCACGGGGAACTTCTCGGCGACCAGCTCGTGCAGGAGCGGGTTGGCGCCCAGCGAGTACTCGAGGATGAAGCCGGTCGTCTGGCTCGCGGCGAGCGCGACGCCCGCCGCGAAGGCCGGCGCGCCGGACCAGAGATGCGGCGCCAGGCGGAGGTTGTACGCGGCAGCGATCGCGCCGATGCGGACGCCCTCGGTGATCCCGCCCGCGATCGCGAGGTCGGGCTGCAGGACGTCCGCCCCGCGCAACTCGGCGATCTCGCGGAAATCGTGCCGGGTGAATTCGCTCTCGCCGGTCGAGATCGGGACCGCCGAGGAGCGGCGGACCTCGGCGAGGCCCGCCTTGTCGTCGGCGGTCACCGGCTCCTCGAGCCAGTAGAGATCGCAGTCTTCGACCATCCGGCAGAACGCCTTGGCTTCGGCGACGGTCCACGTGCCGTGCGCGTCGGCCATCAGCTTCACGTCGGGCCCGAGCGCCCGGCGCGCGGCGCGCACCCGCGCCGCCGACGCGCGCGGCTCACCGTCCATCACGCCGACCCGCATCTTGACGGCGCGGAACCCACCCTTGTCGAGGTAGCCACAGAGCTGCTCGCCGATGTGGGCCTCGTCGGCCCAGCCCCCGGAGGCGTAGGCCGGCATGCGCTCGGCGCGGCGCCCGCCGAGTAGCCGCCAGACCGGCGCGCCGAGCGACTTGCCCAGGAGATCCCAGAGCGCGAGATCGACGCCGGCGATCGCCGAGATCGAGAGGCCGCGTCGCCCGAGCTGCGGCAGCACGTGACCGCGGTCGAGCGCGTAACCCTCGCGCGGCGTGTTGTACATCACGTCCCAGAGCCGACTGATGTCGCGCGGATCCTGGCCGACGAGCAGCGGCGCGTAGTCGCGGTTGATGATGGCGGCGAGGCCGTGCGCCGACGCCGCGCTGCCGACGCCGGCCTTCGCCTCGCCCCAGCCGACGAGCCCGCTATCGGCCTGCACGTTGACGATGACGGAGTCGAACGACGCGACGCGACCGAAGTCGCTGACGTGCTGTCGTTCGTACGGGATCGGCACGTGCACCCACGTCGCACGAACGCTCGTGATCTTCATGGGCCGGGAGCGTAGAGCCTCATTCCCATGCGCGCAAGCACTGGCGGGGCCCGCGTGATTCGGCTAGTCTCAGGGGTCGGTACAGCGTTTCCCAGGAGGGAACAATGGCGACCCCCGAGCTCGACTTCGAAACGAAGGGCCTGATGCCGCCGACCGAGTTTTCGCGGCGGGGATTTTTGACCACGACCCTGATCGCGGGATTCACGCTGGCGACCGGCCCCGTGAACGCCCAGAGCGTGATCACGACCGATACCAACGGCCTCACGGCGGGCGAGGTGAAGATCCAGGCTCCTGACGGGCAGATTCCCGCGTACCGGGCGATGCCGGCCACGGGCGGGACGTTCCCGACCGTGCTGGTCGTCCAGGAGATCTTCGGCGTACACGAGCACATCAAGGACGTGTGCCGCCGGTTCGCCAAGATGGGCTACTACGCGGTGGCGCCGGAGCTCTTCGCGCGGGCGACCGACGTCTCCAAGCTGACGACGCTCGACGAAGGGCGCGCCGCCGCCGCGAAGGTGTCGGACAAGCAGGTGATGAGCGACCTCGACTCGACGACCGCGTTCGCGAAGACCGAGAAGGGCGACGTGAACCGGCTCGGGATCACGGGCTTCTGCTACGGCGGCCGGGTCGTCTGGCTCTATTCGGCGCACAGCCCCGCGCTCAAGGCGGGCGTGGCCTGGTACGGCCGTCTGACCGGGGCGACCAACGAGAACCAGCCGAAGAACCCGATCGATCTGGTCGACAGCCTGAAGGCGCCGGTGCTCGGCCTCTACGGCGGCGTGGATCAGAGCATCCCCAACGCCGACGTCGAGAAGATGCAGGCGGCGCTGAAGGCCGCGAAGAAGCCGTCGGAGATCACGCTCTACGACGGCGCGCCCCACGGCTTCCACGCCGACTATCGCCCGAGCTACCGGGAGACGCCGGCGAAGGACGGCTGGCAACGGCTCCGCGCCTGGTTCCAGCAGAACGGAGCTGCCTGATGCGGTTCGGGCTCTTCGGCAGCGCGCAGGCGAAGCGAGGTGGCCCCGACGTGGACAGCGGGGCCGGGTTCAGGGAGTTCGTCGAGAACAACGTGCGGGCCGAGGCGCTCGGCTACGTCAGCTCCTTCGTGGTCGAGCATCACTTCACCGGCTTCGGGCAGATCTCGGCAACCTTGAACCTGCTCACGTGGGTCGGCGCGCGCACCAGGACCTTGCGGCTCGGCACCGCCGTGATCACGTTGCCCTGGCACAATCCCGTGCTGCTGGCCGAGCAGGTCGCCACCATGGATTTGCTGTCCGGCGGCCGGATCGACTTCGGCATCGGCCAGGGTTACCGGCACAACGAGTTCGCCGGCTTCTGCATTTCGATGGAAGAGGCGGACCAGCGGTTCGACGAGTGCCTCGAGGTGATGCTGAAGGCGTGGACCTCGGATCGTCCGTGGTCCCACCGGGGCAAGTACTGGCAGTTCGACAACGTCGTCGTCGAGCCACCGACGGCCCAGAAGCCGCATCCGCCGTTGTGGATGGGCGCCGGCCGCCCGCAGTCGATCAAGAAAGTCGCCGCGCTCGGCTACAACCTGCTGCTCGATCAGTTCGCGCCGATCGAGCAGATCGGCGACCGGATCGCGCTCTACAAGACCGAGGTGGAGGCGCTCGGTCGTCGATTCGATCCGATGACCGTCGCGGTCACCCGATCACTCAACGTCGCGATGACGGCCGCCGAGCGACAGAAGGCGCTCGAGACGCGGATGGCCGCGCGCGAGCGCGTCCACAATCTCGCGCAACGGCCGGACGGGCAGAACAACTCGACGATCATGACCTACGCGCACACGCTCGAGGCGGCCGAGGCCGGCGCGCTCTACGGCACTCCGGACGAGATCGCCGTGAAGCTCCAGCGGCTGCGCGACGTCGGAGCGGAGTACATCCTGCTCAACAGCACCGGCGGGTTCGAAACGCTGCGCCGATTCGCCGCGGAGGTGCGCCCCGCGTTCGCCGCAGAGCCTGCGGTCCGTTAGGGAAATCGTTCAGCGTTTCGGCCGACGACCATGAGCGGGAGCGACGCGCCTGCGACGAACGCCTACTGGGGGCGCGGCGGCCTCGAGGAGAAGATTCTCGACGCGCTCGCCGCGGCCGGCAAGAACGTCGACGCGCTGACGATCGACGATTTGGCGCCCGCCGACCAGTTCCACGGGGGCGGCAAGGGCGCGACCGAGCGACTGGCGCGGCTGGCCGGCCTCAAGCCCGGCACCCGCGTGCTCGACGTGGGCGGTGGGCTGGGCGGGCCGGCCCGCACGCTGGCCGGCCAGTTCGGATGCCGCGTCACCGTCGTGGATCTCACCGAGGCGTACGTGCGCACCGGCGCCGCCCTGACGGCGCGTCTCGGGCTCGCCGACGGCGTCACGCACCGCGTGGGCGATGCGCTGGCGCTCGACGTGGGCGCGGAGCCGTTCGACGTCCTGTGGACGCAAAACAGCGGGATGAACATCGCCGACAAGGAGCGGCTCTACGCCGGCTTCGCGCGCGTCCTGCGCCCGGGCGGCTTGCTGGTCATCCAGGAGCCGATGGCCGGCCCGGTCCAGCCCGTCGTGTTCCCGGTCATGTGGGCGCGGGACGCCAGGGCGAGCTTCCTGCGCGCGCCGGACGCGATGCGCGCGCTGATCGAGGCCGCGGGATTCCAGGCGCGCGCCTGGGAGGACGTCACCGACGAGATCGCGGGCCCGGGTAGCGCCGCCGCGATCCCCGCGCACAGCGTTCAGCGCATCATCATGGGCGAGGCGCTCGACGCGATCGTGCGGGCCGGTCAGCAGAACCGCGCGGAGCGACGGATCGTCATGACGCAGGCGGTGCTGGAGCGCCGCGCGGCTCCCGCTTCGGCTCCACCACCTCGAACATCAGGCTGAAGTCGTCGAGCAGCGCGAAAAAGTCGGCGACCTTGGCGGCGTCGCCATCCACGCGCGCGAGGCCGCGCTCGACGGCGTCGGCGAACGCGACCTCTCGGAGGACCAGCCGGTTCAACGCCGCTCGCTCGAGCGTCACGGTCGCGTCCGGGGCGTCGCTCCGCCGGTCGGCCAGACAGGTGAGCGCGCAGTTCTCGAGATTCATTACGTAGCGCTGGTCCAGGTCCGAGAAGACCCAGTTGATGACGATGCGCCGGCCCTCCGCCTTGTCGCCGTTGAGCCGCACGCCGAGGTAGTCGAAGAAGAGCTCGAGGCTCATGGCCCGCACGATGTCGGGGCTCACCGGGGCGCGCGCAACCGTCGCCGGTACACCGTGCCGTAGCTCGAGCGCGCCCAGGACATACGCGTTGCGCCACGTCGCCGACTCGGCCGCGTAGCCGAGCTGCTCGAGCGCGTCGGCGCCGAGCTGGCGCGCCTCGGCGTTCGCGGGATCGGCGAAGACGACGTGGCTCAGGGCCTCGGCGACGAAGCGGTACTCGCCCCGGGCGAAGTCGTCGCGCGCGCGCCGGATCACCGCGTCGGCGCCGCCCATGTACTCGACGTACTTCCGCCCGCGCTCCACCGGCGGGAGCGGGTTGAGGGTGGCGGGGTTCGCGTCGTACCAGCCGACGTAGCGCTGATAGACCGACTTCGCGTTGTGGCTCAAGGTTCCGTAGTAGCCGCGGACGTGCCAGGTGGCGGCGAGGCTCCTGGGCAGGGTGAGACGCTCGGCGATCTCGACCGCCTTGTAGCCGTGGTTCATCAGCCGCACGGTCTGATCGTGCAGAAACTTGTAGAGGTCGCGCTGCTTGCCGAGAAAGTCCAGCACACGCGCGGTGCCCCACACCGGCCAGTGATGCTGCGCGAAGGCCACCTCGACCTCGCCGCCGAAACGGTCTCGGGCCTCGTTCAGATATTTCGCCCAGGCGTTGGCGTCACGCACCTGCGCGCCGCGGATCGGATAGACGTTGTGCAGATTGTGGGTGGCGTTCTCGGCCAGGTTCAGCGCCCGGAGTGCCGGGTAGAACATGTGCATCTCGGCCGGCGCCTCGGTCTCCGGCGTGAGCTGGAAGACGATCTCGACGCCGTCGATCCGGTGTGTCTCGACGGCTTGCCTGATGAGGCGGGTCGGCGGGATGAGGGTGACGGTGCCACGCGAGAGACCCTTGCCGAGACCCGCGTCGACCTGGGCGCGCGGGCCCCGCGGCAGGGTCGCGCCGAACTGGAACTGAGCGCGCCGGACCATCGCCGTGCCGGCTAGCACTGCCTCGGCGACCACCTCCTCCATGAAGCGGTCGGGCGCCCACACCTCGACCTTGCCGGCCCTCACGTCGCGCTCGTCGACGACGCCGCGCACACCGCCGTAGTGGTCGGTGTGGCTGTGCGAATAGATCACCGCCGACACCGGCCGCCGCCCGCGGTGCTGCGTGTAGAGCTCGAGCGCGGCGCGGGCGACCTCGGTCGAGACCAGCGGGTCGATCACGATGAGGCCGCGGTCGCCCTCGATCACGGTCATGTTCGAGATGTCGAAGCCACGGATCTGATGGATCCGGTCCGTCACCTGGAACAGGCCATGGATCAAGTTGAGTCGAGCCAGGCGCCAGAGACTCGGATTGACCGTGGGCGGAGCCTGCTCGTCGCCCAGAAAGGCGTAGTCGCGCAGCGACCACACGACACGCCCCTGGTCGTTCTTGATCTCGACCTTGGGCAAGGTTGCGACCAGGCCGCGCCGGGCGTCGTCGAAGTCCTGGGTGTCGGCGAACGGGAGCGACGCCAGCACCGCGCGGTTCAACGCGGCCGTGATCGGGGAGGCATCCTTCGGGGCCGGGGCTCCCGTCGCCATCGAGCGGCGATGGTATCCCAGGGCGCGACCCGGCGTCGATCTGGCAGAATCGACCCGGGGAGGATCAGCATGCCCGACTCCGAGACCAAGGCCACGCTCGACGCGATCCGCCGATTCAACGACGCGTTCAACCGCCACGACGTGGACGGCGTGATGGCCATGATGACGCCCGACTGCGTCTTCGAGAACACCCAGCCGCCGCCTGACGGCGAGCGATTCGTGGGCGCCGCCGCGGTGCGGACGTTCTGGAAGCGCTTCTTCGAATCGACTCCGGGCGCGCGGTTCGAGACCGAGGAGATCTTCGCCACCGGCGATCGCGCCCTGGTGCGCTGGGTCTTTCACTGGGACGATGCCGGCGGCCACGTGCGCGGCGTCGACGTCATGCGCGTGCGCGGCGGCAAGGTCGCCGAGAAGCTCGCCTACGTGAAGGGCCGAGAAGCCGGCCCCGGCGGGCGTGCTTTAATACGTCTAACAGGAGAGAGGCCATGACCTACAAGAAGCCGAGCGACTCGGAAGTGAAGGCGAAGCTGACACCCGCCCAGTACGAGGTCACCCAGTGCAGCGCGACCGAGCCGCCCTTCCGCAACGAGTTCTGGAATCACCACGAGCCCGGAATCTACGTCGACGTCGTGTCCGGCGAGCCCTTGTTCGCGTCGACCGACAAGTTCGACTCGGGCACGGGTTGGCCGAGCTTCGTCCGTCCGCTCGAGAAGGAAAACGTGACGGAGCACGCCGACACCTCGCACGGGATGCGCCGGGTCGAGGTGCGCTCGACGGGCGGCGACTCGCATCTGGGCCACCTCTTCGACGACGGGCCGGGGCCGACCGGGCTCCGCTACTGCATCAACTCGG
The DNA here is from genome assembly GCA_003221615.1 of Candidatus Rokuibacteriota bacterium. Classification (GTDB taxonomy): domain Bacteria; phylum Methylomirabilota; class Methylomirabilia; order Rokubacteriales; family CSP1-6; genus AR31. The sequence continues at coordinate 1,355 of QHSQ01000141.1, read as the reverse complement.
CCTCGCTACGATTCATCCCGGTGGCGAAGCTCGAGGAAGCCGGCTACGGCAAGTACAAGGCGCTGTTCGAGAAGGTGAAGCCGGCCCGCTAGACCGAAGCTGGCGGTGGGGCGTCAGGCCCGACGGCCGGCCGGCGTCGGGCGAGAGGCCAGCAGCGGGCGAATCTCCCGACCGGCCGGTGTCAGCGCTCGGCGCCGAGCTTCGTCGCGCCGCTGTTCGTCTTCAGGTGGGTCAAGCTCCCCAGCTCCTTGAGCGCCGTCAGCATCTCGACCGGGATCGGCGCCGAGCTCAGCGAGCCGTCTTCGTTGATGCGCGCGTAGACGCGCGTCGCCTTGCCCTCGCTCACGGGGGCGCCGGTGACGGCGTTCTTGGCCTTGCAGTTCCAGTGCAGGGTGCGGGAGCCGACCTCGGCCAGGGTGATCGTATTCACGATCCGGTCACCGTAGGCCGCCGGACCGATGAACCGGAAGTGGATCTCGCCCATCACGAAGGTCGTGCGGTCGTTCTTGATCATCTGCTCGATCGGAAAGCCGATCACGCGAAACAGCTCGTGCTCGGTGTCGTTGAACCAGGCGACGATCCGCGGGTAGTACACGAGCCCGAAGGGGTCCGACTCGCCCCAGTTGACCGTGATCTCCTTCCAGTACATCGCCATGCGCCGTCCCTCCGTTGTCGCGGGTCGTCTGGTCGGTATACGGGATTGACTCCCTCGCGTCAAGTCGGGCCTGGGGACTGGGCCAGGAGCCAGGCGGTGAGGGCCGAGAAGGAGGCAAAGCGGTGGTCGGCGTCGGGGCATTCGCCGAAGCCGTAGGCGGCGTGCAGGAACGGGACGCCGCACTCGCGGGCGGCCGTGTAATCGCCTTGTGTGTCGCCGACGAAGACGGGATGCCGGAGCCGGTTGCGATCGATCACCACGCGGAGGTTCTGCGTCTTGGAGAGGCCGGTGTTCCCCCAGCACTCGAAGTCGCGAAAACAGCCGCCGAGCCGCGACACCTGGAAGAAGACCTCGACGTAGCCGATCTGGCAGTTGCTGACAATGAAGAGCGGGTAGCGGGCGCTGAGCCGCCTGAGCCCGGTCTCGACGTCCTGGAACATCGCCCCGCCGAGCTCGGCGACGGCCTTGTTGTCTTCCTGCGCGGTGGCGGTGACGAGCGTGAGGAGGTGCGCCTCGGGCAGGCCGGCGAAGACCTCGCGGATACATTGCTCGTGCGGCTTGCCGGTCACGCCTCGGACGTCGTGCTCGGTGATGGGCCTGAAGGCGATGCGGTGCCGGTCGAGCACGCGGTTCCAGCCCACGGCACAGCTGGCGCTCGTGTCCCAGAGCGTGCCGTCGAGGTCGAATACGACTGCGTCGA
>QHSQ01000140.1 GCA_003221615.1 Candidatus Rokuibacteriota bacterium | reverse complement strand
GAAGTTCGGCGTCGACCGCTGCATGTTCGAGTCGAACTTCCCGGTCGACATGGCGAGCTGCAGCTACACGGTCTTGTGGAACTCGTTCAAGCGCCTGACGGCGGGCTACTCGGCCGCCGACAAGGCCAAGCTCTTCCACGACACCGCCGCGCGCGTCTATCGGCTCTGAGGACGTATCCGTTGGGGCTCGTTGACGTGAAGCCCCGCGCGACCTAGGGTCGAGGTATGGGGCACGTTCATCAACGCGTCAAGCTCTCGGCCGAAAAAACGGCGACGGTCCGTATGCTCGTCGACACGGGTGCGACATTTTCCGTGATTCCGGAGTCGCTCGCGCGCGCCGTGGGCATCAAGCGGCTGCGTCGTTCAGTCGCGATCACGCTCGCCGACGGACGTCGGGTCAAGTTGGACGCCGGGACCGCGATCTTCCGGATCGGGAAACGCGAGGCGCCCGCGACGATCCTCGTCGGCGGTGTCGTCGAGCCCATTCTCGGAGTGGAGACACTCGAAGCCCTGGGGCTGACCGTCGACTCGCGGAGGCGACGCCTCGCGCCGTCCCGGAATTACGCGGTTCGCCTCGGTGGTTTACCGATAACGCCGCGTCCCGCGGTCGTACGTGCCCGGGTTACTTCAGCTTGAGGTCCTCATAGGGCGAGATGAACGGGTGGCCGGTGATCGTGGGCACCTCCGCCAACCGGGTTCCGACGCCGATCAGACCCGCCTGCTCCACGATCGGCGCGAACATCGCGCGCTCGTACATGAGCTGCTGGATCCGGTACAGGAGAGCTTCGCGACGCTTGGCGTCCATCTCGCCCGCCTGATCGCGGAAGAGCGCGTCGATGTCGGGATAGCCGCCGTAGGAGCGAATCCCGCCGGAGATCACGAAGGCCTCGATCCGCGTCGACGCGTTGCCCGCGGCGCCGCTGCCGACGCGAACCAGATACTTGAACTGCTTTTCTTGATCTGCCTTGTAGAAGCTCGCGCGCTCCATCGGGCGTAGCCGCGCGCGGATGCCGATCGACTGGAGCCCGTTCAGGACAGCCTCGGCCTCCGGCGCGAACACCGCGTCGGTCGCGACCTCGACCGCGTCGAAGCCTTTCGGATAGCCGGCCTCGGTCAGGAGCCGCTTCGCGCGCGCCGGATCGTACGGATACGCGGGCGGCGCCCAGTAGAACTCGAAATCGCGCGGAATGATGCTCGGCGCCGGCCGGCCGTGCCCGAGATATTCGGCGTCGCTGAACGTCTTGCGATCGATGCCGAGGTTCGCAGCGAGCCGCACGCGCTGGTCGGCCCACGGCGACTTCGGGTCCCACTGCTGCGTGAACACGAGCCACTGGCTGACGGTGGGGAGCACGACCTTGAGCGCGAGGCCCGGCGTACGCCTCACCTCCTCGGCGTCCGGGCCCCGCAGGCCGTAGGCGATGTCGGTCTCGCCGCGCTTGACCATCACCATGCGAGTCGATTCGTCGGGCACCGACTTGAGGACGACGCGCTTCACCGATGGTGTCTTGCGCCAGTAGCCGTCGTAGGCCTCGACGACCAGCTCGACACCTGGATTGAACGACACGAACCGGTAAGGCCCGGCGCCGACCGGCGCTTTCTTGAAGCCGTCGTCGCCGACACGCTCGACGTACCTCTTCGGCACGATCCAGGCGGCACTGGTGGCGGGCGTCGCGTAGAACGTCATGAAGTCGGGCCACGGCTGCTTCATCCGAAACCGAACGCGCTGAGCGTCGACGATCTCGACCGCCGCCACGCGCGACTTCAAGGTGCTGGCGCCGCCGCCCTTGTAGCGGTCGAAGGAAAACTTCACGTCGTCGGCGGTCAGTGGATCGCCGTTGTGAAAGCGCACGCCTTTGCGCAGCACGAACTCGTAGGCGAGCCCGTCCTTCGACGCCGTCCACGATTCGGCCAGGCTCGGCGCCCACGCGTTGCCGGGCATCGGCTTCACGAGCGCGTCGTGGAGCGCGTAGAGCGTCAGGAAGGGCGTGATCACCCCGGGGGTCTCGGCTGGATCGAACCAGGTCGGCGCGAGCGTGACCGTCACGGCAAACGTGATTTGCCCCACAGGCGCTTCCGAGCGCCCCACGGGCGTCTCGGAACGTGCCGGCGCCTGGGCCGATGCGGGGAGCACGAGGGTCAGGATGAGCGCGACGGCAGGCATCAGCGACGAGCAGCGGGCCATACCGATCCTCCTCATCGACCATGAGGGCCGCGTAAAGCCAGCTCTCGCGATCTCGTGTGGAGCTCCGAGGAAACGGTGCCCGATTATACGCCGTTGGCGCGATCGCGCTCAGCCCGATTCGGACTCACGCCTCGCGCGCTACAAGCTCCTGAGGAACGCGACGAGGTCGGCCTTTTGCTGTTCGCTGAGCCCGAGCGCAAAGCGCCCGTCGTAGAAATTCACGACGTCGCGCAGCGTGGCGGCCGCACCGTTGTGGAAGTACGGCGCCCGACCGGTGAGCCCACGCAGGATCGGTCCTTTGAAGCGTCCGATGTCCTTCCAGCGACCGGTGATCATCGCCCGCCCCGGGTCGGTGACGATCTTGATCTCGCCCGTCGCCCTGTTGCGGAACGTGTAGATCGGCATGTCCCCGACGGGCAGCCCGAACCGGTTGTGGACGCCGTCGCCGCCTTGCCCGACCGGCACCGGTGGCTCGGCGATGCCAATGTCCAGGGGCGCCGGCACGGAGTGGTCGCCGGCGTGCGGCGTGTCGTGACACGTCGTGCAGGTGCCGACAATCGGGACGTTGAAGCGACCGGGTCCGCCGAAGTCGTCGTTGATGCCGGAGACGGCGACGATCGGGATCGCGAGTGTGTTGAAGAGATCCTCACCGCGGACGACCGCGGCGCGCGCAGCGTCGCGGCCGTCCGTACGGAAGCGTGACCAGGCCGAATATTCGGTGAACACGACGGGATCGAAGTTCGGGTTGGAGCCCGTGCAGGTCGTCGCCGTCGGGTCGCACCCGAGCGGGTCGTTGTCCCCGAACGTGAAGGTCCTGTCGGACAGGATCTCGGGACCGCCCTGCGCGCCGGCGACGCGCAGGTCGCCGGCCGATCGATCAACGATCTGAGCGGTGAAGAGACCCAGCTCATAGGCGACGATCTGGTCGCGTGTCTCCTCGTCGATCGGCGAGGGGCGCTGCGCATGGCCCTGGGTCGCGGAGTTCGACTGGTCGGCCAGGTCGAAGTGAATCGCCGACGATGACCCTTTCTGCAGGGTCTCGCGACCGTCCCACATGACGGCGCTGAGGAAGTTGAGGTTGGTGGCCGGCAGCGGCCGGCGGAACAGGGACAACTCGTTGCCGTTGGTGTTGTGGCCGGCGTAGCCGTACGGATCCTCGACTGTGAGCAGCTCGAACTCCACGTTCGCCGTCGCCGGAACGGACATGCCGACTCTGATGACCCCCTTGGTCAGCAGCATGCTGTAGGCGTCGCGCCGAGCGCGGAAGGTCGAGGTGTCCGCCAGCGGGGAGTTCGAGCCGTCGTTGGTCCGGAAGATCGGGTCGGTACCGCGGGTGATTTCGAAGCGCGCGCGGAGGCTCTCGAGCGTCACGGTCATGTTGGCCGCGGGCTCGTGGCAGGTCACACAGCGCCGGCCGTTCACGCCGAGGTCGCGAAAGAACGCGTTCCCGGTGGCCACCACCGGGAACCCTCCGACGTTGATCGTTCTTGCCAGACCCGATTCGTTGTTCACGTCGAAGATTCGCCCCTGCGGGCCGCTGCTGCCCTGTCCACGAACCGCTGGCGTGGCGACAGCACCGCCGATCACTGCGAGAACCAGCCCGATCCCCACGCAACGACTCCGGTAGTGCATCCTGAATTCTCCTTCATGCTTGTCCGCGCCGCTCCCGGTTGTTGACTGCCAAGAACCAACAGCCCTAGGATCGCCGTTGATCGAGCGGGGCGTGTTGTCAGATCTAATTCGCGACGGCGCGGCTGACAATTCCTCTGAACAGAGGAGTGGCGGTGACGACGAAGTCGAATCTGTTGCGGTTCCAGGACGTGCGCGATGCCTACCGGCTGATCGGGGAGTGCCGGGATCTGGGCAGCGACCCGGCCATGTGGCATCGCCGGATGCTCGAGGGACTATGCCGGCTCATCGGTGCCCGGGCGGCGACGGGGGGCGGAGCTCGATGGAGCCGGCCGGATCGCGACATCGAGCCGACCTTGGCCATCGACGTCGGCCTCGATTTGCGTGGCCAGGAGCTGTACGGGGCCTACATGCGCGACCTGGGGCCCCGCGGCGATCCCATCTTCCAGGCGCTGCAGCACGTGTCCGACCGGCTGGTCGTTTGTACCCGCCGACAAGTCGTCTCCGATTCTGCCTGGTACCGATCGGCTGCCTGGAACGATTACCGTCGGCCGATCGACATCGACAACCAGCTCACGTCCGTGTATGAGACCCCGGGAGGCGGCGCTGTCAGCGTGATCGCTCTGCTCCGCGCGCCGGGAGAGCGAGAGTTCTCGTCGCGTGAACAACGGTTGCTGCGCTTCTTTCATGGTGAGCTCGGGCGGCTGATCGGCCGCTCGCTGGTCGGCGCGACCGAGCCGCGCCCGGACGGGCTCTCGCCGCGACTGCAGCAGACGCTGACGTGTCTACTGGAGGGGGACAGCGAGAAGCAGCTCGCCGCTCGGCTCGATCTGAGTCAAGCGACGATCCATCAGTACGTGACCGCGCTCTATCGACATTTCGGCGTCCGGAGCCGTGCCCAGCTCCTGGCTCTTGCCATCAAGCGCATCGGGCGAGCCGGATGGAGCCAGCTGCCGCCGACGCTGGAAGATGCCTAGGGGTGGATCACCGTCTGCGTGCGGCTGATGACGAACGCTTCGTGGCGCTCGAGGAAGTCGACGACGACCTCGGTGAACGCCTCCGGGCGATCGGTGCTGATCGCGTGCCCCGCGTCGTACACGAAGACGAGGTGGCAATTGGGCATCAGGTCCTTGTAGCTCCGGCCCATCGCCGGCGCGATGACGCGATCCAGAGTGCCGAAGAGCACGAGAGTCGGCGTCGCCAGGTCTTGCAGCCGGCTCTCGAGATCCACATCGCGGTGAGGCCCGAGAAGCCGTTGGACCAGGGGCTGCGTCTTCGCTCGCGCGACGGGGTCGATCGGCGGGATCGACGCCATCCGCTCGGGGTGAGCGTAGAGGCGCCGCGCGATCTCCTCGGGAGTCCCCGACGGCGGCGCGGCGCCCTCTTGACGGATCGCGGCCGGCGCCTCGAGGACGAGGCCGAGCACGCGCTGCGTCGCCTGGAGCGCGAGCCACAGCGCCGTCTTCCCGCCGAACGAGGTGCCCATGAGGTTGAAGTTGTCGAGGCCGATCTTGTCGATCGCGCGCGCCATCGTCGAGGCCAGCTCCGGCATGCTCTCGGTCCGCGTGTTCACCGGCGAATCCCCGAACCCCGGCATCTCGAACGCCACCACACGGAAGCGGTGCGCCAGAAGCTCGTGCGCCGGTGTGAGACGCAATCCTCCGGCACCGTGCAGGTGCACGAGCGCCACGCCCTCGCCGGCTTCCAGGTAACGGATGCGGAAGCCGTCGGCGTCGACGTGGGCTTCGCGGAACGCGCTCTGCGCCATGCTCGAGGCTCTCTAGATGTCGCGGATGCGCGGGAGCACTTTCTTGCCGAACAGCTCGAGCGCGCGCATGAGCGGCTCGAGCTCGGTGGACCCGGGCGGGTGCAGCGACAGATCGATGACACCGGCCCCGACCACGTCGCGACAGCGCCGGACCTGCTCGACCACCGTGTCCGGGCTCCCGATGAAGGTCGTCGGCAGGGCGCCGCTCACGATCGGCGAGCGCGCTTCGCCCGCGATGTTGCGGGAATCCACGGTCATCATCGCGTCGCGGACACCGGGCCGCATCGCGAAGGGCGCTTGCCCCGGAAGCTTGCGCAGCGACTCGTGAGCTTCCTCGTCGGTATCCGCCAGGAGCATGTTCGCCCGATAGATGATCTGCTCCGGGGTCGGCTCCCACCCGTAGCGCGCGCACTCCTCGCGGTAGTAGCGCGTGGCTCTTCCCACGCCCTCGAACGATCCGTAGGAGACGCCGCAGCCGAGGTGGTGGCGAGCGGCGAACTCGCAGGCCTCGCGGCTCGTTCCGAGCGCGTAGGTCGCCGGATAGGGCTGCTGGAGCGGGCGCGGCCAGATGGAAATGGTGCGGTAGCGGAAGTGACGGCCCTGCCATCCGAACGGCTGCGGCTCCGTCCACGCCTTGAGGATCAGCTCCATCCCCTCGTCGGTCCGCTCCCGTGACTCCGCCGGGTTGAGGTCGTAGGTCAGCGACTCGTTCGACGTCCCCCGCAAGAGCCCGACGACCAACCGCCCCTGGGCCATCGTGTCGAGCATCGCGAGCTCCTCGGCCACGCGCACCGGATTGCTCTGCGGGACGATCGGGCCGAGCAGCGCGATCTTGATTCTTTTCAGATGCGCGGCGAGGAACGCCGCCGAGACGATCGGCGACGGCGTCAGGATCCGCGGGGAGTAGTGGTGCTCGGAGACGCTCACCCAGTCGAAGCCGAGCTCCTCGACGTATTCGAGCCGCTCGATCATGCCGCGATAGGCGCGGGCGCCCGCGTCGGGATCGTACGAGCCGGACGGCACCGGCCACTCCGACGGCAGCGGCCCCGGCGCCTGGTAGCGCACGGTTTCGAAGAACGAGACCTTCATGGCCTGGTCGCTCCTCGCGCTGGACGTTAACACGAGCCGGGCGCGAAGGCTACGGCACGCCGGGCTTCTCGTGGCAGAATAACGCCATGCCGGCAACGGAGCCCGCACGCGTCCCCGACTTCCTGTACGGCACGGCCTGGAAGGAAGAGCGGACGCCGGCCCTGACCGAGCTCGCGCTCCGCACGGGCTTCCGCGGGATCGATACCGCGAATCAACGGCGGCACTACTTCGAGGCGGGTGTCGGTCAGGCGCTCGCCGCCGCGTATCGCGCGGGCGTCGTCACCCGGGCGGACGTGTTCCTCCAGACGAAATTCACCTATGAGGGCGGCCAGGACCACCGGCTGCCGTACGATCCGGCGGCCAGCCTCTCCACGCAAGTCTCGCAGTCGATGGCCAGTTCGCTCGAGCATCTCGGGACCGACCACGTCGACAGCTATGTGCTACACGGGCCGGCGTCCGGCTACGGCTGGACCGAGCACGACGCCGAGGTGTGGGCCGCGATGGTGAAGGAGCGCGACGGCGGCCGCACGCGGCTTCTCGGCGTGAGCAACGTTTCGCTGCGCCATCTCCACCAGATGGTGGCGACCGGCGCCGAAGCGCCGGCGTTCGTGCAGAACCGGTGCTTCGCTCGCCTCGGCTGGGATCGGGACGTCCGCGCGTTCTGCCGTGAGCGCAAGATCGTCTACCAGGGCTTCTCGCTGCTCACCGCCAACCTCGAGGTGCTCCACCAGCGCCTGATCGCCGACATCGCCGCGCAACGCGCGGCGACGCCCGCTCAGGTCGTGTTCCGGTTCGCGCTCGCGGTGGGCATGCTGCCGCTGACCGGGACCTCCGACGCCGCCCACATGAAGCAGGACCTCGCGAGCCGCGACCTGACGCTCTCCGCCGACGAGGTGTCGGCAATCGAGCGACTGGCCGGCTGACGGCACGTTTCGGCCCTGACCCCCGCCGCGTTCCGCGTTCGCAGCTTCCGTTTCCAGTGGCCGGCCGATCTCCTCACGTCGCTGGCGTTCGAGATGGAGACGGTCATCCTCGGCTGGTACGTGATGGTGGAGACCGGCTCGGTGCTGTGGCTCACCGCGTTCGGCTCGCTGCTGCTCCTCGGCACGCTCGTCTCCCCGATGTTCGGCGTGCTGGGCGACCGGCTCGGCGCCCGGGTGATGCTCGTCTCGATGCGCGCGATCTACGCCTCGCTCGCCGCCTTCGTCCTGGCCCTGACCCTGACCGGCAACCTGACACCGAGCTGGGTGCTCGTCGTCGCGACGCTCGCCGGCATCGTGCGCCCCAACGAACAGGTGATGCGCAACACGCTCATCGGCGAGACTATTCCATCGCGGCATCTGATGGGAGCCGTCGGGCTCTCGCGCGCCACGATGGACAGCGCGCGCGTCGTCGGCGCGCTCGCCGGCGCCGAGCTCTCGACGGCGCTCGGCATCGAGCGAACGTACGTCCTGGTCACGAGCCTCTACGCCGCCAGCCTCGCGCTGACCTGGGAGGTGGCGCGGCGACGCCCGGTCCCTGATCCGGGCAGAGCGCCCGGCGACGCATCCGCGGAGGGCCACGACGTTGCGCTGGTCCCGTCGCGACGCCGCGAGCTGAAGGACGGTCTCCTGTACGTCCTGAGGACGCCGGAGCTCCTGGCGATGATGTGGCTCGCGTTTTTGATCAACCTCACCGCCTACCCGATCTCGAGCGGCCTCCTGCCCTACGTCGCCCGGCAGATCTTCCGCGTGGGCGCGACGGGGCTGGGGTGGCTCGCCGCCAGCTTCGCGCTCGGCAGCCTCCTCGGATCGATCGTCACAGTCGCGACCGGCGGGCCACGCCGGCTCGCGCGGTCCGTGCTCGTCTACACCGCGATCTGGTACGCGATCCTGTTCGGCTTCGGCCATCTTCGGAGCATGGGTCCCGGCCTCGTGGCGCTCCTCGTCGCCGGCTTCGTCCAGAGCATTGCGATGATCGCGATGACCGCCAATCTGCTCAACGCCTCGGACGAGCGCTTCCGCGCCCGCGTGATGGGCGTGCGGACGCTCGCGATCTACGGCATGCCCCTCGGCCTGATGGCCTCGGGCGTTCTCATCGAGCGCGTCGGCTATCCGTCGACCATCAGCGCATTCGCGGCGGTCGGGCTCGTGTTCACCCTGCTGATCGGGATCAGGTGGCGCGCCAGCCTGTGGCAGCGGCGGCGCCGGCCGACCGCGACGACGCTCCCGCAGCGCGGGTGATATGCCGCGCATCCTCGATCCCAAGACCCTGCGAGTCGTGTGGACGATCCTCGTCGTCGGGGGCGCGCTCGCGCTCGTCTATCTCCTGCGCACCGTCTTGCTCGTGCTCGCCTTCTCGGTGGTGTTCGCGTATCTGATCTTTCCGCTCGTGAAGCTCGTCGAGCGCGGCCTGCCCCGCTCGACGCGGCGCCCGCTCGCGATCGGCGTGGTCTATCTGGTGCTGGTGGCGGCCCTCAGCACGCTCATCGCGCTGGTCGGTCCGCCGCTCGGGCGCGAGCTCGCCGCGCTCGGCCAGAAGTTCCCGGAGATGTCGGACCAGATCCGGAGCGGGCGCGTGATCAGCAACATCTTCCCGCGCTGGGGAGGCGCGGAGATCCTGGACGATCTGGTCCGCGCGCACCTGCCCCAGGTGGTCGAGTACGCGCAGCACGGCCTCACCGGCGCGCTGGGCTGGCTGTCGGGCGCCTGGGTGGTCATCATGATTCCGATCTTCGCGTTCTTCTTCCTGCGCGACGCCGAGGGGATCGCCGAGGCGGTGACCGGCGCGATCACCGAGCGTGGTGGACGGCGCGAGCTATCGGAGAGGATCGCCCAGGATCTGCACACGGTGCTCGGCGAGTACGTCCGCGCGCTCGTGCTGCTCTGCGCCCTGACGTTCGTCGTCTGGACCATCCTGTTTCTCATTGCCCGAGTTCCGTACGCGCTCGTGCTCGCGGCGATCGGCGGCGCGCTCGAGTTCCTCCCCGTGGTCGGCCCGCTCGCCGCCGGCGTCACCGTGGTCTCGGTCGCCCTGTTCAGCGGATTCGGACACCCGTGGCTGCTCGCGCTCTTCATTCTGATCTGGCGTCTCGTGCAGGACTACCTCTCGAGCCCGTTGATCATGGGGCGTGGCGTCGAGCTCCATCCCGGGCTCGTGATCTTCGGCGTGCTCGCGGGCGGTGAGCTGGCCGGCGTGGCGGGGATGTTCCTCTCGGTGCCGGTGATCGCCGGCCTCAAAGTGGTGTGGCGGCGCCTGCGCGAATTCCGCGCCGACGCCTAGCCGACGGCGGCCCGTCGCGCGGCCGAGGGCGGCAACGAAGCAGATCGACCGTTTTCAGCGACCTGGCGCGGCCTGGATCGCCCGCCACACCTGCTCGGGCGTCGCGGGCATGTCGATGTGGGTCACGCCGAGCGGCGCCAGCGCGTCAAGAATCGCGTGGATCACGGCCCCCGGCGCGCCGACCGTGCCTCCCTCGCCGGCGCCCTTGACGCCGAGCGCGTTCGTCGGGCTCGGCACGTCGCGGCTCGTGACGCAGATCGACGGCAGATCGTCGGCGCGCGGGATCGCGTAGTCGAGGAAAGAGCCCGAGAGCAGCTGCCCGCTCGCCGGATCATAGACGCACCGCTCGGTCAGCGCCTGGCCGATCCCCTGGGCCACCGCGCCGTGCATCTGTCCGTGCACGATCATCGGGTTCACGGACCGGCCGGAGTCGTCGACCATCGTGAGCGCGACGATCTCGACCGCGCCCGTCTCCGGGTCGACCTCGAGCTCGCACACCTCGCAGCCGTTGGCGAACGCGAACGCCGGGTTCTCGTGCATCGTTGCGGCGCTCAGCATGGTGCCGAGCGCGGGCGGCAACCGGCCGGCGGCGGCCGCGCGCGCGAGATCGAAGATGCCGATCGCGCGATCGGTCCCGACCACGCGGAACGCGCCGTCCCGGTACTCGATGTCGCCCGCGGCGGCTTCGAGAAGATGCGCCGCCATCGGCCGCCCGGCGGCGACCACGCCATCCGCGGCCTCGACCACCGCGCTCCCGGCCCTCACCATCGAGCGCGAGGCGAACGTGCCCACGCCCTTCGCGACGCGATCGGTGTCGCCCGCGACGATCCGCACCGAGCCGAAGGGTACGCCGAGCCGCTCGGCCACTACCTGGGCGAAGACGGTCTCGTGGCCCTGGCCCTGCGACATCGCGCCGATCGGCACCTCGATCACGCCGTCCGGCTGCACGCGCACCTCGGCGAACTCCTGCGGCACGCCGCCGGTACCTTCGATGTACGGCCCGACGCCGAGCCCGCGCAGCTTGCCGCGCTTCGCCGAATCGGCGCGGCGTGCGGCGAAGCCGGTCGTGTCGGCGCGCTCGATCGCCTCGTCCAGACGCGCCACGTAGTCGCCCGAGTCGTAGACCGCGCCGGTGGCCGTGCGATACGGAAACGTCCGCACCATGTTGGCGCGTCTGAGCGCGACACGGTCCCGTCCGGTCTCGCGCGCGGCCCGCTCGACCAGCCGCTCCACGGTATAGACGCACTCCAGGCGCCCGACGCCTCGATAGACGTTGATCGGCACGGTGTTGGTGAGCGCGCCCTCGACGCGCAGATGGATCGCGGGGATCGCGTAGAGGCCGGAGATCATCCGCTCCATGTTGGACAGCGTCGAGATCGGGATGCTCGGCGCCACGTAGGCGCCGAGGTTCGGCGTCGAGTGCACGCGCAGCGCGCTGATCCGCCCGGCCGAGTCGAGCGCGAGCTCGCCCCGGAGCAGCTGATCGCGCGACTGCACGTCGCTGACGAACCCCTCGGACCGGCTCGAGACCCATTTCACGGGACGGCCGAGACGGCGCGCCGCCCACGCGAGCGCCACGTACTCGGGATACACCTGGATCTTCGAGCCGAAGCCGCCGCCGACGTCGCCCGTCACGCAGCGCACGCGCTCGGGCGCGACACCCAGGACGCGCGCGAGGTTGGCCGCCAGCTGGTGCACGCTCTGAAGCCCGGCGTGGAGCGTGTAGCGTCCGGTACCGGCATCCCACTCGGCGAGCGCCGCGCGCGGCTCGAGAAAGCAGGTGACGAGCCGGTTGTCGACGAGGGTCAGGCGCGTGACGTGCGCCGCGGCCGCGATGGCGCGGGCGGTGGCGTTCGGGTCGCCGCATTCCCAGTCGTACGCGCGATTCTCCGCGACACCGGGATGCAGCCGCGGCGCGCCCGCGCCGAGCGCCGCGACGGCGTCGACCACCGAGGGTTGCTCGGCATAGCTCACTCGCACGGCCGCGGCGGCGTCCCACGCCGCGGCCTGGGTGGCGGCGACGACGATCGCGACCGGCTCGCCGACGTGACGCACGCGGTCGGTCGCCAGCGGATACCAGAGCGGCTCGGCGAACGCCGAGCCGTCGCGGCTCCGGATGCCGCCGCCGCGCTCGGCGATCAACGTCGGGATGGGCCCGACACCGTCGGCGACGAGATCGCGCCCGGCAAAGACGCCGAGCGTGCCGGCGAGCGCCAGCGCGGGCTTCGCGTCGACCGAGATCACCTCGGCATGAGCGTGCGGCGAGCGGACGAACGCCGCGTAGGCTTGTCCCGGCGCGTTGACGTCTTCGGCGTAGCGCCCCTGCCCCATCAGCAGACGCACATCCTCGCGGCGCTTGACCGACGCGCCGATCCCGTCGATCCGTCTTGGCTTCGCCATACCGGGCAGGATACCCTACCCACCGGCTGGCGCTTGACTCCGGACCCGGGCTACGGGATGGTTGCCGCCATAGACGCGCGAATCGACAAGGAGGCCAGCATGAGCTACGAGGTCAAGGTCGAGGACATCGAGTACCTCCGGCACGGCACCACGGCGTATCTCGCAACCCTCTACCGGCCGCAGGGCTCGGGACCCTTCCCGATCATGGTCGAGCTCCACGGCGGCGCCTGGTGTCGCTCGGATCGCCACGGCGACAAGGTGATCCACGAGGCGCTGGCGAAGACCGGCGTGATCGTGGCCACGCTCGACTGGCGGCAGCCGCCGACGGCGCCGTATCCCGCGTCGTTCCAGGACATCCACTACGGCATCCGCTGGATCAAATCGCGGGCGGTCGAGCTCGGTGGCCGGCCCGACATGGTGGGCTCGATGGGCAACTCGAGCGGCGGGCACCAGGCGATGCTGCTGGCGATGCGGCCGTTCGATCCGCGCTACAGCGCGCTGCCGCTGGCGGCGGCACCGGCGATCGACGCGACCGTGCGCTGCGTGATCATGACCTCGCCCGTCATCGATCCGCTCGGCCGGTACCGCTACGCGAAGGACGTCATGGCCAAGGGGAAGCCGTACCCGGTGGCGGTCGACGAGCTCCTGCCGTGCCACGACGCCTACTGGAAAACCGAGGAGGCGATGGACGAGGGCGCGCCGGCATCGGCGCTCGAGCGCGGCGAGAAGGTTCAGCTCCCGCCCGTGCTGTACCTGCAGGGCACCGACGATCATGCGCATCCGCGGCCCCATCTCGACCGCTTCGTGGCGGCCTATCGCAAGGCCGGCGGCGTGGTCGATCTCGAGCTGTTCGAGGGCGAGGGTCAGGGCTTCATCATGCGCAAGGTCGGCTCGCCGGCATCCAATCGCGCCCTCGAGATGATCGCGGAGTTCACGCACAAGCAGATCCGCTAGCCCGAGCCGCCCGGCGCGCATCCGTGCTCTCACGCCGGATGCGCGCCGGGCGGAGTCTTGCCCGCGCGCCGGCCGCGATCCCTGAGCCCGTGACGTTTCGGTAGCCGGCCAAAATCGCGACGCCATCAACCGGTAGCGGCTTCAAGGCAGAAGAAGACGCCGATCCGTCCGAGCTGATGGAAGGTCGCGATGACGAGAATCTGTCCGACGACCACGAGCGCTGCGGCGAGCCTGAGGACCAGCGGATCCCCATGCCTGGGGATCGGCAGCCCGCCGGCGTCCACGTAACACCAGACGAAGAACACCGAGATCTGAAGTCTGAGGGTGTGAGAGCACCGAGAACGGAAACGCCCGGCATCGGAGCACCGCATAGCCGAGCTGGTGCTGGTCGTACGTGGGCACGGTGTTCACGATCTGGGGCGTGTTCCTGCTGCTGCGGTTTCCTCACGACGACTTGTACGCGTTGCCGGTCCTCGAGACGGTCTACTACGCCGCCGGCGCGTGGCTCGAAGTGCCGCGGGTGTCCGGAGCGAGACGCGCACCGCTGACCTTGCGGATACGGGCGCGCGCCGCGGCCCTCAGCGCCGGATCGGAGCGGTCGCGACCGACGTAGTCCTGCCCGCGAGGTCGCTCGCCGGTATACTCGAATCCGGACGACTCATGCGTGCCCCGCGACTGAGACTGCTCGGATTCGCCCTGACCTGGCTGGTCGTCGCCACCGGGTGTGCCACGACGCGCATCGTCAGTCAGTGGAGCAGCCCCGAATATGCGGCGCCTCGGTTCGACAAGATCATGGTCATCGGCATCACCCGCCAACCGAGCATCCGCCGCTCCTTCGAGGACGAATTCGTCGCCAGGCTCAAGGCGACGGGCGTGGACGCCGTGCCGAGCTATCGCTTCATCCCCGAAGACGGGCCGGTCGAGGAGGCGCGACTGACCGAAGCCGTGAAGCAAGCGGGGGCGGACGCCACCATCATGACTCGGCTGGTCAAGGTCGAGAAGAAAACGCGCGTGAGTCCGGGCATCTACCAGCCGGCTCCGGCTGCCTTCGGCTTCTACCCCGGCTATGCCGGGGCATGGTTCGGCTACTACGAGCCCCCGACTTACTACCAGTACGACGTCTACGTCTCCGAGACGAGCCTCTACGACGTGAAGAAGAACCAGCTCGTCTGGAGCGGCACGGTCGAGACGGAAGAGCCGCGGGACATCCGAAAAGAGATCGCGCGCTACGTCGACACCGTGATCGACGCGCTGAAGACCCGGAACCTCCTGGCCGCCCGCTGAGCTCAGCGGCCCGCCGGCGCCGGCTCGCGATAGGCTTCGATGACCTTGCGGATGCGGTCTCGGGCCGCGGTCCTCAGCGCGGGGTCGGCGAGGTCGCGCCCGACGTAGACGTCCTCGACCTCGTGCATCTTCACGAAGCGGGGCGGCTGGCCCGGCGGCGCCGTCTCGACGAAGGGCGCGGTCCCGGCCTGCACGCCGTCCCACACCTCGCGCACCAGATCCCAGAACGCTCGGCGCGGAGCGGCGAAGGCTCGAGCGGCCTCGCACTCGGACTCCGGGAGCCGTATCGACCAGTTCTTGCCGACCTCACGGGCCAGCGGCGCCCGGGCGCCGTCGCGGTGGATGGTCTTGACGTTGTCCTGCCGTTCCAGCCAGCTCTGGCCGTACGCGACGATGCGCGTGGTCCGGTCGAGCGTGTCGTAGTCGGCGCGCCGCATGTCGCGGGTCTCGCGGCCGGGAATCGGCGCATAGCTCGAGCACGTCCACGCCGGATAGGCCGTGTCCTCCGTCCAGCGCGCCGCACACTGATAGCGCGGCCCGTCGTCGAGATTCGTGACCCGCCGGGTCCAGAGTCCCGGCGTCGCCTTCAGGTCGCGCACCTGCCAGCTCCGGGGCGCGACGAACTCGTACAGGAACGGCGCGTCGTACTCCCAGTCCTCGGACTGGTGCTTGATCAGGCTCCCCTCACGGATGGCGCCGCCGAGATCGGCGAGGAACAGGATGCGCTGCAGGCGAATGCGGTGCGGTGACAGGACCTCGGCGGTGATCCACTCCTTCGCGGACTTGTCCCGGTTGACGTCGTAGACACGCGCGTCACGCGCGTAGCCGGGCTTGAGGCTCTCGACCTCCACGTAGCTGTAGTCGACCAGATAGCAGCCCGCCATGCTCTGCACGGCGCGTAGCCCGCGGTCGAGCGCGTCGCCAGCGGCGTCGGCTCCGAGGCTCGTTGCCGCGACGGCCACGAACAGGCCCGGCAAGATCGCGAGCAGCCTTGGCATGACACCTCATGCTACCGCTTCACGTACACGGTGTCCCCTTCGACGCGAACCTGGTAGGTGGGGACGTCGCCCGAGACGGGTCCGCTCAGGAGCTTACCGCTGCGAACGTCGAAGCAGGCGTAGTGCAGCGGGCACTCGATCACGTACCCCACGAGCTCGCCCGTCGAGAGCGGTGCGCCCGCATGGCCGCAGACGTCGCGGAGCGCGTAGAAGGACCCGTTGACGTTCGCGATCAGCACGCGCTCGCGATCGATGACGACCCACTTCATCGCGCCGGGCGGCAGCTCGGAGGCCGCGGTGACCGCCACGAAGCCTTCGAGCATGCCGCTCTCGCGCTCGAGCCGCGGGCCTAGTTCAGCTTGAAGCCGAACAGGCGGGCTGCGTTCTCCGAGGTGACCTTCTTCAGATCTTGCTCGGGAACGCCGGCGAAGATGCGGGCCAGGAAATCGCGCGACTTCGGCCACGTCGACTCGGCATGTGGGAAGTCACTGCCCCAGAGCATGTTGTCGACGCCGATCGTGTCGCGCATCTGGATGCCGAGATCGTCTTCCATGAACTCCACGAACATGTTGCGGCGCCAGTAGTCGCTCGGCAGGAGCCCCTCCTTCGACCGCCAGCCCTTCGTGAACACCGGCCGCTCGCGATACGTGAAGTCCATCTGCTTGAGCCAGTGAGGAATCCACGCGGCTTCGTGCTCGACCGAGCCGACCTTGAGCCGCGGATAGCGGTCGAAGACTCCGGCGAAAATCATCGCCCCCAGCGAGTAGCGCACCCAGTAATCGGTGGTCGAGCGGCCCGCGCCGGTGAGCTCGCCGAGGTTCATCGTGAACTCGCAGCCCGGGATGCCGCCGCGCGGGGTGCCGATGTGCATCAGGAGCGGCATCCCGACGTCCTGCGCCGTCCACCAGAGGCGGTCGTAGATCGCGTGGCGATACGGCCGGTCGGCCAGCGGCGAGACCGGGATGAAGGCGCCGACCAGCCCGAGCCGCGCGCAGCGCTCGAGCTCCTGCGAAGCCTCCTCGACGTCGTCGACGTTGAGCATCGCGATGCCCTTGAGCCGGTCGGGAAACGGCTTGCAGAAGTCGGCGATCCAGTCGTTGTAGACGCGGCAGATGGCGGTGAGGAGCTCGCTATCGGGGATGCGATACCAGAAGAGGCCCTGACTCGGCTGCAGGCACGAGCCCCACACGCCGTCCATCTCGTTCTCCTTCACCATCGCCTGGGGATCGTACGCGCCGAGCCGGACGTCCTCCCACATCCCCAGGAAGTCGATCTGCGAAGGATCCTCGAACCGCTGGCCGGCCTGCATCACGGCACCGAGAGTGCCGACCTGCTGTCCGTCTATGACCCACGCGTCGAACTTACGGCCCTTGGGCGTTTCCAGCCGCTCCAGGCGCGGCGCCCGGTCCTTGAACCTGGACTCGATCCGGTTGGTGTAGAGGTCCGGCGGCTCGACGATGTGCGAATCGGCCGAGATGAGCTTGTACGAGGTCATCGCACCCTCCTCACGACTTTTTAAGGCGCGCCTCGGCCGGCGGGGCCCCAGCCCCGCGACGGCCTGCAGCGCGCACTCCATCTTTAGGCGCGCCTCGGCCGGCGGGGCCCCAGCCCCGCGACGGCCTGCAGCGCGCACTCCACCGGCTCAGGACGGGAACCCGTAGTACGCGGCGCAGTTGTCCCAGAGGATCTTGCGCTTGCTCTCGTCGGAGATCGGCAACCGGAGGAACGACTCGACCGCCCGGGGGAATTTCGAGTCGCCGTGTGGGAAGTCCGTCGAGAAGACGATCCGATCGTCACCGATGGCATCGATGACGTGCTTGACCGGCTCCTCGTCGCACTCGACCGAGACGAAGCACTGCCGCTTGAAGTATTCGCTCGGCGCCATCGTCAGCTCGCGCGCGTAGATGTCACCCAGCCACTCCCAGTGCTCGTCCATGCGCCAGAGCAGGAACGGCACCCAGCTGCAGTTGCCCTCGAGGAAGGCCACGCGCAGCCGCGGATGGCGCTCGAGGATGCCGCCCGCGCAGAAGGCGCCGGCGGTGAGCATCTGCTCGACCGGATGGGAGTAGATGTGCTTCAGCATCGTGTTGGCGCCGAACTGCTCGCCCACCTGCCGGAGCTGCGAGCCCGACCCCTCGTGGAAGCCCAGCGGGACCTCGAGCTCCTCGAGCGCGGCCCAGAGCGGCTCGTAGTAGGGATCGTGCCAGTTGCGTCCGTTGACCTCGTTCGGCCTGAGGAACATCGCCCGGAAACCGAACTCGCGGACGCAGCGCCTGGCTTCGGCCACCGCGTCGTCGACGTCGAACGGCGAGATCATGCCGGCCCCGAGCAAGCGCTCCGGATTCTCCTGACAGAAGTCGTGGAGCCAGTCGTTGTAGGCGCGCGCCATGGCCGCGGCGAGCCGGGGATCCATGTTGGGGATCGTGAGGGCGAAGAGTCCGCGGGACGGGTAAACCACCGCGACGTCGATGCCCTCGATGTCCATCGCCTCGAGCTGCACCTTCGACGTCCAGCCCCGCTCGGCGTACGGTCTCCAGCGCTCCTGGTTCAGGGCGTAGTTCTTTCCTTGCCGGCGCCGGCTGCGGTCGGCGTCGATCGCGACCCGCCCCCAGCCCTTGCCGTCGTGGGCCAGTCGCAAGTCGCCTTCGTCCTCCGTGAGGCCGATCGGCGCGCGGTCCCGGAAGGCCGGATCGATGTACCGCGGCCACAGGTCAGGCGGCTCGATGATGTGGATGTCGCTATCGAGGACCTTGAACTTGCCGTGGGCCATGGCTCACCTCCCGTGCGCCGGACCGTAACTCCCTCCCGGCTCGTTGTCAAAGGCGTCCAGGGGTGCTATCTCATCGTCATGATCCCGGTGATCGATCTGGGTCCGTACCTCGCGGAGCGGCCGCGGGCATTCGCCGCCACGGCGGCCGAGCTCGGGCGCGCGCTCGAGGACGTCGGCTTCTTCGTCGTCGTCAACCACGGCATCCCGCAGGCCTTGATCGACGACACGTTCGGCGAGGCCCGGCGCTTCCACGCCCAGCCCATGGACAGAAAGCTCGCGTTACGCATGAACGAGCACAACAACGGCTACATGATGCTCGGGCGCTACGCGGTGTGGACCTCGGACGTGAACGCCAACAACAAGCCCGACCTGAACGAGGCGTTCTTCGTGAAGCGCGAGCGTCCGGCGGACGATCCGCTCGTGCGCACCGGTCGGCGCTTCGCCGGGCCCAACCGTTGGCCGGCGGATCTGCCGGGCTTTCGCGAAGCAGTGCTCGCCTACACCGACGCCGTGGACGCGCTGGGACGCAAGCTCCTGCCCCTGTGCGCGACGGCGCTCGACCTGCCGGCGGACACCTTCGACGACGCCTTCGCCGAGAGCCAGTTCAGCTTCCGGCTCACCCACTATCCGCCGGTAGCCCCCGAGGCGAACCAGTTCGGCATCGCGCCGCACACGGACGCGAACTTCGTGACGTTCCTCGCCCAGAGCGAGGTGCCCGGGCTCCAGGTGCGCATGCCGGACGGGACCTGGACCGACGTGCCGTACGTTCCAGGCTCGTTCGCGGTGAACTCGGGTGACATGATGCAGCGCTGGACGAATCACCGGTTCAAGTCGACGCCGCATCGCGCGCTGCCGCCGGTCGGCCGGCCACGCTACGCGATTCCCTACTTCATGGGCCCGCACCTCGACACGGAGATCGCGTGTCTGCCGACATGCCACGGGCCGGGCAACCCTCCGCGGCATCCCCCCATCACCTACGCGGCGTACCTCGACTGGTGGTACGACGCCAACTACAACGCCACGCGCCAGCGCGACGTGGCGTGAACCCATCGGGAGGAGCCATGGACGTTCGTGACATGTTCCTGGACCAGCACGCCGCGATGCACTCGGCCGCCGTCGGCGGCAACAAGATGTCGGCCTCGGAGCGCACGTTCGCCAGCCTGAGCGACGAGCAGATGCGCGTCCGCCCGCGCGAGGATCTCAACTCGCTGGCGTGGCTCATGTGGCACATCGCCCGCGCCGAGGACATCTTCATCAACACGATCCTGGGCGCGCGCACGCAGCTCCTCGACGACGAAGGCTGGGCCAAGCGTCTGGCGGTCACGCGGCGCGACTTCGGCATCGGCATGACCAGCGCCGAGGTCACCGAGGTGACGCGGCAGATCGAGCTCGGCGCGCTCCGCGAGTATCGCGACGCGGTGGGTCGCCGCACGCGCGAGGTGGTCTCAGGCTTCAGACCTCAAGATTGGGAGGGTACCGTCGCCGTCGACGCCGTCCAGCGCGCCGCCGATCAGGGCGCGTTCGGCGTGCGAACCGAGCAGATCGTGAAGGCATTCCCGGGCCGGCCGCGCTCGGCGATGCTGAGCGGCATCGCCTTGTTCCATTCCGCGGGTCACATCGGTGAGGCGGCGACGGTCCGCACCGCCGGAGGGTTCGGCACCGGCGTCTGAGCCGCTTACTCCAGCCGGTACAGGGTGACGTCGAGCTCGCGGACGTCGCGGGCCGCGCGTCGCCACTGGATCAGGATCGGGCTCTGATAGACGCCCTCCACCGGCGCCGGGCGGCCGTGGTCCGTCTCCGCGACCAGCAGGCTGATGGACCGCCTGACCCTGAACACGCGCGCGGCCGGAACGGCCAGGGTCGCGGCGAGGATCCGTTCCAGCAACGAGCCGCGCAATCCCAGGGTGCTGAGGCCGGTGTTGAGCACGCGGACCAGGTCGTAACGCGCATAGCCGAGCGCCTTGCCCGGCACGGCGCGCGGGTTGGCCAGCGCCTGCCGCGTCTCCTCGGCCATGAATCGGAACGGGTTACGCAGCACCGCCGCGAGGTCGTATTTCATCAGCAGGGTCTCGAACTCGTTGATCGTCAGCGCGGCGTCGCGCTCGCCGTGACCGAGCGCGATGTGGAGCCGTCCCTTGCCGACGTCAGCCTTCGCGACGAACTCGGCGAGCTCCTCGGAGAGCCCGAGCGCGGGATCCTTCAGATTGATGGAGTCGATCGGATGCCCCGACAGCGGCACCCGCAGGCGCGTCTGCGCGGCCACCACCTCGCGATGGAAGCCGATCACGCGCGTCTGGCGACGGCGGGGCCGGCCCTCGTTGACGCCGTCCAGATCGACGAAGCACACCGGCTCGTCCGCGCGGTTGGGATGTGTCACGCACGGCCGGAGCCCACCGGCGATGAACGCCAGATGCGAGTCGCCGTTGCGCGGCTCGACGGCGCGCTGCGCGGCGTCGAGATCGCGCCGGCGCTCGAGGCGATCGTGCGCGTAGCCGGCGCCCTCGGGAAAGATCCGGCGCAGGGTCTCGATGTAGCTCGAAACGCGACCGGGACCGAGGCGCGCGACCAGGCTGCGGTCGAGGAAGCCGGCCGTCGTGTGGGCCGACCAGTAGAGGCAGCACGGATACGACGCGAAGGCGTCGGCGTGCTCGCTCGAGAAGCGCGTACGCAGGTCGACGATCTCGAAGCGGGCTCGAGCCGCCACCTCGAAGGTTACGTCGAGCGGATCCGCCGGAGGGATCATCCGTGTGAGCTCGAGGAACGCCGTGGGCCGCACTCGCGCGCACCCACTGTTCCGACACTAGCAAAACGCCGAGACGACAGTCAACTTCGGAGGGTGCGGGTTTTCAGCCCTCGCGGCAGTACGGCAGCACCCGCTCGCCGAAGAGCCGGATCGCCGCCAGGATCTTCTCGTGCGGGGGTCCGCCCGAATGGGCGTGGCGCAGCCGCAGCAGGAACGTGCTGGCGCCCGTGGCCTGGTGCCAGCGGTGGAATTCCCGCACGCACGTCTCGGGATCGCCGAGGATCAGACGGTCGGGCGCCAGGTTCTCCAGGCTGAACTTCGTATCGGCGGGCATGTTCTGGAACTCCGCCAGCCGGGCCTCCCAGTAGTACCGATAGGCGGCCATCACATGCGGGCCGTACACGAGGTCGGCCTCGGCCCGGGTGCGAGCCACCCACGCGTCCCGCATCTGGATGACGTCGGCCGCTCGCCCGGCCTTCGCGGCCGCGTCCTTGTAGACGTCGGCGAGCTGCGTCGCGTTCGCGAGGCCGGTGCTGGGCGTCCCCACGAATCCATCGGCGAGCCGACCCGCGCGGCGGGCCGCCGCCGGCACGCTGGCGCCGAACCAGAGCGGCGGACCGGAGGCCTGGTACGGCCGAGGACGAATCTGCACGTCCTCGAGCGTGTAGTGCTTGCCCCGGTACGAGAACGTCTCGCCCGCCCAGCACAGGCGCAGGATCTCGACGCTCTCCTCGAACAGACCCATGCGGTGCTCCATGGGCACCGAGAAGGCGCGGAAGTCGGCCGGCTGGTAGCCGATGCCGACGCCGAGGATGAGGCGGCCCCTGGAGACGAGATCGAGCGTGATCGCGTCCTCGGCCACGTGCACCGGATGGTGCAGCGGCAACAGGATCACCGAGGTGCCGACGCGAAGACGCTGCGTACGCGCGGCCACGGCGGTAGCGACGATGAGCGGCGAGGGCAGAAAGCCGTCGTGGTCCTGATGATGCTCGCCGAAGAAGCACGAGTCGAAGCCGCTCGCCTCCGCGAGCTGCGCCTCGGCGATGACTTCGTCGATGCAGCGATCGAGATCCTCGCCCCGTGGGGGATTCGCGATCGAGCTGTAGAGACCGAATTTCATGGATCACCTCGCCGGTGATGGCTCCGTCCGAGCGCCACACTGTAGCATCAGGACCACCGCGCCCGGAATCCCGGGCGCGGGATCCGGCGTCGTAACGGCCAGTGACCATGGGCGGCACGACGGTCAGGCACCGGACGGTGACGATCGACGGCCTCAGCATTTTCTACCGGGAGGCCGGCGACGCACAGAACCCGACGCTCGTCCTCTTGCATGGGTTTCCGTCCTCGTCGGTGATGTTCCGCGAGCTGATTCCACGTCTGGCCGACCGGTTCCATCTGCTGGCGCCGGACTATCCAGGGTTCGGCCGTAGCGCCGCGCCGGCACCGGACGTGTTCCTGTATACCTTCGACCACCTGGCGGAGATCGTCGACCACTTCCTGGAGCAGCAACGGGCCGACCGCTACACCCTCTACCTGCAAGACTATGGCGGCCCGATCGGGTTCCGTCTCGCCCTGGCCCACCCCGAGCGCGTGCAGGCGCTGATCGTGCAGAACGCCGTCGCCCACGCCCAGGGGCTGTCGGATCTCTGGGCGCCGCGTCGAGCGTTCTGGGCCGACCGGGCGGCGCATGAGGCCGCGGTGCGCACGAACCTCCTGTCGTTCGAGGCCACCAGGCAACGGCACGTGGGCAAGAGCCCGCACCCCGAGCGGATCGATCCGGAGACCTGGGAGAGCGAATACGCGTTCCTGAGTCGACCGGGCATGATCGACATCCAGCTGGAGCTCTTCCACGATTACCGCTCCAATGTCGCCTCGTATGCGCGATGGCAAGCCTACCTTCGGCAGCACCAGCCGCCGACCCTCGTCGTGTGGGGGAAGCACGACCTTTCGTTCACCGTCGCCGGCGCGCTGGCCTACGGCGAGGACCTGCCGGAGGCCGAGGTGCATCTGCTGGACGCCGGACATTTCGCGCTCGATGAGGCCGGGGCCCAGATCGCCGAGTTGATCCGGGGCTTCTTCGCTCTTCGGGCCTAGGGATCCGTCCCTCCGTGGGCGCCGAGAGGCGTGGAGGGGGCGGCCTCAGCGCGCTGCGTAGGGCGGGACGCCGACCGAGCGTGGCCGGAGCAGCGGGACCAGGAACCTGGCGAGGGCTTCGGCGATGATGCGGTGGCCACGGGCATCCGGATGCCCGTCGGTCGGCGAGATCCAGAACTTCGTCCCGTCCAGACCCCAGAAGGCCGTGAGCAGGTCCAGGCACGTGATCGACTGAGCCCGACAGAAGCCCGGATGTCGCGCTGCTCGCACAGGCGCTTCATCTCGAGGAGCGCCGCCCGCGTCAGCTGCCAGTTCTGATTGGTGTCGACATACTGATCGTTGATCTTCCCTACCTGCCCGAATCCCTTGGCGCCCAACTGCCGGATCGCCGCGCCCAGGTGCGAGGCGACCCACGCGTAGAGGAGGGACCGATGCTGCATGGCGCTGACGCCGGCGTCGACGTCCGACCACACCCGACGGGGAAGAGAGGGCGGTCCGGCGGCGGCCGGGATCGTCCGCGCGAGCCGACGGCCCTGCGCGGTCGAGAGCTCGACGTCGTTGTAGAAAAAGCCGACCACGACCACGTCTGGGTGGAACGCCAGGCCGAGCTCCTTGAGTTGCGCCAGCTCGTGGAGGGTAGCCCCGGCGTGTTCGATGGGAACGCGAGCAGGCGAAGGACGGCCTCGGCCGCCAGGCAAGGGATCGAGGCGGCGACCAGCGCCAGGGCCAGATTGAAGAACAGGAGTCTGACGCTGCGCGGGCGCGTGGGAGACGTAGCCTTGCCTTCCCGT
The DNA here is from genome assembly GCA_003221615.1 of Candidatus Rokuibacteriota bacterium. Classification (GTDB taxonomy): domain Bacteria; phylum Methylomirabilota; class Methylomirabilia; order Rokubacteriales; family CSP1-6; genus AR31. The sequence goes on along the minus strand of QHSQ01000140.1, from coordinate 55,498 downwards.
CGGGGCTAGAAGAGGGTGTTCATCCGGGCGGCTGCGCATTCCCGACGACGCCCCTGATGAGCGTGGGCATCGCACCCCTCGACCTGCCGTATACCAGTGGCGCTCGACCGTACAGGCGAACGTAGGCGAGGGTGCCGACCGGACGCAGTCGCACGCAGGCCGCGCGCTGGCCCTTGGGATCATCGCTGCGGACGTACGAATACACGACGCGCGCGCCCCGCTCCTGGAGCGCGGCGAAGAGATGATCGAGGACGAAGCCGAAGGCTCCGTTACCGCGCCGCATCGGCGGGGTGAAGGCATCGTACAGGTACGCTTCATCCCGCCGCAACACGACGTCGCGCTCCAGCTCCGGGACATGCGCACCCTGCGTCGTCGCCCAGCCGGAGTGGACGGGGCGGCCCGCCGCATCCAGCGCGAGAAAGCACAGATCGCCGCGGCGCAGCCGCTCTTGCACCATCCCGGGTGTTCGACGCGGGTCGGAAACTTCCAGCACCAGCGCAATATCGGCGAGCGAGGCATGGAGCACCGAGAGCCCCGCCCGGGCCCGGGCCACTTCGGGCCCCCCGTCCAACCGCCGCCGAAAAAAAGTCACGCTGCCGAACTCGACCCACGGCGACGTCAGCCGGTTCAGGCCACGCCGCAAGAGCTGCGGCACACCGCCCTGATCGATGGCCGCGCTGACACGATCGCCCATCGAACGGCTCTCGGAACGGCCCACGATACCAGACCTCTCCTTGTCCGGGAGAGTGCGGTCGGCATCGGAGCCATACGCACCCCGGGGTAGATCCGCATCTTCACGCACGGGCGCCTTTATCATCTCGCAAATGCTAGCGAGGTCGCGCTTACCCGCCAATCAGGGATCTCCCCCGACTCAACACCAGGGAAATCCCGTACCTGGACTGCCCTAGCCGCGGGGCGCGACCGCCCGAAGCGCCTTCAGATAGGCGTCTTTGTTCGGCTCATTGAAGACGAGCCTGACCTCCTGCACGCCGGCATCGAAGAACCGCTGGATCTGATCGTGGCACTGCTTGGGCGTGCCGAGGATCGTCATCGCGTCGACCATCTCGTCGGTGACCAGCTCCGCAGCCCGGTCGCGCTGGCGCGCCTGAAACGCCTCGCGCACGCGGTCGGCGTCGGCGCCGAAGCCGATGCGGTGCATGTACTGGTGATAGAACACGCCCATGCCGCCGATGTAGAAGGCGATGTGCGGCCGCTCGCGGTCGCGAGCCGCCGCCACATCGTCGCTGACGTAGATCGACACCTGCGGCGAGATGGCGATGTCGCGAAGGCTCCGGCCCGCGGCCGCAGCACCGGCTTTCAGCTCCACCACGGCGGCCGCCATGCGCGAGGGTGCCAGGAAGATCGGCAGCCAGCCGTCGGCGAGCTCACCGGTGAGCCGCAGGCTCGGCGGGCTCAGCGCGGCGATGTAGATGGGCAGGCTCGCCCGGTGCGGCGTGAAGCGGAGCTGGAAGCGCTTGGTGTGGAAAAACTCGCCGTCGTGGTCGAGCCGCTCGCCGCGCGCGGCCTTGCGGATGATGTCGATGTATTCGCGCATCCGCGTCAGCGGCTTGGCGAAGTTCTCGCCGTGAAAGTCCTCGATCACGAGACGGCCGCTGGTGCCGAGGCCCAGGAAAAACCGCCCGCCGGTCATGCGGTCCATGTTCAGCGCCGTCATCGCGAGATTCGCCGGCGAGCGCGCGAAGACCGGCACGATGCTGGTCCCGATGCGGACGCGCGAGGTCGCGGCCGCGAGCTGAGCCAGGGACGTCAGCGCGTCTTCGCCCCACGACTCGCCCATCGTGAGGCAGCTGTAGCCGAGCTCCTCGGCCAGGACCGCCGCCTCCCGCATCTCCCGCCACGACATGCCTGGCACGTGCATGCCCATGAGGCCCACGTCACCCATCGCGCGCTCCTTGAGATCGGTTTGCTCGGCGCAGAGTGTACCAGCGCTCGGTCGGGTCGCTTGACATGCCCGCAGAGCCGCGTCAGAGTCCTGGCCGATACGACGACCTGTAGTGCGCGCCGCAGGCCGTCGCGGGGCTGGGGCCCCGCCGGCCGAGGCGCGCCTCTGAACCTGGTGCGCGTCGCAGGCCGTCGCGGGGCTGGGCCCCCGCCGGCCGAGGCGCGCCTCTGAACCTGGTGCGCGTCGCAGGCCGTCGCGGGGCTGGGGCCCCCGCCGGCCGAGGCGCGCCTCTGAATCGGAGACGATCCGCTGGACGAAATCACGTGGCCGCCCTGAAGCGAGACGTGCGCCGACTACCGCTGCGCGGCGCCGATCTCGTGCTGTTGGCGCGCCACCCGCGCTGGAAGGGCGTTGGGCTCGACCACAACACCATGCTCGTGGTCGAGTGCGATGGCCCCATCGATGCCGAGCGCATCACTCGCGCGTGGGACCGGTTTCTCGACGTCTGCCCCTGGCCAGCGGCTCGGCTGCGCCGTCCGTTTCCGTGGGGCAAGCTTCACTGGGCGGCGGGCTCGCGCAATACCCTGAGCCGCCCGCCGCTGCGCCGGGCGACGATCACCGCGCGCGATCAGCTCCACACAGAGCTGGCGAGCGAGCTCAATCTCGGCATCGAGCCGAGACGCGAGGCGCCGCTCCGCGTGCTGCTCGTCGACGACGAATCCGCGCGGCCGAGCCCGACGAGCTTGCTGGTGTTGACGTGGTTTCATCCCCTCATGGACGCTCGGGGCGGAGAGAACTTGCTGACGCACCTCAACCATCTCGACCGTCACGAGGGCGCGATGCCCTGGGGCGACGCGCCGCCGACCTTCGTGCCCGATCGGGCTCCGCGCCGGCTCCTCGAGCGCGGCCGCATCGCGGGGGCGAGCCTGAAATATCTTCGAACGCTCGCGCCGGTGCCGCCGGTCTCGCCGGGCGGTCCACCCGTACCGCCGGGTCGGGCGTGCTTCAAGCACGAGAGCTTCGTCGCTCCCCCATCGACTGACCCGCGCGCCACGCGGGAGATCTGCTGGCGCGTGGCCCTGGTCGGCAAGGCGATGACCGAGCTCTGGCGCCGGCGAGACCTCGCAGAGGTGCCCTGTCTGCTTCCGATCTCCGTCGACATGCGCCCGAAGGGAGAGCTGGGCGCGACCTTCGGCAATCAGCTCGGGTTCCACTTCGCGCGGTTCACGCCATCCGATACCGCGGACGTGCCCGGGCTGGCGCGGGCGCTGCGTCGCCAGATGGCCGACGCCGTCCGCGACGGACAGATCGAGGCCAACGAAGTGGCCATGGAGTTCCTCCAGTACCAGCCGCTCTCGCGGATGCTCCGCGTGCTGCCGTGGACGGAAAGCGGAGAGCTCTTCTCCTTCAACTGCGCCGACCTCGCGGACTGGCCCGCCGCGCTCGCCGAGTGTTTCGGACGCAAAGTCGTGAACGCCTATCACGTACCGGTCGTTCCCCCGCGGCCGGGAATCGGCGTATTCTTCAATCGCTGTGGGGGGCGGAGCAATCTGGTCGTGTCCTGGATCGAGGGCGTCGTGACCGAGGCCGAGGCGGCAAGGATCGTCGAGGTCATTCGCGAGGGAATGGGATGGAGCGCGGCGAATTGAAATCCGGCGGCGTCGGCGGACCTCGACGCATGCGGATCGCGATCGTCGGCGCCGGGCCCTCGGGCTCCGCGCTGGCGATCCTGCTCGCTCGCGAGGGCGCGGACGTGACGCTCTTCGACGACGGGCGCCGTCCCGCGCTGCTCGTCGGCGAATCACTCGTTCCGGCTGTGGTGCCGATCCTCCAGCGACTCGACCTCGAAAAGGAGACCGCGAGCTTCAGCCGCGTCAAGCCCGGCGTCTCGTTCATCTGGTCTCACGCGGACCGGGTGAGCGTGACGTTCAATCGCTTCGCGCCCTCGGTCTTCCCGTACGCCTACAACGTCCCCCGCCCGCATTTCGACGACGCGCTGCTCGCCAAGGCGATCGCCTCCGGCGTCGACTACGTGACCACCCGGGTCCAGCTCGAGCCGAACACCTCGGGTGAAACGGGCGCCGAGCTGCGGCTCGCCCCCGAGGCGATCGCGGCAGCACCGGGCCTCTCGGGTCAGCCCGATCTGATCGTCGATGCCACCGGACGCGCGCGCCTCGCGGCCCGCGCGCTCGGGATTGCCGCGCGGCTCGGGCCCCGCAAGGACGTCGCGCACTTCGCGCACTTCGAGGGCTTCAGCTGGGACGACGCGCCTGGCCAGGTGCGGATCGCCCGCGGCGAGGCGGGCTGGAGCTGGTGTATTCCACTCCAGGAGCGGCTCTCCATCGGCATCGTGCTTGGCCAGGACGACGCGGCGAAGCTCGGGCGGACGCCGGAAGAGCGGCTCGAGCGCGCGATCGCGGCCGACCCCGGGCTCACGTTCATCGTCGGCAGCGGACGCCGGGTGACGGACGTGGCGACCTACGCCAACTACCAGCTGATCTCCGAGCGTGGCCACGGGAGCGGCTGGGTGATGGTCGGCGACGCATTCGGCTTCGTCGATCCGATGCTGTCGCCGGGCGTGTTCCTGGCGCTCAGGTCCGCCGAGCAGCTCGCGGATGCCCTCGCACCCTGGTTGCGCCGGCGCGAGATTCCGTCGCCGACCGAGCTCGATTCGGTGCTGACCTCGTACGCCGCGACGCAGAATGAGATGCTGTCGGCGTGGCTCGAGCTGGTGGCCTATCTCTACGATGGACGGCTGGCGGCGCTGATCCAGGCCGGGCGCTCGTGGATGCCGGCAAACCCGGGATTGCTCAAGCGAGCCATGCAGCAGCACATCGCGCGGCACGTCGGCCTCTTGGCCAGCGGCGCCGCGACGACGTCCCGCTACAGCCGAGGCCTCCTGCGTTTCCTCGGACGCTACGGCTTACGCGGCGTCAAGCCGACGGACCTCGCCATCCGGTGACGGGCGGGCTCGGTGGGATGACGGCGCTTATCTGTCGGGCTTGACCGCGACGTACTCGCTGAGAAATCCGAAGAACACTCGCCGTTCCACTCCGACGAACCCGTTGCGCCGCAAGACGCCGAGGATCGTCTCGGGCGCCACGCAGCGGTCGATCGTGTCCCAGTAGTACTTCATCAGGAGCTCAGCCGGCTCGCTCCCTGTGCTCAGACGCGTCAGCATCGGCAGCACGCGCTGGAAGTGGGTCTGCATGAGCCAACGAGAGACCCGCGATGCCGGCCGAGACACCTCGAGAAGGAGAACGCGGCCGCCCGGCTTCAGGACGCGGCGGTACTCCGAGAAGGCGATCTCGAGATCCGGGACATGGCGCAAGGCGAAGCCCATGCTGAGCATGTCGAAGGTATCTTCGCGGAACGGCAGCGCTTCGCCCCGGCCCCGCACGAGCGGCCCCGAGAGCGCGGTGCGCGCCTCGCGCAGCATGCCGCCGCTCGGATCGACGCCCACCACGCCCCGGGGGTCGCCCAGGATCTCGACCGCCCCCCGCGCGACCAGACCGGTGCCGGTCGCGACGTCGAGGAGGCGCATGCCCCGGCGCAGGCCGGCCCGCTGGAGAGCCTGGCGCCGATACATTGGGCCTGAGCCCAGGTCGAGCATCCGGCCGATGTGGTTGTAGTGCCGGGCGGCGCCGTCGAACAGCTCGCCGACGAACGACTGCCGGTCGGCCGCGACCGAGTAATACGCCTCCAGGACAGGATGCGGCGGGGTCGATTCGGCCATGGGCGAACAGTATACTTCCATCGCGCTCAGTGGTCTCTGGAGACCGCGCAGGAGGCCGGCCATGCTCGAGATCCCCTTCCGCTCCGCCAGGCAGCTCGCCGCCGATATCAAGAAGAGGAAGCTCGGCTGCCTCGAGCTGCTGGACCTGTATCTCGCGCGCGTCGAGAAGTACGACGGTGCGCTGAACGCCGTCGTCGTGCGCGATTTCGACCGCGCGCGCACGCGCGCCCGTGCGGCGGATCGGGCGCTGGCCCGCCGCCAGATATGGGGGCCTCTGCACGGGGTGCCCATGACGATCAAGGAGTCCTATGACGTCGCGGGCCTGCCGACCACGTGGGGCGTGCCGGCCTACGCCAGGAACGTCGCGACGAAGAACGCGGTCGCCGTCGACCGCCTGCTCGACGCCGGCGTCGTGCTCTTCGGCAAGACCAACGTGCCGCTCTTCCTCGCCGACTGGCAGAGCTACAACACGATCTACGGCACCACGAACAACCCGTGGGACGTCGCGCGCGCGCCCGGCGGATCCTCGGGCGGCTCCGCGACGGCGCTCGCGGCCGGGCTCACCGGGCTCGAGGCCGGGAGCGACATCGGCTCGTCGATCCGCAACCCGGCCCACTTCTGCGGCGTCTATGGCCACAAGCCGACCTGGGGCATCGTGCCGCGTAGCGGCCAGGCGCTACCCTGGCAAACCGCAGCCGTCGACATCGACGTGGTGGGTCCGCTCGCGCGGAGCGCCGACGACCTCGCGCTGGCGCTGTCGGTCATGGCCGGCCCCGACGAGATCGAGGCGGCGGGATGGCAGCTGCGGCTCGCGCCGCCACGGCAGCGGCGGCTGCGCGACTTCAAGGTGGCCCTGATGCTCGACGCGCCCGACATCGCCGTGGCTCGCGAGGTGCAGGACCGGCTCCAGACCCTGGCCGACTTTCTGAGCCGGCAGAAGGCGAAGGTCGACGATCGCGCGCGCCCGGCCATCGATCCCGGCGAGGCGTTCGCCGTCTACACGCGGCTCCTGCGCGCCGCGACGTCCGACCGCCAGAGCGACGCGGACTTCGAGCAGAACGCGGCGATCGCGCGCGGCCTCGCGGTCGGCGATCAGAGCTACTATGCGCGCGCCACGCGCGCCGCGGTCCTGTCGCATCGCGACTGGCTCGCGGCGAACGAGACGCGCCACCGTATGCGGCGCGCGTGGGCCGAGTTCTTCACGACCCACGACCTGCTCCTGTGTCCGGTCGCCGGCGCGGCGGCCTTCCCGCACGATCAGAAGGGTGAGCGCTACGAGCGCACGCTGATGGTCGACGGCAAGCGCGTGCCCGTGACCGACCATCTGTTCTGGGCCGGCTACAGCGGCGCGTTCTATCTGCCGTCGACCGCCGCGCCGTGCGGCTTCACGCCGGGCGGGCTCCCCGTCGGCGTGCAGATCGTCGGGCCGCAGTACGGCGATCTCAGGTGCCTCGCCTTCGCGCGGCTGCTCGAGCGCGAGTTCCAGGCGTTCGTTCCGCCGCCCGGCTACGCATGAGGATGGACGAGGGGGCGACGATCCTCTACGCTGTTCGCGCAGCGGACCTTCGAAGCGTCCGTTCTTCAGGAGAGTGAGCCATGGCCGAACGCGCGCTGACCGGCATGCGGGTCCTCGACCTCACCCAGTTCGAAGCCGGCACCACCTGCACCCAGTTCCTCGGCTGGCTGGGCGCCGACGTGCTCAAGATCGAGCCGCCCGGCGGCGAGCAGTCGCGCCGCAACCGGCCGGAAGTGCCGGGGCTCGACGCGATGTTCTTCCTGGTCTTCAACTCGAACAAGCGCAGCGTGACGATCGACCTGAAAAACGCCGACGGCCGGGCGCTCTTCCTGAAGATGGTCGAGAAGGCCGACGTCGTGGTCGAGAACTTCGCGCCCGGCCTGATGGAGAAGCTCGGCCTCGACTACGAGCGCCTGCGCGCGACCAATCCACGGATCATCGTGGCGCGTATCAAGGGCTTCGGGCTCTCCGGCCCGTACAGCGAGTACAAGAGCTTCGACATGATCGCCCAGGCCACCGGCGGCGTGATGAGCGTGACCGGCTTTCCCCGGCCGAGCGGCGCGGCAACGGACTGGTGGGCGGCGTCCCCGGCGGGGCCTATCCGTGCGCGCCGGGCGGGTCCAACGACCACGCCTACATCTACGTGCAGCCCGTCAACCAGGACATGTGGCGCGACTTCGTGACCGCGATCGGGCGCGAGGACCTGCTGGCCGACGCCCGCTATCAGGACGCGAAGACGCGCTGGGAGCATCGCGATTCGCTGAACGAGATCGTCCGCGCGTGGACGGGCGCCCGCACGAAGCACGAGGTGATGGCGATCCTCGGCAAGGCGGGCGTGCCCTGCGGCGCCATCCTCGACACGGGCGAGATCCTGGAGGACCCGCACCTGAACGCGCGCGGCCAGATCCACACGATCGAGCACGCCACGCGCGGCCGCATCCGGCTTCCGGGCTGTCCCGTGCATCTCTCGGCCTCGCCGGCGCCGACCTCGCCGCCGCCGCTCGCCGGCGAGCACACCGCCGAGGTGCTGGGCGAAGTCCTGGGGCTGTCCGCGGCGGACGTGGAGAAGCTTCGGGCGCAGGGGGTGCTCGGCTAGCTCGCCTCCCCGAGTAATCCCGGGATCGGGATCAGACGCGGACGACGATCTTGCCGACCTGCGCGTCGGACTCCATGAACGCGATGGCGGCCGGCAGCTCGTCGAAGCCGAAGACCCGGTCGACGAGCGGCCGAAGCCGCCCGTCCTCGAAGTAAGGCAGGACGTCGCGCGCGAACGCGCGGACGGTCTCGGCGCGCTGACCCGCCGTCCGCAACCGGTTGCTGACGCCGAAGACCGTGAGGCGCTTGCGATGCAGCGCCTCGATGTCCAGGGTGGCCGAGAGCACGTGGTCGAGATGTCCCACCGTCGCCAGCCGCCCCTCGAACGCCAGGATCTTGACGCACGCGGCGAACATCGAGCCGCCCACGTTGTTGACCACGAGGTTCACACCCTTGCCCTCGGTGGCCTTCATCACGGCGTCGTGGAAATCGCCGGCGCGCGTGCGAAGGCTGACGTCGAGGCCGATCTTCTCGAGCCGGGCCAGCTTGTCGGCGGATCCGGACGTGCCGATGACGCGCGCCCCCAGCACCTTCGCGGTTTGTAGCGCGGCCACGCCGACCCCCGACGAGATCCCGGTGACGAAGAGCCACTGACCGGCCGCGAGGTGGCCCTGAGCGATCAGCATGTCGTAGACGACGATGAACGTGAGGGGCGTGGCGGCCGCCTCGTCCCACGTGAGGCGCTCCGGCACGCGGAGGGCCTCGCGCGCGTCCATCAAGGCGAGCTCGGCGAAGCCGCCCCCGCACCGTCCCATCATGCGCGCGCCGACCGACACGCCGGTGACGCCGTCGCCGACCTTGACCACCTCGCCCGCGCATTCCCCGCCGCCGGGCTTCAGCGCGGCGCCGTGGGCGCCGCCCAGAAGCTCGCCACGGTTCAAGGACGCGGCCCGCACCCGCACGAGAATCTCGCCGGCCTTGGGCTCGGGTGCGGCGGTTTCGCGCAGCTCGACCGCCGTTGCCGTGGGACCGGGGCTGATCCAGTAGGCCTTCATGCCGGCGCTCCTCTCGGTCGGATCGTGAGCGATGCGGGCGGGATTATCTCATTGCGGCTCGTCCGGCGCTTCAACCGCGGCTGTCGCGCTCACTCAGGCTGATGCCGTACCGCTTCGTGAGGCGATAGAGCGTGCGCCGATGAATGCCGAGGAGCTGAGCCGCCAGCTTCTTGTTCCAGCGCGCCTCGCGCAGCACGCGGTGAACATGGCGCGTCACGACTCCACGCAGGCTGAGCGCCGATCCTGGCGCGTCGGTGGTGGGTACCGTCCCGGCACACTTCGGCGGCAGGTCCTCCGGACGGATCACTGAGCTCGTCGTCAAGGCGACGGCGCGCTCGATGGCGTGCTCCAGCTCACGGATGTTCCCGGGCCAGTCGTAGCCGACCATCAAGGCCATTGCCTCGGGGGCGATGTCCGACACGCGTCGGCCGTTGGCGCTGGCGTACACGCGCAGGAAATGGTCGGCGAGGAGCGGAATGTCCTCGCGCCGATCGCGCAATGGCGGGATCTGGAGCGTGACCACGCTCAGGCGATAGAACAGGTCTTCACGGAACCGGCCCCCGTCGATCAGCGCGCCGAGATCCCGATTCGTCGCCGCGACCACCCTGACGTCCACGCCGACGCTGTCGGTGCCCCCCACCCGCTTGATCTCGTGCTCCTGCAGAACCCGGAGCAGCTTGGCCTGGACGCACAGGCTGATCTCGCCGATCTCGTCGAGAAAACATGTGCCGTCGTTGGCCGTCTCGAACAGCCCGCGCTTGTGGATCACCGCTCCGGTGAACGCGCCCTTCACGTGCCCGAAGAGCTCGGACTCGAGCACGCCCTCGGCGAGCGCGCTGCAATCGACCGGCACGAACGGCCGGACCGCTCGCGAGCTCGCCGCGTGGATGGCCCGGGCGATGAGCTCCTTTCCGGTGCCGGTCTCTCCCTGGATCAGCACGGTGCTGCGGGTCCGCGCCACGCGGGCCACCATCTCCAGCACGTCGCGCATCGGTCGCGATCCGCCCACGATGCGCGGAGCGCGGCAATCCTCACGCCGGGTCATTCCTGCTTCTCCCCTCCGCTCCTGATTCAACGGTGCTCCCCGATTCGATCCGGGTCGTCCACGCGCAGATCCCGACTCTAGGCCGGCAAGGTTCGCGGACTGCAGCGCTCCGCAACACCAAGCCGAGAGAGCCGGGGTGAATCGACATGACGGCGCGGCGTCGCCGAAGCGACGACGGCCGCCGCGGGAGAGCTAGGCGATCAGAAAACGCCTCGACCGGGGAGGCGGAAGGCGGGCAAGTCTGCGTGTCGCATTGAAATTACCAGGTCAGGGTAGTGACGGTCGTGAATGATGTCAAGGAATGCGAGCTCCGGTGTGGCAGAACCGCCCACCCTGCGCGTTCGACGGCCACACGCGCTAAGGTCCTGAACTCGCTGCATCCGGTTCGAGCATGCATCGCGCGTGTGTGACTGTTCCTTCGGCGCTATCCGATCTCCCGTCACGGCAGCGACGTCTGCAGCGCGGACCGACAGTCCCGCGATTGCGGGCACTTGTCATCGCGAATCGCACGCGGCCGTCAGGTCGACGACCTGGCAAGCGCATTGCGTGCCGTCCGATCTCCGGTGCTCGGGTCACGACGCGGTGATCGATTCGTCATCACGCCGCAGCCGCACCGGAGCTACTACATCGGTAGGTCGAACACACAGCCAGGAGGTGCTCGATGAGGGGTGGCGTGGAAGAGCTCGAACGGCTGAACGAGCTACGCCAGAGCGGCAAGATCCAATGGTCAGAGAACGCGCACGCGTGGGCGGCGCAGCCCCGAGACGTCGTCGAGGCGCTCGCGCACGCGGGATTCGCAGAATATAAGCTCGCGGTGACTCGCAGTCGGCGCGATCGTCCACCAACCGGCGGCGTCTGGCAAGGGCTGAACCTCCAGACGGGGGTCGTGGCGTCAGCGATCTGGGTGCAACGTGCTCCCGGCGCTGAGTCGATCGTCTTCATCGACATCGACGGCGAGCTCATCGACGGCGACACCGGATGAAAGGAGCCCACTCGTGGAGACCGCGACCCAGGAACGGACTTCCCGACTGTTCGAACAGTCGATGCCGGATGGCGAGGCCGCTGCCGCCTCGCTCGGCGTCGCCCAGCGGATGATCGGCTCGCTCACGGAGCTCTCGATCATCGCCGCCAAGGAAAACGCGAGGCTGGCGGCCGAGCTCCAGATCACGGCGCTCGAGGCGGTGCACGACTCGCACGCGGCGGCGCTGCGGTGGCAGCCGGCGTGGACCGACGCGCTGACGGACCCGCTGCGTCTCTACCAGCGAGGCCTCGCGGAGACTTTCGAGTCCACCCAGCGCGCGTTCGCGCTCATGGGAACCAGCGCGCGCCTCGTCGTGCAGGCGGCTGACCGTCTGCAGACGGCCACGACCGAAACGGGTCGGCGCATTCGTGAGACGCTGGACAGCAGTCCGGGCATGCGCGAGACGCGACGCTGATCGGATGCCTCCGGGCTCGGCCACCAGCACACCGGCCGGGCCCGGTGTTTCGCCGGCCTTCGGCCGGATCGACTCAGTCGGCGACCGGCGGCCGGCGCCGATGGAATCCGGTCGCCCGCTCGAAGGCGTGAGCGAGCTGGAGCACGCCCCATTCGTCCTGGTGCCGTCCGACGATCTGCAGTCCCACCGGTAGCCCGTCGTCCGTGAAGCCCGCGGGAATCGAGAGGGCCGGCAGGCCCGTCACCGTGATATCCGAGCAGACGCGCATCCAATCGATGTACGTGGGAAGCCGCGTGCCGTTGATCTCGGTCACATAGGGCTGGGAGACGTCGAACGGCGGCACCTGCGCGGCCGGGATCAGCAGGAACTCGTGGCGCTCCATGAACTCCCGCACCCGGTGGTAGAGTCGCGCGCGCTGCACCTCGGCCTCGCCGATCTCGCGCGCCGTGAGCTGCAGCCCCTCTTCGGTGTTCCAGATGACCGTGTCCTTCATCTGGTGGCGGTGCTGTGCGAGCAGCGGGCCGTAGCGCGCCGCGAAGCTCAACGCGCGCTGTACCTGGAAGACGTGCCGGGCGTCGGTGAAGTCGGGCTCGCCGTCCTCGACGTGGCAGCCGAGCGCTTCGAAGGTGGCGCGCTGCCCGTCCAGCACCTTCGTGACGCGCCGGTCCACCGGCAATCCCCCGAGATCGCGGCTCCACGCGATCCGCACGCCCTTGAAGTCACGGCCGAGGTCGCCGCGGAAGCGGTCGCCCGGCTCGGCGATCGCGATCGGCGAGCGGCGGTCGGGCCCGGCCATCACGCTCAGCATCAGCGCCAGATCCGCCACCGTGCGCGCCATCGCGCCCGGCACGTGCAGGGTTCCCCACGGCGCGTCCGTCGGCCACGGTGGGACGCGGCCGACCGCGCCGCGCAAACCGAGCACGTTACAGAAGCTCGCCGGATTCCGGAGCGAGCCGCCGGTGTCGCTGCCGTCGGCGATCGGCACCATCCCGCAGGCGAGCGCCACGGCGGCGCCGCCGCTCGAGCCGCCGCACGTCTTCGCGAGATCGTATGGATTCAGCGTGCGGCCGAAGACCTCGTTGAATGTCTGCGAGCCCGCGCCGAACTCGGGCGTGTTGGTCTTGCCGAAGGTGATCGCGCCGGCCCCCCGCAGCCGTTCGACGAGCAGCGCGTCCTGGTCGGGGACGTGGTCGCGGTAGATCCGTGAGCCGTACGTCGTCCGGATCCCGCGGGTGGGCACCAGGTCCTTGTGCGCGACGGGCAATCCGAAGAGGGGCCCCGCCGCGGCGCCCCGCGCGAGGGCCGCGTCCTTCTCGCGTGCCTCGGCCAGGGCCCGTTCGGCGGTGAGCGTGACGATCGCGTTCACCTTCGGGTTGACCCGCTCGATCTGCGCCAGGTGCGCCTGGACGACCTCGGTGACGGACACCTCGCGCGAGCGGATACGACGCGCCAGCTCGATCGCCGTAGAGAAGCAGAGCTCGCGGCTCATGGGTCCCCTTCCGATTCGATTGTGCGCACCGAGGAGCGAGCTTAACATCACCGCCGACCCCGGTATACTCGCGCCGGAGACGTATGAACGAGACTCGAACGCTCGCCCGGTTCGTGGCGGACACCACGTTCACCGACCTGCCGCGGCGCCTGGTCGAGAACCTCAAGATCACCGTCCTCGACACGTTCGGCGCCGCGCTCGTGGGCACCCGGCAGCCGTGGGCCCAGCGGATCGTGGCGGTGGCGAAAGCCCTCGGGGGCGCGGCCGAGGCGTCGGTCCTCCATCATCGCTGGCGCACGGACGTCTCGCGTGCCGCGCTCGCCAACGGCGTGCTCGTCGGCGCGTTCGAGTGCGAGCCGCTCACGGGCTCGCATGCCAGCGGCACCGTGCTGCCGGCGGCGCTGGCGATCTCCGAGCGCGAGCGCTTCGACGGCGTCGCCTTCCTCACCGCCCTGGCCCTCGGCTTCGAAGTCTCGGCGCGAATCGCGCGTACGGCCGTCGGCCTCGAGACGGTGCGCGGCTTTCACAACCCGGGCACGCAGGGGCCGTTCGGCGCGGCCGTCGCGGTCGGCAAGCTCTATGGATTCGACGAGGCGCGGCTGACCGACGCGCTGGGCATTGCGGGCTCGTCGAGCGCGGGCCTGCTGGAGTTCGCGTGGAGCGGCGGCGACACCAAGCGCCTGCACCTCGGCCGGGCCGCCCAGCTCGGGCTGGAGAGCGCGCTGCTGGCACGACAGGGCGTGCGCGGGCCGGCGACGGTCCTCGAGGGCCGTTCCGGCTACTTCAACGCGTTCTCGACGCCGCCGCGCCTCGAGAAGCTCGTGTCGCGCCTGGGTCGCGAGTGGGCCATCGAGCCGCCGTCCCTGAAGTCGTATGCGACCCACGTCACGCAGCAGGCCGTGGTCCAGGCGATCCAGGACCTCAAGCGCGAGCATCCGCTCGACCCGGGCGCGATCACGCGCATCGCGATCCGTGGCGCGCCGCGCATCATGGAGGAGCGGCACGCGGCCCGCGAGCCCCGGGACGTGCTCGGCGGACAGTACAGCTTGCCCTTCACCGCGGCGGTCGCCTGCCGGGTGTCGAGAACCGACGCCGTGTACCGCCTGAACTTCTCCTCGGCTTCCGCCCACGTGATCGGTTCTCGACACCCGGCAGGCGACCGCCGTCATCGGCGCGGTCGCCGAGCTCGACCATGCGACCGACATGAGCGCTCTCGTCGGGAGCCTGGCACGCGCCTGAGGGGCGGACGCGAACCGGACGGGCTCAGCCCTGAGCCAGGCCGAGATCGGACCGATCTTCTTCTTCGTCGCCGTTGCGGAGGAGATCGAGCAGCCGAGGATCCAGGGGCACGATGATGCCCGTGGCGCCCGCGTCTTCGTACTCGCGCCGTAGCCTGCGCCAGGCCTCGCGGTCGTCCGGTGTCTTGATCGCGGCCCAGAGCTCGAAGGGACTCGTGAGCTTCTCGCGCTCACGGAACCGGGCGACGGGCTCGACGGCGGCGCGGAACCGCGCCGGCGACTCGTCGAAGCCGACCAGGCCGTCGGCGAGCCCCGCCCGACGATCGCCCGCCGCCTCGAGGATCACGCAGCACTGAAAGCGCCTCGCAAGCTCGAGGACCGCATCGACACCGGTCGTGCTCTCGGCGATGCCGGTGACGGCCAGCGCGGTGCGCCCGCGCGAGAGCCGGCTCAGGGTCGCCACGCGGACGCCGAGATGTTCCGGGTCGCGCCGTTCGGCGCTCGAGATCGGAACGATCAGCCGGATCCGGCTGGTGACGGTCGCCATGCCCGCGAGCAGGAGCCACGGATCGTAGCCCTCGTCATCGAGCCACAGCGAATCGGCGCCCGCCGATTCCATGGCGCGGGCATCGGCGAGGTAGTCGCCGGAATCCTCGAACTGCCGGGGCAGCCGCACTCCGATCTTCAGCATGAAAACGCCTGAGGCAGGGCGCCGGCGCGCACCCTACATCTGAGCGCCGAACACCACCACGATCCGAAGGGCCAGCCCGCCCACCAGGGTCAGGACCGCCGCGAGCATGGCCGGCATCCGGCGCTCGGTCGAGAGATGGAGCGCGAGCGGCACGAGCGTGCCGACCAGCACGACCACCCAGAGCGCCATCCACCGTGGCTGGAGGAACTGTGACCCCACCGCGCCGAGGCTCAAGAAGAAGACGACGAGCAGGACGAGCTCGAGAATCGTGAAGTAGCGATCCGCCCGCGAGAGCTTGGCCTCGGCGCTCGCGTCGTGGCGGCCGAGCCGCGTCATCAGCGTCAGCGCCGCCGCAGCCACACTGAGACCCGAGGCGAGGAACAGCCCGCCGAGCGCCCACGTGTCGCTCCACACAGGCTGGTTACTCACGCTCAGTAGCACGCCGGTATACCCGGCCAGGAAGAGCCCGAAGAAGGCGCCGATGATCATGAACACGCGGCCCAGGCCGCCGCTCAGGAACGGCGCACGCGAGCCGCGCAGGCTGCCCAGCGCTTCCAGGAAGGACACGAACGCGAACAGGCTGAAGATGATCAGCACCCAGGCGCCGACGGACATCGGCGACCAGTACTTGAAGTTGAGGCCGAAGGTGCGGCTGTCGATCAGCATGTGCCAGAACCTCAGCGGCCGCCCGAGGTCGAGCGTGAGGAGGATCGGGCAGATGGCCAGGACCGGCAAGGTCAGCAAGAAGGCCAGCCGTGAGACCGGCGCGTCGCGCTGGTCGCCCATCAGCCTGAGAATCGCGCCGAGCGCGTAGGCGCCGCCCGCGATGCCGCCGAGGAAGAAATACCAGACGATGTACCACTCCCACTGCGGCGGCGCGACGAAGTGCTGGGGCATGACGCTACTCCTTCCCGCCGCGCTCGCGGAACGCGAAGACCGCGCCGACGATGCCGAGGGCGGCCGTGACCAGCGAGCCGAGATAGCTGCGCACGTTGTTGCGGCTCGGCAGCACCGCGTTCTCGGTGTTGGGCAGCCCGTAGACCTCGGGCTTGTCGGTCAGGAGGAACAGGGCGTGCAGACCGCCGTACTCTTTGTCGCCGTACAGGCGCGCCTCCGACATCCCCTGCCCGCGCAACTGGTTCAGCCGCGCGCCGGCGACCTGGCGCATCGTGTCCAGGTCGCCGAACTTGATCGACTCGGTCGGGCACGCCTTGGCGCAGGCGGGCATCAGGTTGGCCTGCAGGCGGTCGTAGCAGAACGTGCACTTGCGGGCCAGACCACTCGCCTCGTCGAAGCCGATCACGTGGTACGGGCAGGCCGCGATGCAGTCGCGGCAGCCGTTGCACACGCTCGGCTGGATGTAGACGGTGTCGAACTCCGTCCGGATGATCGCGTTGGTCGGACAGACTTCCATGCAGCTCGCCATCGCGCAGTGTTTGCAAACGTCGCTCATCATGTTCCAGGCGACGCCGCCCTTGGCGGTGGTGCGCTCGTGGAACTGGACGTGGCGCCAGTTCTGCTCGTCGAGCTGGCCGGTATTGTCGTAGCCGTCGCCGAACGCGGGCGCGTGCCCCGGGAGCTGGTTCCACTCCTTGCACGCCACCTCGCAGGCCTTGCAGCCGATGCAGAGCGTCGTGTCGGTGAAGAAGCCGACCGTTCGCGCCATGGTGGTTCTCCTATCCGATCGCCATCAGATTGGGCACGATCTTCGTGAAGCCGCGCTCCTTGACGTAGAGGTCGAGCGGGAGCGCGACGAGCTCGTCGACGACCGGCACGGCCTCGGGCTCCTTGCGAAGATCGATCGTGATCAGGTATCGCCGGCACTGCTCGCAGGCGTCGGCCCGCAGATGCGGAAAGCGCTCGGCGTCGGCGAAGATCGGGAGCTTGCTCGTGGCGTGCTCGCCGCAACCGGCGCAGGTCATGCGCTGATGGATCCAGCTCTCGCCGCAGCGGCAGCACAGCAGCATTCGCGGCCCGCTCACGAGCGTCTCGCCGGCGTCGGTCAAGTACGAGAGCTGCGGCAAGCCGCCGCAGCGGGGACAGCCGCCTTCGGCGAGTCCGCGCGAGCACGCGTCGCCGGCAGCCGGCCCCAGCGCTTCGAGCACGGGCCCGGCGGCGGCCCGCGCCAGATATTCGTCGACCGCGTCCTGTCGCTCGCCCGCCAGCCAGCGACTGACGAACTCGGCGGGCTCGGCGTCGCGAAGGCGGTCGCGTACGGCGGCCGCCAGCGGCGGAGGTCCGGCCGTGATCGTCGCTTCGGCGACCTCACCCATGATTCGGCCAGCCGCGTAGGCGGCCAGGCGCCCGGGCTCGGGTCTCTCGTCGCGGGCTTTCAAGAACGCGGGCTCCTGCACGTCGAGCAGCGCCTCGTAGAGGCGCAGCAGCTCTCCGGCGAACGTATGGCGCTCGGCGAGCTGCCGGGCCCGGCGCCGGCGCCGGGCCCAGGTCTCGGTCGTCATCGATTCGACGGAGAGTCCGTCCATCAAATCTTCTCGATGTTCACCAGGAACGCCTTGAACTCCGGCGTCCGCGAGTTGGCGTCGCCCACGAACGGCGTCAGCGCGTTGGCGAGCCAGTTGGCGCCCTTGGTCGGGTCCCGGTCGGCGGCGATGCCGACGAAGCCCCAGTGGATCGGGATCCCGATGTGATAGACCCGCTTGCCATTGACCTCGAGACCGCCCAGGCGCTTGGTCACGACCGCCAGCACCTCGAGCTTGCCGCGCTTGGAGGTGACGCGAACGCGATCGCCGTTCTGGATGCCCTTTTCCTTCGCGACCTCTTCCGGGATCTCGACGAAGGGGCTCGGCTGCAGCCCGACCAGGGCCGGCACGTGCTGCGTGACGTAGTGCTCGTGCTCCGTCAGCCTGTAGCTGGTCGCGATGTATGGATAGTCCTTGACCGTTCCAAAGCGGTTCTCGCGACCACCCTGCTTGTCGTACAAGAACACGACCGGTGACTCCGACTGCTTGGGATGCAGCGGGTTCTCCACCGGCGACTCGACCGGCTCGTAATGCTCAGGGAACGGCCCGTCGAGCATCGAGCTCGAGAAGAGCCGTCCGACGCCCTCGCCGTTCATGATGAACGGCCCCCACCTCTTCGGATCTTTCGGATCCATCGTGGGCGGATAGTCTGGCACGTCCCCCTTCCATTTCTTCTCCGTCGGATCCCACTCGATACCCGGACGCGACGGGTCCCACGGCTTGCCGTTGAGGTCCGCGGAGGCGCGGTTGTACATGACGCGGCGGTTGAGCGGCCAGCTCCATGCCCAACCGTGGTAGTAGCCCATGCCGGTGGGATCGTTCTTCTTGGGATCCTGGACGCCCGCGCGCCGCTTCGAGAGATTGCCGGCTTCGGGATACGAGCCGGTGTAGATCCAGTTGCCCGCGGTGGTCGTCCCGTCGTCCTTGAGCGCGCCGAAGGTCGCCATCCGCTTGCCGGTTGTCAGATCGAAGCCATTGATCTCCTGGCCGATCTCGTCCAGCTCCGGTTTGAGCGGATCCTTGTAGTTCATCGTCACGGCCATCAGCGGATCGGGGAGCTTACCGCCCTGCTGCGCGTAGAGCTTTTTCACACGCGCGAACACGTCGGCCAGGACCCAGTGGTCGTGACGCGCGCCCTCGGGGGCGAGGGCCGCTTCTTTCCACTGCATCCAGCGGCCGCTGTTCACGAACGAGCCGTCCTTCTCGATCCAGTGCGTGCTCGGGATCATGAACACTTCGGTCTGGATCGTCTTGGGATCCGCGCCCGGCCGCCGCCAGAACTCCGAGCTGGTCGTCGGCAGCGGGTCCATCACCGCCAGCCACTTGAGGTTGCCGAGCGCCGTCATCACCTGGTTCGCGTCGGGGCCGATACTGGTCGCCGTCATGCCCGACAGGATGACGCCTTCCATCTTCTTCTTGAGCGCCTGGTCGTAGATCGAGATCCACGACGAGTTGGTGGCCGGCTTCGGGATGAAGTCGAACGCGTACTCGTTCTTGTCCGTCGCGTTGTCGCCGTACCAGGTCTTGAGCAGGCTGACCATGAACTTCCGGTAGTTCGTGCCGAAGAAGTTCCAGGAATTCGCGTCGAACTTCTTGGGCGCGCTCTGGGTGACGTAGTCGTCCAGGTTCTTCTGGCCCGGCGCCGGAATGCGCAGGTAGCCGGGCAAGATTTCCCACGAGATCGCGTTGTCGGTATTGCCCTGGATGTTGGCGTGGCCGCGCTCGGCGTTCATGCCGCCGCCCGGCCGCCCCATGTTGCCGAGCAGCAGCTGGAGCAGGGCCGCCGTGCGGATGAGCTGGCCGCCGGTGGTGTGGTGCGTGAGCCCGACTGCGTAGACGACCGTCATCACCTTGTCGGGACGCCCGGTCTCGCCGACGATCTTGGCGATCTCCAGGAATTGATCCGCGGGTATCCCCGTGATCGAGGCGACCATCTCGGGTGTGTAGCGCGAATAGTGCGCCTTGAGTAATTGGAACACCGAACGAGGGTGCTCGAGCTGCATGTCGCGCTTGGCGAGCGCCACCCCGGCGCCCGCGCCGGCCGGGCCCTGACCGCCGGCGATGATCTCCTTCTGGGCGCGCTCGAATGCCGCCTGGGCGGGCGCGTCGCCCTCGTAGCCCCACGTCGAGGTGTCGTAGATGCGTTTGACCGGATCGTAGCCGCTGAACAGGCCCTCGCTGAAGCCGAACCCCTGCTTCACGATGAAGGACGCATTCGTGTAGTTCTTCACGTACTCGTGATGGATCAGGTTCTTCTCGAGGACGTAGTTGATCAGGCCGCCGAAGAAGGCGGTGTCCGTGCCGGTCCGGATCCGGGCATACACGTCGGACACGGCCGAGGTCCGGGTGAACCGCGGGTCGATGTGGATCATCTTGGCGCCGCCGCCGCGGCCGATCCCGCGCCGCGGATCGAGCTTCGCCTTCAGGAACCACTGGAACCCGACCGGATGAGCCTCGGCCGGATTCGCCCCGTTGATGATGATCACGTCGGCGTGCTGAATGTCACGCCAGTGATTCGTCATCGCGCCCCTACCGAATGTGGCCGCCAGACTGACGACCGTGGGGCCGTGTCAGACTCGGGCCTGCTGTTCTATGTGCACCACCCCCAGGGTGCGCATGAGCTTGGCGGCCAGATAACCTTCCTCGCTGCTGAAGGTGGCGCCGCCCGCGAACGCGATGCCTTCGGTACGATTGACCGTGTTGCCCTTGGCGTCCTTCGCGACAAACGTAGCGTCGCGCGACTCCTTGATGCGCTGCGCGAGCTTGTCGAGCATCTCGTCCCAGGAGATCTCCTGCCACTTGTCGCTTCCCGGGGCGCGGTAGAGGGGCTTGGACACGCGCCGGCTGCTGATCGCCAGCTGCATCGCCGTGGCACCCTTCGGGCAGAGTCGGCCCTCGTTGACCGGGCTGTCGGGATCGCCCTCGATCTGGAGGAGCTTCGCGTGGCCCTTGGCATCTTCCTTGGTGAAGGCGATGATCGAGCACCCGACGGCGCAGTACGGACACAGCGAGTGCACTTCCTTCGCCCCGTCGATCCGGAGGTTCTGCTGGACTTGGACCGCCTCGGCGAGGTCGAAGCCGAGGGGCGTGGTGCCCAGCGCGCCCGCACTGACCGCGCCGAGCTTGACGAAATCCCTTCGTGTCATCTGGGGCATGGTCACGTTCCTCCTACGAAGCGAGAACGGCGTTGGTATCGCCGATCAATCACCGAAGCCAGGAGTCGTACTGAGAGCTTCGCATGGCCAATCACACCAGCTCCGCGGCGCTCGGCGCCAGACGATGGGCGCCCGCGTACAGGTTGAATCCGCCGTTCCGCATGAACCCGATGAGGGTCATGTCGGCGGCGAGCGCCATCTGGACCGCCATGCTGGACGGCGCCGAGACCGCGGCGATCACCGGGATCCTGGCGGTCAAGGCTTTCTGCATGATCTCGAAGCTCACGCGCCCGCTGACCATGAGCACGTGCCGGTCGAGCGGCACGCCGCGGGACAGCACCATGTGGCCGATGACTTTGTCGACGGCGTTGTGACGACCGATGTCTTCACGGAGCACGATCAACCGGCCGTCGGCGTCGAAGAGCCCGGCGGCGTGCAGCCCGCCGGTCTTCTCGAACGTCGCCTGCGCGTCATGCATCGCCGCGCCGAGACAGTTGAGACGATCGACGGAGATCACGAGGTCGGACTGCACGGCCGGCAGCGAGGCTCGGATCGCGTCGATGGTGGCCCGTCCGCAGAGGCCGCAGGACGAGGACGCCACGAAGTTGCGACGCAGACGCTCCTTCGCGACCCGTGGGTCGCCCTTCAACAGCACGTTCATCACGTTGCCGTCCTCGGGATCTCCGTCCGGACCGCGGTACCGAGCGAGGACGTCGAGATCGTCGGCCCCCGCGATGACGCCTTCCGAGAAGAGGAAGCCCGCGACGAGCTCCTCGTCCTCGCCGGGCGTACGCATGGTGACACTCAGGCTGAGGCCGCCGAGACGGATTTCGAGGGGTTCTTCGACGGCGAGATGGTCCTGACATTCCGAGGCGACGTGATCGCGGACTTTTACAACCCTATGACGAACAGCGGGAACGCCTCGCGGTACTTCCAGATCGGGCTCTAGACTCATGGGCTCTCCTGTGGAACCAGAGTCTATCGTTTCGAGGGCGATTGCTCGAATTAGCCTACGGTGTGAGCACCATATGCTATTTCGAGCATAATTCTAGGCGTTTATGAGACGCCCAGTCAAGGCTTATTCCGGGCCGCCTCGATGCCCACCCGCGGGTCGGCTAAAGGTTGCCGCGGAGCGCGCGCGGGGTTAGCGCTTGCCCGCTTCCTCGTCGACGAGCGCCTGGAAGGCTTCGGCGGAGAGCGCCCCCCTGATGACGCGCTCGCCGATCACGAAGGTCGGCGTGACGTCCACTCCGAGGGCGGCCGCGAGGGTCAGGTTGGCCTGCAGGGCCTTGTCGGTCGCGGGCGACATCATGTCCGTCTTGAGCTTCCCGGAGTCGAGCCCGACCGACGTGCCGAGCGCCAGGAGGGTTTCGGTCGTGAAATCTCCCTCGTAAGCGAGCATCGCCCGGTGGAGCTTCGGCCATCCGCCCTGTTGCTGGGCGGCGACCGCGGCTCGAGCCGCCAGCACCGAGGGCTCGCCCAGCACCGGGAAGTTCTTGTAGATGACGCGGACCGACGCGTTCGAGCGCATCAGATTGTCGATCGTGGACGCGACGCGGCGGCAATGCACGCATCGGTAGTCGAAAAACTCGACGATGGTGACTTTACCCTGCGCGTTGCCCTCGACCGGCGAGCCCTGATCGGACAGGAGCGCCTGCTGATGGTCGCGGATGGCCTGCTTGGCCCTCTGAGCCGCGGCCGACGACTGGCGCTGCTGCAGACTCCGCAGGGCCTCGGCGAGCACCTCGGGCTCGCGGAGAAGGTAGTCGTGCACGATCTTTTCGATCTCTTGCTGCGTGAGCTTCGGCTCGTCGGCGCCCACGACGGGCCGGGCGCCGAGCGTCGAAGCGACGATACCGAGGACGAGCGCGAAGGCGACGAGTCGGGGGTTTCTCATGATGCTCGAAGTATAGCGCCCGCCGGAACTCCTAGACGAGAAGCGCCAGCGGCTCCTCGACCAGATCGGCGAGCGCCCCGAGGAACTGGGCCCCCCGCGCGCCGTCGAGCGCGCGATGGTCGCACGACAGGGTCAGCATCATCGTGGGCAGGACGGCGGGCTGGCCATTGCGGGCGACCACGCGGTCGGCGATGCGCCCGACGGCGAGAATGGCGGCCTGCGGCGGATTGACGATCGCACTGAATGCGTCCACGCCGTACATCCCGAGGTTGCTGATCGTGAATCCACCGCCCTGGATGTCGCCCGGGCGCAGCTTGCCAGCCTGGGCACGGCTCACCGCGTCCTCCCGCCGGGCTGCGATCTCCGCGAGGCCCAGCGTGTCCGCGCGATGGATCACGGGCACGACGAGGCCGTCGTCGATGGCCACCGCCAGGCCGATATTGATGTCCGTGTGCTGCGCGATCGCGTCGTCTCTCCATGACGCGTTCACGCGCGGGTGACGCGAGAGCGCCGCCGCGACGAGCTTGATCAGCAGATCCGTGTACGTGATGTGGGCACCCGTCTGCTTGCGCGCCCGATCGAGCCACGAGACCAGACGGCTCACGTCGACCTCGCGCACCAGATAGAAATGGGGCGCCGTCGTCCAGCTGGTCGTCATGCGCTCGGCCATGATTCGCCAGACCGTACCGACGCCAGGAGCGCCGACGCGCGGCGCGCTCGGCATCGCGGCGGACGCCGGGGCAACGCGCGCGACCGGCACGTCCACCGCCAGGACGGCGCCGCCGGGGCCTGTGCCGCGAACCGCGGCGAGATCGAGCCCTCGCTCGGCCGCGAGGCGGCGCGCCTTCGGCGAAGCCGCGACGAGTCGTCCTTCCCGTCCGTTCCCCGCGGCTTTCTGGCTCTCGACGTAGGCCAGGACGTCGGCCTTCTCGACCCGTCCGCTCGGCGTTCGGACCCGCGCGATGTCGACGCCGTGCTGCTCCGCGATCCTCCGCGCGAGCGGCGATGCCTTCACCGCGCCGCCCGCCGCGCTGACCGCGGTCGGCGGGATCGGAATGGCGCCCGTCGCGGCCGCGCTGGCCGGGGGCATGACGGTCGCCGCGGCAGCGGCGGCGCCGGCCTCGTCGGTCCCGACGACGATCGCGATCGTCCGCCCGACGGGCACCACGTCGCCCTCCTGCGCGGTTACATCACGCAAGACGCCGGACGCCGGCGCCTCGATCTCGACCGTCACCTTGTCGGTCTCGATCTCGACGATCGGCTCACCCTTGCGCACGGTGTCCCCCGCGCGCTTGAGCCAGTGCACGACCTTGCCGGTCTCCTGCGCCAGCTCCAGGGCGGGCATGATGATGTCGGTCGGCATCGGGATCCGCGCTCAGCCCGTGAAGACGTCGCGGGCGACGGCCAGCGCCCGCTCGATCGCGTGGGCGTCGACGTCGAGGTGGGTGACAGCGCGAATCGTGCGCGCCCCGAGCGCGCCCATGCGCACGCCGCGGACGAGCAGGCGCTCCACGGCGGCCGAGGCGGTCAGCGAGCCCGTCAGCTCGAAGAAAACGATGTTCGTGTCGATCGTCCTCGGGTCGAGACGCACGCCGGGCAGACCGGCCAGGCCTTCGGCCAGACGGCGCGCGTTCGCGTGGTCCTCGGCCAGACGCTTCACGTGGTGGCGCAGCGCGTACACGCCGCCAGCGGCGATGATCCCGGCCTGGCGCATGGCGCCCCCCATCTGCTGCTTGCACCGCCATGCCTCGTCGATGAACGCCCGCGAGCCCGCCAGCGCGGCGCCGACCGGAGCGCCGAGGCCCTTGGTGAAATCGATCCACGCGGAATCGAACCGCGCCGCATAGTCCCGCGCGGAGACGCCGCTCGCCACCACCGCGTTCATGAGGCGCGCGCCGTCCATATGGGTCGCCAGGCCGTGGCGCTTCGCGACCGCGGCCACCGCCTCGAGACGCTCGAGCGGCCACACCGAGCCGCCGCCGAGGTTGCTCGTCTGCTCGACCCAGACGAGCCGAGTGCGGGGCGCGTAGCGCGAGGGCGGGCGCACCGCCGCTTCGACTGCCGCCGCGTCGAATTGACCGCGCGCGCCGTCGATCGCTCGCATGTTCACGCCGGCCAGCGCGCCCGGCCCGCCGGTCTCGAAATTGATGGGGTGCGCGGTGTGGTGGGCGATCACCTCTTCGCCCGGCCGCGCGTGTACGCGCAGCGCGATCTCGTTGCACATGGTGCCGGACGGCAGGAACACCGCGGCTTCCTTGCCCAGGAGCTCGGCCACCATCTCGTTCAGGAGATTGACGGTCGGATCCTCGAGCTTCTGCTCGTCGCCCACCTCGGCCTCGCACATGAAGCGGCGCATGTCGGCGGTGGGCCGCGTGACCGTATCGCTGGACAGATCGACGTCGATGCGCACGGGAGGAGTCACGGGGCTCATGACTTCCGGCAGAGCGCCTTCGCGGCCTCCGCGACCGACTTCTCCGTCGGCACCGTGAGATCCTCGAGCACCGGCGAGAACGGCACCGGGACGTCCATGGCGCCGATGCGCTTCACCGGCGCGTCCAGGTGATAGAACGCGCCTTCGGCGATCACCGAGGCGATCTCGGCGGTGACGCCGTAGCGCTCGTAGCCCTCGTCCACCACGATCGCGCGCGAGGTCTTCTTGGCCGACTCGATCAGGGCCTGCCTGTCGAGCGGCCACGTCGTGCGCGGGTCGATCACCTCGGCGCTGATCCCAGCCTTCTCGAGGAGCTTGGCGGCGCCGAGAGCGACCGCGACCATGCTGCTGGTGGCGACGATCGTGATGTCCGTGCCCGGGCGCTTGATTTCGGCGACCCCGAAAGGAATCGTGTAGTCGTCGGCGGGCACCGGGCCCTTGACCCGGTACATCATCTTGTCCTCGAAAATGACGACCGGGCTGTCGTCGCGGATGGCCGTCTTCATCAGGCCCTTGGCCTCGTACGGGCCCGAGGGCAGCGCCACCTTGAGGCCGGGGACGTGGCTCACCCAGGCGTGCAGCGACTGCGAGTGCTGGGCGGCCGAGCGCCGCGTCGCCCCGAGCGTCGTGCGGAAGACGATGGGCACCTTGATCTTGCCGCCCGACATGTAGTGCGCCTTGGCGGCCTGGTTGACCATTTGATCCATCGTCAGCGTGATGAAGTCGCCGAACATCACGTCGACGACCGGGCGCATGCCCGTCATCGCGGCGCCGACGCCGATGCCGGCGTAGCCGGGCTCGGAGATCGGCGTGTCGATGATCCGCTGAGTGCCGAACTCCTGGACGAGCCCCGTGAGGGTCTTGAACGGGTGGCCGGCCTCGGCCACGTCCTCGCCGATGAGGAACACGCGCGGGTCGCGCCGCATTTCCTCCGCGATCGCTTCCTTCACCGCCTCGCCGTACGTCAGCTCTCGCTCGCTCATGACCGCCCTCCGTTTATATGCGCGCCTCGACCGGCGGGGCCCCAGCCCCGCGACGGTCTGCAGCGCGCACTACCGCGGTCGCCCGTGGCCTCACGCGAGGCTCGCCCGTTCGGGGCGCGGAGTCAAGTGGCGTCGCGCCTTGAATCCATCGACTAGAATCTCTGCCATGGCGACCGGTGACGACGCGGGCGCGACCGCGGCGAAAGAGCTCGGGCTCGCCGACGCGATGGCCTATGCCCGAGAGCTGCAGAAGGAAGACCGCCTGGAGGCCGCCGACGAGCTCTATCGACGCATCATCGCGGTCGCTCCCGACTATCCCGACGCCTGGCACTTCCGTGGGATGGTGGCGTTCCAGCTCGGGCGGCTGGCCGAGGCCGAGACCTTGATCCGGCGCGCGGTGGAGCTCGCGCCCACCTACTCCGACGCTCACAACAACCTCGGCAACGTCCTGCAGCATCAGAAGCGCGCCGAGGAAGCGGTGACCTGCTACGAGCGGGCCATCGCGCTGCAGCCCGACCTGGCCGACGCCCACAACAACCTCGGCAACGCGCTCCAGCAGCAGAAGCGCCACGAGGAAGCGGTGGCGCTCTACGAGCGGGCCATCGCGCTCCGGCCCGAGATGGCCGACGCCCACCTGAACCTTGGCAAGGCGCTCGAGGCGCTCGACCGCATGGCCGAGGCGTTGACCGCGTACCGGCAAGCCGTCATGCTGCGGCCGTTTCATTTCGACTCGTATCGCCGGCTCGGGTCCGCGCTCTACGGATGGGGGCGAATCGACGAAGCGGCCGACGTGTACCGGAAGTGGTTGTCGCTCGAGCCCGACAACCCGCTGGCGCGACACCTCTTGTCGGCGTGCACCGGACAGGAGGTGCCCGCCCGCGCCTCGGACGAGTGCGTGCGGAACATCTTCGAGGGCTTCGCCGACAGCTTCGACCAGATCCTCGAGAATCTTCAGTATCGCGCGCCGGCGCTGGTGGCCGAGGCCGCCGCCGACGTGGCGGGAGCGCCGGAGGGTCGGCTCGATATCCTCGATGCCGGATGCGGGACGGGGCTCTGCGGGGAGCGCGTGAAGCCCTTCGCCCGGCGACTGGTCGGCGTCGATCTGTCGCTCGAGATGCTCAAGCGCGCCGGCGTGCGCAAGCTCTACGACGATCTGATCCTCGGCGAGCTGACCGCGTTCGTGGGCGCGGTGCCGGCGGCCTGGGACCTCGTGGTGTCGGCGGACACCCTGGTCTACTTCGGCGATCTGGCGCCCGTGATGGCGGCGGCGCTGCGCGGGCTGCGCCCCGGAGGCCATCTGGTCTTCACCCTGGAGCGCGCGAGCGAGGCCGAGGCGCCCCAGGGATTCAGGATCAACCCGCACGGACGCTATAGCCACACCGAGGCGTACGTGCGCCGGGTCCTGTCCGCGGCTCGTCTCGAGCCTCGCCGGCTGACCCACGTTCATCTTCGACTCGAGCTCAAGAAGCCGGTCGAAGGCCTCCTGGTCGTGGCCGCGCGTCCGACCTGAGCCGTCCCGGCCTAGGCCTTCACCGTCAGCTTCTCGTAGAGCGCGCTCAGGATCTCGTCGATCCCGGCCGAGGCCCACACGTCGAAGAACGGCGAGGCCTGCATCGCGACGAACTCCCGCTGGGCGCGGTCCTTCGTCTGCGCCTCGGTCTCGCCGCTCCGCGCCGACTGCATGTGGCCGCGGATATAGTCCTTGTGATAGATGGCCGGATACTCGATGTAGCGGTGCAGCTCGCGGAAGTCCTTCGTGTAGATCACCACGACCGGCACCGAGGCCCACTCGCCGCCGTTCTTGGAATTCAAGAACTCGAGCATGATGTCGTGGTTGCCGTCGCGATGGGCCGCCGGATCCGGCCGCCGCGTTCCGAGGATCTTCTTGCCGTCGCGGTTGAAGATCCTGAGCTCCAGCCCGCCCGCCTCGGCCAGCCGCGCCAGCATCGGCACGTCACGCCGGCAGTCGGACGACCAGTCCTCGGAGATCACGAGGATCTTCGCGGGGCCGTCCGGGTGCGCGGCGAGCCATTTGATGGCCCCGATCTGCTGGTCGGTGAGCCGCGCGCGCGCGTAGCGCTCGCGGAATACCGCGCTCTGGTCCTTGCGAACGGCGCCGATCGATCCGCCGTCGGGGAAATAGCTGCCGAACCCCTCCCGGGCGAGGTTCTCGGGCGTCTCGGCATATTTCACGTACTCCTCGAACGTCATGCCTCTGGCGAACCGCTCGGGCGTGACGACGCTCTTGGCCACACGGTCCTCCTTCGTTCCGAAGCGCGCCTTCTCTAGCGGAACTTCGGCATGACCTCGTCGGTGAACTGCCGCATCGCGCGCTCGACTTCCGCCCGCGGCAGCATCGAGCCTTGATCGAACCAGCAGATGATCTGCGAGAGCCCGAATTCGTCGCGCGCCGCCTGGAGCCGATCGACGACCTCGGCCGCGTCGCCGAAGACGCCCTGGTCGCGGCAGAACTTCTCGTACGGGAGATTGGCGATGGTCTCCCGGATCGTCTTCAGGCGCGGCAGGTGGTCGCCGTAGGAGTCCGGGAGCTGCGCGAAGATCGTTTCGATGTTCTTGTAGTACTTCAGCACGCCGGCGCGCATCGCGTCGCGCGCGGCGCCGGATGTCGCGCCCACGTGCACCGGCAGCATCAGCGCCATCTGATCGGGTTGCCAGGCGTGTCCCGCGGCCGCGAGATGGGCCCGGTAGAGCGCCGTGTACTCGCGCAGCTGCGGCAGCGGCGTGGTCGTCGTCCCCGAATAGATCGAGAGACCGAGATCCCCGATATGGGCGAAGCTCTCGGCCGTGTGGACGGCGACGCGGATCGGTGGGTGCGGCCGCTGGAGCGGTCTCGGCACGACGGCGACGTCCTCCACCTGATAGAACGCCCCCCGAAAGCTGAAACGCTCCTTCGTCCACGCCAGCCGAATGATCTCGAGCGCCTCGTCGAAGCGCGCGCGGTTCTC
The DNA here is from genome assembly GCA_003221615.1 of Candidatus Rokuibacteriota bacterium. GTDB lineage: Bacteria > Methylomirabilota > Methylomirabilia > Rokubacteriales > CSP1-6 > AR31. The sequence goes on along the minus strand of QHSQ01000140.1, from coordinate 26,442 downwards.
CGACACGGCCACCCGAAAGCCGTGGAACTGGCTCGGGATCGAGCCGCGGCCCACGCCGAACTCCAGCCGGCCGCCGGAGAGCAGGTCGGCCGTCGCGGCTTGCTCGGCGCAGCTCAGCGGATGGTGGAGCGGCAGCAGGGTGACGGCGGTCCCGATGCGGATCCGTTGCGTGCGCTGCGCGATCACGGGGACGACCATCAACGGGCTCGCCAGCAGCGAGAACGCGCCGCCGAAGTGCAGCTCGGCCAGCCACGCCACGTCGAACCCGAGCGTGTCGCCGAGCGCGATCAGATCGAGCATCTCGGCGTAGCGCTCGATGTGCGTCTGCCCATCCGCCTCCGACGCCTGATAGAACAGTCCAAATCGCATCGCGGTCGGTCCTCAGATCACCGGGGCCGGCGTTCTCGGCATCGTCTCCCACTGCGCGGGGTCGTGGCCGTAGAACATCGTGGCGCCGGCCTGGTCACGGAGCTTTCGGAGCGTCGCCAGTGACTCGGACATGACCGACGGGTTCCAGAGGATCTTCGGCAGCACGTCGCGGTCCATGTTCTCCCGTGTGTAGCACGCGTCGGACGCGGCGACGATCTGCGCCTGCTTGCCGGCACGGACCAGCAGCGACTGATGGCCGGGCGTGTGCCCGTACGTCGGCAGCAGCACGACCTTGCCGTCGCCGAACACGTCGTGCTCGCCGTCGAGCATGCGGTAGTCGAGCGGATGGTCGAAGTCGAGCGGGCTCGGGCTGTAGCTCGGCACGAAGCCCGGGCGGCGCGCCGCCTCGAGCTCGGCCCGCTGCACCAGGAACGTCGCCCGCGGGAAGAACTCGTTGCCACCGCAGTGGTCGAAGTGCAGATGCGAGTTCGCCACGAAGCGGACGCCGTCGGGCTCGAGCCCGAGGCTGGCGAGCTGGGGCACGACGTCGTCGCCTTCCCGTGACTTGACCGTCAGGCGCTTGATCCGCTCGGGGCCCAGGCGCGCCAGCGGATCGAGGCGCGCCTGGCAGTGCACGCCGGTGTCGAACAGGAGCGTGCCGCGGGGATGGCTCACCAGAAAGCTCAGCACCGGCACGGTCCAGGGCTGACCGGGCGTGAGGTCGGACACCATACTGGCGCGATCGAGCTCGATGAGGCCGGTGCAGAGCGCATACACGTTGATCACGGTCACCTCGGCTTGGTCAGGCTTCCCAGCACCTCGAAGAACTCCGGGAACGTCTTCGACACGCATTCCGGATTCGCGATCGCGATCCCCGGCGCGCGCAGGCCCGTCACCGCGAAGCTCATCGCGATGCGATGGTCGTCGTAGGTCTGCACCTCGCACGACTGCGGCGCGCCCGGGTGGATCGTCACGGAGTCCCAGGTGCTCTCGACCCGCAGGCCCATGCGGCGGAGCTCCGTCGCGGCGGCGACCGGACGGTCGCTCTCCTCGTAGTGGGTCTGCGCGATGCCCTTGACGGTCACGGGACCGTCGGCGAACGGCGCGATCGCCATCAGGGTGGTCGCGACATCGCCCATGCGCGTGAAGTCCGCCTCGACGGCGCGCAGACGCGCGGGCCCTTGCACCGCGATCGCGTCGGCCTCGATCGTGACCTCGCAGCCCATGCGCGCGAGCACGTCGAGCAGTCCGAGATCGCCCTGCGCCGATCGGTGGCCGAGCCGCGGCACCACCACGTGGCCTCCGGTGACCGCCGCCGCCGCGAAGAAGTACGACGCACCCGAAGCGTCGGGCTCGACCGCGTATCGGCGCCCCGCGTAGCGCTGGCCTGACGCCACGCGGAAGCGCCGGTCGCCGTCGCGCTCGGCGCGCACGCCGAACTCCTCCATCGTGGAGAGCGTCATCGTCACGTAGGGCGCCGACACCAGATCGCCCTCGATCTCGATCTCCACGTCGCGGGCGGCATAGGGCGCCGCCATCAGCAAGGCGCTCAGGTACTGGCTCGAGACGTCGCCACGCACGCGTGCATGGCCGCCGGCGATGCCGCGTGCGCGCACGACGACCGGAGGGCAGCCGGTACCCTCACGGCTCTCGGTGTCGACGCCGAGCGCGCGGAGGCCGTCGAGCAGCGGCTGGATCGGACGCTTGCGCATCGCCGGCGAGCCGTCGATCACGAAGGTGCCGCGAGCGAGCGCGACGGCCGCCGTCAGGAAGCGCGCGGCGGTCCCGGCGTTGCCGATCTCCAGGGTGGCTTCGGAGGCCGGGAAGCGCCCATCGACCCCATCGACGACGAACGATTGCGAGGCTTCGTCGGCCCGCACGCGCACGCCCAGCGCCTCGAGGGCCTGGTGCATGTAGCGCGTATCGTCCGAGAAGAGCGCGCGCGTGACCTCGGAGCGCCCGCGGGCGAGCGCGGCGACCAGCAGGGCCCGATTCGAGTAGCTCTTCGATCCGGGCAGCTCGACCACGGCGTCGAACGGCCGCGTGATCGGCGCGATGGACAGTGCCACGTGGGATCCTCCGTTCGGCCAGTGTACACGAGCGTGGCGCGCCGGCTCCCGCCCGGGCTCGTCGGCGCGCCGCTGAACGACGGAGATGCTATGATCGCGCGCTGTGACCGACGCTCGAGACCCGCGTGACGACGGCATGGCCGGCCGTCTCGTCCTCGTGATCGACGCCGATCTTCTCGCGGCGACACGCCTGGCATGCGCCGATCTCGCGGCCCGGCTCGCCGACCAGGTCGGGATGCCCGTCACGGTCGCCGCGGCTCCGGTCTCACGCCTCGACGCGCTCGAGCATTCGCTGCGTCGCGACGGCGAGGCGCAGCGGCGCGAGTACGCGCCCACCACCCGTCCTGATCCCGCCGCGCCCATGACCTCGGCGCCGTTTCTGTGGCGCGCCGACGGTCGACCGGACTGGGGTCGCATGTGGACGACGTTCTGCGAGCTCGCGCTCTACGGTGGGCCCCCGCAGCGCGGCCCCGAGAGCCCGCTGCGCGCACCGGGCGGCTCCGGCGCGGACTCCGACGCCGAGATGCTCGCCGAGATGCGCCGGGGAATCTGGGAGACGACGGGACTTTACGCGGAGGCGGCCGGACCGGGCTGGCTCTCGGTCACGTGCGACTCCCCGACGATGGCCGCGTGGATGTGCGCGGTCATTATCCTCGAGAACGTCGGCGCGCGCCTCGAGGACGACCGGCTCCTGCTTCCGGCCGGACCCGACTACGGGCTGACGGATGAGGTGAAGAGCATCATCACAGTGGTCGCGAAAACGCATCACTACTGGCAAGCCCACGTGGCCGACGCCGGACGGATCGCGCCCGAGATCGAACGGAGCTGACGCGATGAGCTTCAGCCGCCCGGCATCCCCCTCGACGTCCGCACCTGCGTCGAGCGGCTTCTCGCACCACGGTCACTCGCACGGTCAGGGGACGAGCCATCACTCGCACTGACATGGGCCGCGCGGGATCGCCGACACGCTATGGAAGGATCCGCCCGCCGGACGAGGCGTGGCTCGCCAAGGCGCCGCCCGAGCCGATCCTCGAGCCGGAGCTGCCGATCATCGATACGCACCATCACCTGTGGGAGCGCGGCGGTCATCGTTACCTGCTGCACGAGCTCCTGGCCGATCTCGCCTCCGGCCACAACGTCGTCGCCACCGTGTTCCTCGAATGCCACGCGATGTACCGCGCCGGCGGCCCGGCCGAGATGCGTCCGGTGGGCGAGACCGCGTTCGTCGCGGGCGTCGCGGCGATGAGCGAGAGCGGCCAGTACGGGCCGACGCGGGTCGCCGCCGGGATCGTCGGGTTCGCCGATCTCACCCTGGGCGATCGAGTCGAGCCCGTGCTCGAGGCGCTGATTCGCGCCGGCGGAGGGCGGTTCCGCGGCGTACGGCATTCCGCGGCCTGGGACGCGAGCGAGATGATCGGCAACAGCGCCGTCGCCAATGGCCCGCATCTCATGAAGCAGGCCGATTTCCGCGCCGGGCTGACTCGCCTGACGGCGCTCGGCCTCTCGCTCGACGCATGGGTGTTCCATCCCCAGCTCGACGACGCGATCGACCTGGCGCGCGCGTTTCCGAGCGCGAACATCATCGTGGGCCATTGCGGCGGTCCGCTCGGCTACGGCCCTTACACCGGCAAGCGCGACGAGGTGTTCGCGACGTGGAAGGCCGGCATCACCGAGCTCGCGCGATGCCCCAACGTCGTCATGAAGCTCGGCGGCATGATGATGCGCCTGGCCGCGTACGACTACGGCACGCGCCCGGCGCCGCCGTCCTCGGCCGAGCTGGCCGACTACTGGCGGCCGTACATCGAGCTCTGCATCGAGCGCTTCGGCCCGACGCGGTGCATGTTCGAGAGCAACTTCCCCGTCGAGAAGATGGGTATCGGGTACGCCGCGCTCTGGAACGCGTTCAAGCGCATCGCCGGGCGCGCCTCGGCCGAGGAGAAGCTGGCGCTCTTCAGCACCACCGCGAGACGAGCGTATCGACTAGCCTGATCCGCGCTCGGCGCACGTCCGAGCGAACCAGCTGGAGCCAATGACGTCCCCGGCACCGGAAGCGCCCGCGATCTCATCCGCCCGGAAGTGGGCCATCACCGTCACCGTCATGGTGGTGGCCTTCATGCAGATCCTCGACACCAGCGTGACCAACGTCATTCTTCCGCACCTGCAGGGATCGATGTCGGCGGGGCTCGATGAGGTGTCGTGGGTGATCACGTCGTATCTCGCCGCGAACGCGGTGATCATCCCGGCCACCGGCTGGCTGGCCGGCGTGTTCGGGCGCCGGCGATTCTTCCTGATCTGCGCCACGCTCTTCGTGGTCAGCTCGTTCATCTCCGGCGCCGCCCCCGACCTGACCACCTTGATCGCGGCGCGCATCTTCCAGGGGCTCGGCGGCGGGCCGATCATTCCGCTCTCGCAGGCGATCCTCTGGGAGATCTTCCCGTTTCACCAGCGCGGCCTGGCGATGGCCATCTGGGGGCTCGGGTTCATCTTCGGCCCGATTCTGGGCCCGACCGTCGGGGGGTATCTCGCCGATGAATGGTCGTGGCGCTGGATCTTCTACATCAACCTGCCGGTCGGGATCGTCGGCTTCTTCATGGCCAGCGTGTTCCTGTTCGATCCGCCGTACCTGCGCCGGGCGGCGCGGATCGACTGGTGGGGGCTCGGCCTGATGGTCGCCGGCTTCGGGTGCCTGCAGCTCGTCCTCGACCGGGGCGAGCGTGAGGACTGGTTCGCGTCCGGCACGATCGTCGTGCTGAGCGTCGTCGCCATCTGCGCGCTGGCCGGTTTTCTGATCCGCGAGCTGACGACTCGCGATCCGATCCTCGATCTCACGGTGTTCGCCGACCGCAACTTCGCGACCGGCGCCACCCTGAGCATGATCGTCGGTTTCGGAACCTTCTCGGGCATGCTGCTGGTCGCCGTCTTCACCCAGAAGCTCCTGGGCTACGACGCGTGGACCTCAGGTCTCGTGCTGGCGCCGGGCGGCCTCGGCAACATCTTCTCGCTCTTCGCCTCGGGGATCGTGACGCGCGTGGACCAGCGGATGATGCTCGGATTCGGGTGCCTGCTCAACGCCGTCAGCCTCTACATGATGACGTCACTGACGCTCGGGATGGACTACTGGGCGCTGGCGATCCCGCGCTTCATCCAGGGCTTCGCACTCGGCTTCGTCTTCGTGCCGCTCTCGACCTTGACCCTGGCCACGATCCGGCGCGACAAGCTGGTCAACGCCACCGCGGTGTACGGCATGGCGCGCAACATCGGCGGCAGCGTCGGCATCGCGGTGGTCACCACCTTGCTGGCCCAGCGGAGCCAGATCCATCAGACGACGCTGGTGAGCCACATCACCGCGTGGGACCCGGGCACGCGCGAGCGCCTGGCCAAATGGGCCAGCCACTTCGTCACACGCGGCAGCGACGCGTTCACCGCCGAGCGCCAGGCGATCCTGATGCTCTACCGCGAGACGGTGACGCAAGCCCAGCTCCTGGCTTACGCCGACGACTTCTGGCTGCTGGCGGTGATGTTCGCGGCCGTGCCCTTATTCCTCCCGCTGATGCGCCGCATCCGGATGGAGCCCTCGACTCCGGCCACTGCGCCGGCGACCGAGCGCGCCGCCGCGCACGTCGCGGAGTAAGACACCCGCGCCCGCTCAGCGCGCGGCGAGCTCCGCAGGGCGCCATTCGACGGCGCCGAATCGCGTGTGGCCGAGGAAGTTGTACGTGAGGTTGACCGTCTCCACCCTCTGATGACGATCGCCCCCGCCGGGGACACTCGTGTCGCGCGTCGAGAGGAGGTACTGGACGCCGATGCCGTGAGGGCCATAGACGCGGACCGTGAACCCGAGGTTCACGCGGGTGATTATCTCGCCGCCGATGTCGCTGGTGCTGATCCCCCCTCCAGCGCCTTTCCCGGCCACGTAGTACTGATGGCCTGTCGCGTCGACCATGAGGCGCTCGCCGAAGATCGCGCGGAGGCCGACGAGCGCCTCCGGAATGATCCCGTAGTGGTAGTCGCGCTCCGCCCGGTCGCCGACCGTGCCGGCCGCGCCGAACCCGACCCCGCCGAGGACCGTCCCCTGGAGCGCGATCCGTTGCGTGAGCCACCACTGGGCGACCGTGCCGAGCGAGAGGGCCGTCGTCGAGACGCGAAAGACCTGCGGCGAGAGGTAGTCGAAGCTCCCGAACAGGCCCCAGAGCCCGCGATAGTCGTTACCGAGCTCGTAGCCCGTGCCCAGGAGCAGGCCGCGAACGGCGGCGTTCTCGATGAGGTTCGAGATCGGATCGGCGTTCGGCACCGCGGTGATCTCGAACTGGAAGTAGTCGAAGGGTCGCGTGTATTTGTAGCCGGGCTTGCCCGGAAGCCCGTAGATGATCGAGTAGTCGAGACTGCCCTCATACTTCTTGGCTTCGTGGGTCAATCCGCCGGTGTCGATGTCGGTCGTGAGCGTCGCGCCGAGCCGCAGGCGGATGAAGATCTCCGGGTTGCGGCTCGGAAAGACGGCGTCGAACCGATCGCCGAAGACGAGACGGTTGAAGCCGGTCGGCGGCGAGATCGCCGCGGCTCCGAGCTCGCGCCAGAAGCCGGGCGTCTCGCCGCCGCCCTCGAGCAGCAGGCTGGCCATGCGGAACAGCGCCTCGCCGACGAACGACCCGCCGATACCGCTCGCGATGTTGTCGTTCAGCGAAGGCGGCGTTTTCTCTCCGACGGTCTCCCACAGGAGGCTGCCGGCGACGGTGTACCCCATTGACTGCCAGTAGTTGAGTCCGGACGACCGCGCGAACCCGTAGTACATGCTGCCCTGATACGGATGTCCGATCTGATTTGTGCTGAACGGGTCCTTGTCGATCACCTCGGCCGCCGTCAGGTTGTGCTTGATCGAGTGCAGATCCGAGTCATAGTCGTCGGTATCGGCGAGGAACCGGTTGAACAGGTTCAGGCCGGCGATGAACCCGGCGATCTCGAAGGCGGGAATGAAGTAGCTGTGGCCCTCGCCCGTCTCCCACGACAGCGTCTTGGCCGGGGCCTTGGCCGTCAGGGGCTCCTCGGCGAATCCCGCGCGCGGCACGCCGAGCGTGAGCGCGACGGCCAGGCACACCCACCTCAACGAGCTCGCCCGCGTCGGCCGCATTTTCTTTACGCTACCACGGCTCCGAGTCCATTCGGGCGTGTCAGGCCTGCTTGGCCTCCAGCTCCGCCCAGCGCGCGTACAACCGGTCCACGTCGGCGCGCGCGGCCTCGAGCGCCGCGTACCGCTGCTGCAGCGCGGTCGGATCCGATGCGATCGCCGGGTCGTCGACGTCGCGCTGACACGCCTCGACCGCGCGCTCGCCGTCGAGGATCGCCTGCTCCATTCCGTCCCATTCGCGCTGCTCGCGATAGCCCAGGCGCTTGGGCCGCTGGCGCGGCGAGTCGGCGGCGCGCTCCGGCGGCGCCTTGCGCGGCTCGGCCGCGGCGGTGGCGCGGGTCGCCTCCCACTGCGAGTAGTCGGCGAACGTCGCCGTGCCGCCCGCGCCGTCGAGGGCGAGGATGATCGTGGACACGCGCTCGAGCATGAAGCGGTCGTGGGTGACCAGCACGAGCGCGCCGTCGAACTCGGCGAGGCTCTCCTCGAGCACCTCGAGCGTGGGGATATCGAGATCGTTGGTGGGCTCGTCGAGGATCAAGAGGTCGGCGGGCTCGCGCATCAGCCGGGCGATCAGGATCCGAGCCTGCTCGCCTCCGGAGAGGTGGCCGACGGGCACCTCGAGCTGCTCGGGCCGAAACAGGAAGCGCTTGGCCCACGCGGCGACGTGGACGCTGCGGCCCTGCCACATGACGGCATCGCCCTCGGGCGCCAGCGCGCGCCGGAGGCTCTGCGCGGGATCGAGGCCGGTGCGCTCCTGCTCGAAGCGGACGATGCGGAGATCGTCGGCCCGCTCGATCTCGCCCGCGTCGGGCGGCACCATACCCGCGAGCACGTCGAGGAGCGTCGTCTTGCCGCTCCCGTTCGGACCGATCAGCCCGACGCGCGTGCCAGGCGTGATGACGAGATCGAGATCGCTGACGAGCCGCCGGCCGCCGAGGGATTTCGTCACCCCGCTCGTGACGAGGAGCCGGCGGGTCCGGCGCTGCGACGAGGTGAAGTCGATCCCCGCCGTGGCCGTCAGACCGCGCCCGCGGGCGTCCTCCAGCTCCTCGATCATCCGACCGGCCTGCTTGATGCGCCCCTTCGCCTTCGTCGAGCGCGCCTTGGCGCCGCGGCGCAGCCACTCGATCTCGCGCCGGACCGTGTTGGCGAGCGCGTCCTGGTAGGCCGCCTGGCCGCGCAAGAACTCGTCTCGGCGCGCCAGGAACTCGCTGTACCGGCCCTCGGCCTCGAACAGCCCGTCGGGGTAGACGCGATTGAGCTCGAGCATGCGCGTCGCGACGTGCTCCAGGAAATAGCGATCGTGGCTCACCACGAGGAAGGCGCGCGACCGCTCGGTCAGGAGATCCTCGAGCCAGAGGATCCCCTCGACGTCCAGGTGGTTGGTGGGCTCGTCCATCAAGAGGATGTCCGGGGCGGCCGCCAGCTCGCGCGCGATCGCGAGCCGCTTCTTCCAGCCGCCCGAGAGCGCCTCGACGTTCGCGCGTCCGTCGGTGAACCCGGCGCGACTGAGCGCGTGCGCGAGACGTCCGGGGCGATCCTCCTCGTCGACACCGGCCAGCCTCCCCAGCACGATGTCGGCGACCGTCGTACCGGTCGAGAAGACCGGGTCCTGAGGAACGTAGCCGACGCGGACACCGCCGCGCAGCGAGCGAGAGCCGCGATCGGCCGTCTCGATCCCCCCCAGGATCTTGAGGAGGGTGGACTTGCCGGACCCGTTCGGACCGACGAGGCCGGCCTGGTCGCCTTCGAACAGCCCGAACGTCAGACCGTCGAAGAGACTCCGCGTGCCGTAGGCCTTGCTTACCGCCTCACAGCTGAGCAGGAGCGGTCGGGCCATCCGCTACTTTTTCTTCTTCTTCGGCTTCTTCGTCTCCTTCCGCATGCTCTTGCCTTTCGCCATCTGCATCACCTCCCCTCGTCGGAGTCTTCGGGTCTTCTCAGGCGGCGACCTGGGCCACCGTCGGCCCGTCGCCCTTGAGCGTGGTGCGGCGCATATCGCGCGGCTCGTGTGCCGGGAAGGGCCGGGCACGGTGCATCGTCTGGCGGTTGTCCCACATCACGAGGTCACCCACCCGCCACTTGTGGGAGTACACGAACTCCGGCTGGGTCGCGTGCTCCACCAGGTCGCGCAGGAAGAAGCGCGCCTCGGGCACGGGCCAGCCGACGATCGTCCCCGCGTGCGAGGACAGGTAGAGCGACTTGCGGCCGGTGCCGGGGTGAACGCGCACGAGACGCTGGAGCACCGGCTTGAAGCGCGCGCGCTCCTCGTCGGTGAAGTCGGTGAACCCCAGCTGCTGGCGGGAGAAGATCTGCGAGTGCTCGCAGATCAGATCCTCGACCTCGGCCTTGGTCTCGGCCTCGAGGGTGTCGTAGGCCGCGGGCATGTACGCGAACTCGGTGTTGCCGCCTTTGGACGGAATCGCGCGGGCGTGCAGCAGCGAGTACTTCGCCGGGACCACCTTGAACGAGCTGTCGGAGTGCCAGAGTCGATTGCCGATGGCGAACAGCCGGCGACGATCGTCACGGGCGAACACCTTGTGGTGCTGGTCGAGGTTGGACACGTCGGCGAACGTCGTCGGCAGGCGGTATTCGTCCGGCGCGCGCAGGCTCGTGCCGACGGCCAGCTCGATCTCGCCGAGGCTCTTGGTGAAGGCCAGTTGCTGGTCGTCGTCGATCCTCTGGCCGTGGAAGACTAGCACGGCGTATCGGTCCATCCCGGCGTGGATCGCCTTGACCTCGTCCGGGGACAAGGGCCGGGTCATGTCGATGCCTTCGACTTCGGCGGCGAAGCACGGACCGATCTGCCGGGTGACGACGGGCATTGGCGCAACCTCCCTCTGGCAATGTGCCCCGATTGTACTCCGTCAGCGCTTCGCGGCGGCCTCACCCAGGAACTCGCGTAGCGCCACGAGCAGCCCGGCCGGATTGTCGCCCTGCACGGTGTGGCCGGCGCCCGTGACCTTCACCCAGCGTCCGGCGGGTAGCGCTCGGGCCAGGCGCTCGGCGTCCTCGTCGTGGAAGACGTCGCTCTCGGCGCCGCGCACCACGAGGGTCGGACAGGACACCTTGGCGACCGCCGACCACAAGAGCTCGCGGCGACGCGCCGCGGCGGCCGGATCGAGGGCGCGGCCGCGGTGGCGCTGGTCGTACTTCCACATCCATTTGCCGTCGGGCATGCGCCGTAGATTGTGGAGCAGGCTCCGTCGCAACAGGGTGGCGTCGCGCCGCGGGTTGAACGCCAGGGCACGCGTCACGAACTCCTCGACCGAGTCGAGCGGCGTCGCCTCCGACGTGAAGGCGGCGATCTTCCGCACGCCGGCTTGGCGGACCTCGGGGCCGACGTCCACGAGCACGAGCGCCGCCAGCCGCCGGCTGTTGGCGCCGGCCCACGCGAGCGCGTTCGCGCCGCCCAGCGACATGCCGACCAGGACGAAGCGATCGAGACCGAGATGATCGACGAACGCCTCGAGGTCGCCGGCGTGGCTCTCGGTGGCGTAGTCCATGACCGGCGACCACTCGCTGTCGCCGTGGCCCCGCTGATCGAGCGCCAGGCAGTGCCGCTCGGTCTTGAGGGCGGCACACACCAGGTCCCAGGTGTGCACGTTGAGCCCCCCGCCGTGCAGGAACAGCGCGGCCGGCAGGCCCGCCGTACCCCAGTCGAGATAGTGGAAGCGCATCCCGCGCAGGATCACGTGATGCGCGACGGGCAGCTCCAGGTCGGGAAGCTTCAACCCGGCCGTGGCGGACGACAGTTTCAAGTGCTCGCGAAACTCCTCGGGGCTCAGGCTCACGTGTTGTCCGCCGGGCTCACTTGACCTCTTTCAGGAGCGCGCACGTCGCCAGCGCCTGAGCCGGATCGAGCGCCTCCTGGGCCATGAAGACCTTCTGCACGACGCCCTTGCGATCGATGACGAACGTCGTCCGGCGAGCGATGACCGAATTGTCGTCGAAGACACCGTAGGCGCGGCTGATGTCGCGTTTGGCGTCGCTCAGGATGTTGAAGTCCGCCCCCAGCTTCTCGGCGAAGGCGACGTTGGCCCAGACGCTGTCGACGCTCATCCCCAGAATGACGGTGTTGTTCGAGTTGAACTCGCCGGCGCTCTCCCGGTACTTCGCCACCTCGCTCGTGCAGCCCGGCGAGAACGCCGCCGGGAAGAACGCGAGCACGACGTTCTTCTGCCCTCTGAACTCGCTCAGCTTGACGGCCTTCCGGTCGCGCTTGCCGTTCGCGTCGGCCGCGGTGAGGTAATTCGCCGTGAAGTCGGGCGCGGTGTCGCCGACCTTGACGCTCGGGGGCGGCGGAGCGCCCGCGCCGGGCGTCTGCGCCCTCGCCAGGGACGGTGCGGCCAGGCACACGGCCAGGACGAGAGTCACGGCCCGCAACATCGTACGAGCTCTCATGGTGTGACTCCTTTGCGCTCTGGCGTCACGCGTAGACATCCTCGCCGACCTGGTTCGCGTCCGGGTAGGGCGCGGCCAGCGCGAACTGGACACCGGTGTCGATCTCCGCCTTCACGTCGGTCTGGATGCGGTCGAAGATCCCCTGATCCGCGAGCCCCTGCCCGGAGAGCCGTCCGGCGAGGGTCGCGAGCGGATCGTGCTGGCTCATCCACTCCTTCTCCTCGTCGCGCGTGCGGTACTCGCGGTTGACGTCGCCGACGTGGTGGCCGTAGTAGCGATAGGTCTTGCACTCGAGGAAGGCGGGCCCTTCGCCACGGCGCGCGCGCTCGACCAGCCGCCGCATCGTCGCGTTGACAGCCTGGACGTCCTGGCCGTCGACGGTCTCGGCGTGCACGCCGAGCGCCCGGGGCCGCGCCAGGATTTCGCCGGCGATGGTCTCGCCGCAGGGCGTGTATTCGCCGTAGAGGTTGTTCTCGCAGATATAGATGACTGGCAGCTTCCAGAGCGACGCCATGTTCATCGATTCGTAGAGCAGACCCTGTCCCAGCGCGCCGTCGCCGAAGAAGCACACGGCGACCTGGTTGCTGCCCCGCATCTTCGCCGAGAGCGCGGCGCCCGTCGCGATCCCGGCGGAGCCGCCGACGATGGCGTTGGCGCCGAGGTTGCCGGTCTCGGGATCGGCGATGTGCATCGAGCCGCCCTTGCCGCGGCAGTAGCCAGGCTCCTTGCCCAGGAGCTCGGCGAACATCCGATTCACGGACGCGCCCTTGGCCAGGCAGTGGCCGTGGCCGCGATGCGTGCTCGTGATGAAATCGTCGCGGCGCAGCGCCTCGCACACGCCGACCGCCACCGCTTCCTCACCGACATAGAGATGGGCCAGACCCGGCATCTTCGCGCTCTTGTAGAGCTCGTTCACCTGCTCCTCGAAGGCCCGAATCTTCGCCATCTGACGGTACATGTGGAGGTTCTGCTCCAGCTCCATCCGCGGCTCGATCATCTGGGTTGTCATCTGGATGTCTCCCGTGGGTGCCTCTGGCCTCACGCGAGGCTGCTCCAGCCGCGGCCCCGTGTCAAGTCAAGCAATTTCTTCCCCAAATATTTGTCAGCACGGCACCGATAGGGAACAATTTCCGGCAGCCGAGAACCCGAGTTTCGTCCGGTCCCCGCCGTCGCCGGCGTCTAAATCCACACCGCAGCGAGCTTGGATCGGGTGTCTGGGCTTGGCATCGCCGTTGCTCCTACGGGAATCGCTTACAGACAGCACGGACGCGGTGGAGTTGGCGCAGTGAACCTCAACACGATGGAGAATGCGACATGCGGTGGACGGGAGTCGTAGCGATTGCGGTCGCGGCGCTGGCCATCCCGGCGATGGTCTTCGCCCAGGGTGCGCCGGTTGGCGCCTGGTGTGGCGGCTCGTACGGTCCTGAGGGGACGAACTTCGGCCCGTGCCCGACGGCGCAGGCCGGCGCGCAGGTTGCCGGACAGGCGTCGGGCATCCAGAGCCAGAGCGTGGCGACGGAGCCCCAGTATCCGGCCTCGCAGGTTACGTTCCAGAACGGGAAGGCGTATCGCAACAATCAGGAGCTCAACCTCAACTACAAGCAGTTCCCCGATCGGCTCAACGAGGTCCAGGGCCCCGGCGACGGCGGCAACTAGCACGCGCTTCGCCGTAACGCAGACCGCCTGACGGCGCGGGACCCCCCGCGCCGTCGTTCTTTCCGGAACCCGTTCCGCAGCCCTGGAACCCGGCCCGACGCTCTGTTCTGCTCGACGCGCTTGACAGAACACGGTGCCGCTCGTATTCTTCCGCGCACCCGCTCACGGGGCAGGAGGAACACATGGCGGCTCTCCGATACGCGTCCTTCGGTCTCGTCCTCCTGCTCTTCGGCTGCGCGTCGCTCAATCCCAAGCCCATCGAGGTCGACATGCCGTCGGCGCAGAAGCACTTCATCGTGCAGGTCGACGGCGATCAGAAGTCTCAGGCGAGCACCGCGCGCTGATCGCGGCGCCGGCTCGCGGCGCGACGCTCATGATCCGAGGTAGGCGAACAGCGTCGGATCGAGCTGTCGGCGATACTTCTCCAGCACCGGCTGCACCGCGCGCACGAACGCGTCGCGCTGAGCCGCGGTCAGCTGGATCACGTCGTTCTGGGCGGGATCGAGCCTCGCCATGATCTCCGCGTCCTCCGCCGCCGCGAGCCGCCGCTGATACGCGGTGGCCTCGCGAGCCGCCGCGTCGACGATCGCGCGGACTTCCGCCGGCCAGCTCGCGTAGCGGGCCGCGTTGCACACGATGGCGGACGCGCCCCAGAAGTGTCCGCTCAGCGTGATGTAGCGGTGATGGCGATGGACGCCGAAGTTGTAGATGTTGGTGAGCGGATTGTCCTGGGCCTGGAAGCGCTCGCCGCCGATCTGCTCGACGAACTCCTTGATGTCGGACGCGATCGGCTCGAAGCCGAGCGCCCGGAACACCTCGCCGTGTAGCTCGCTCGTCTGAGTCCGGATGCGGATGCCGCGGCAGTCGTCGGGCACGCGAATCGGCCGCACCCGGTTCGTGAGGTGCCGGAAGCCGTTGTCCCAGTACTCGAGCAGACGGTAGGCCGTCTTCGCGTTGAGCTCCCGCCGCGCCCGCTCGCCGTACTCACCGTCGAGGGCGCGGAACGCGACGCCGCGATCGGTGACCACGAACGGCAGCTCGAGGAGCTGCAGCTCCGGCGCGGCGCGCGAAAAACGCACGGTCGACATGTAGCAGAACGACAGCTCGCCCCGCTCGACCATCGGGACCAGCTCGCCGGCCGGGCGGCCGAGCTTGACGATGCTGCCGATCAGCTCGAAGTCAACGCGATCGCCGAGGCGCTCCCGGAGGAGCTCGCCGAATCGCGCCGCGGCGCGATTGTGGATGGAGGCGGGCTCCTGGTAGCCACCGAATTTGATGACCAATTTCGTCGACGCGTTGTTGGCCACGAGCGGCTCTGCTATATCACAAAGCGTGACGGGTGAGGAGTGAGCGACCTCGACGCGGCCCTCGTGCGACTGGGCTACACGGAGTTCCGTCCCGGCCAGCGTGAGGCGGTCGAGACGCTGTTCGCCCGCGGACGGCTCCTGCTGGTGGCGCCGACCGGCGGCGGCAAGAGCCTGAGCTACCAGCTTCCGGCCACGATCCTGCCCGGCACGACCCTGGTGGTGTCGCCGCTGGTGGCGCTGATGGCCGACCAGGTCCAGGCCCTCGAGGCGCGCGGCGTGCGGGCGACCTATCTCGCCGCCACGCTCGAGGCGGCGGAGATGCGCCGGCGCATGGCGCGGATCGCGCGGCGCGAGCTCTCGCTCGTCTACGTCGCGCCCGAGCGGCTCGTCTTTCCGGGTTTCCGCGGGCTCGTCCGCGAGCTCGACTGCCCGCTGGTCGCGATCGACGAGGCCCACTGCATCAGCGAGTGGGGTCACGACTTCCGCCCGGAGTATCTGGAGATCGGCGCCGTGCTCGGCGACCTGCCAGGCGCCCGGGTGCTCGCATGCACGGCCACGGCCACACCGATCGTGCGCGACGAGATTCTGGCGCGGCTCGGGCTGCCGGCGGACACGCCGCAGATCGTCCGGGGCTTCGCGCGCCCGAACCTGGCCCTGCGCGCCGCGGAGATCGGCGGTCACCGCGAGCGGGAAACGCTCGTCGACGCCGCCCTCGCGGAAGCCCTCGGCGGCCCGGGACGCGCGCGCGGGACGGCCATCGTCTATGCGCCGACGCGCAAGCAGGCCGACGAAGAGAGCGCGCGACTCGCCGCGCGCCGCTGGCGCGTGCGCGCGTACCACGCCGGCCTCGACGGCAAGACGCGGGAGGCCGCGCAGCGAGACTTCGCCGACGGCCGGCTCGAGGTCGTGGTGGCGACCAACGCGTTCGGCATGGGCATCGACCGCCCGGACGTGCGCGCGGTGATCCACCTCGGCCCGCCCGGGTCGATCGAGGCGTACTACCAGGAAGTGGGGCGAGCGGGCCGCGACGGCACGCCCGCGCTCGGGCTTCTCCTGATCGGCGCACGTGATCTGCCGCTGCGCCGGGCGCTGCTCGAGCGGGGCGCCGGCGACGCGACCGCGGACGCGGTGGTGGTCGAGCACAAGTGGAGCATGTTCCTCGAGCTGATCCGCTGGGCCGAGGGCGGCAGCTGCCGCCACGACGCGATCCTGCGTTACTTCGGCGACGAGGCCGAGACGCTCGCGGGTTGCGGCCGCTGCGACGTGTGCCTCGCCCTCGGTGGAGACACGGATGCGCGCGATCCGGAGGCCGTCACCTTGATCGTCCGCAAGGCGCTCTCGGGTGTGGCGCGCGTGCACGGGCGATTCGGCCTGCAGCTCGCGGTCAAGCTGATCCGCGGCGAAGCGGATGAGCGGCTCGAGCGCGCCGGGCTCACGACCGTGAGGACCTTCGGCAATCTCAAGGAGCACCCGGCGTCGTGGCTGGTCGCTCTGCTTCGGCGGTGCGTGTCGGCCGGCTGGGTGAGCTTCGCCGGGATCGACCGCCCGGTCGTGACCTTGACCGACGATGGCCGCGCCGTGATGCGGGGCGAGCGCCCCGCGCGTCTGCTGCTACCGGCCGAGTCCCGGCCCAGGAGCGCCGGGCCGGTGGGGCCGCGGCGAGAGAAACCAGCGCCCGATCGGACGCCGGCACGGACGGCCGCAAACGAGCCCGGTGAGCTGGACGCCGCGGCGGTGGCCCTCTTCGAGGCGCTCCGCCGCTATCGGCTCACCGTGGCGCGTGCCGAAGGCGTGGCTCCCTTCATCGTGGCGAGCGACCGCACGTTGCGCGACATCGCCGCGCTTCGGCCTCGCGACCTCGCGGAGCTCGAGCGCGCCCACGGTGTCGGGCCGTACAAGGCCGCGCGATACGGCGCCGGGCTCCTGCAGGTGGTGGCGAAGCAGGTCGGGAGTCAACTACACTCCGGATAGGAGGGATGCGATGAAGCTCACGACATGCCTGTTCGCGCTGATGATCGCGCTGACCGGATGCTCGCGCGCGACCCTTCCCTACAAACCGGTCACTCAGCCGTCGGGCGTGTCGCTCTCTGCCGACTACGTGCTGCTGGCCGATCGGCTCCGCGTGGAAGTCGACACGGACGGCTACCGGCTGGAGGACGCGCAGATCACCAGGACCGACAACGTCTCGATCAGGCCGCAGACGATCGAGCAGCCGCCGACGACCTCGGCGAGTGGATCCAGCTTCGGGATCGGAGTCGGCGGGGGAAGCTTCAGCGGGGGCCGAGGCGGCGGCGTGGGCGTCGGCACCGGCGTCGGCGTCAGCATTCCCGTGGGCAGCGACACCCGTGTGGCCGGTAACACCGTGCTCTACTTTCCCCTCGACCAGGTCGGTCAGGCGCCCTGGCGTCTGACGGTCAGGGTGGCCGGAGCGACTCTCGACATCGTGCTCCTGCCGCGCTAGCGCGCTCGGCTCGTGCGCGCTACGGGCTGCGGGCGACGCAGCGTCACGCGCTGCGGAAGCGGGTCGCTTTCACGAACACGACGGCCAGCATCGGCACGACGAACCCGACCATGGTCGTCAGGACGAGCAGGGTGCCCAGCTGGCTATAGTCGGCCGGCGTCGTGATCGCGCCCGAGGCGTCCCTGACCTCGCGCGTGACGACGAAGCCCTGATTCAGATACTTCGTGCCGAGCTGCGCGGCGGCCAGCGCCAGGTTCGTGAACGAGGCCATGACCGCGAAGAACGTCGCCTTCAGCCGGTCGGGCGCCGAGTTGGCGATCCACGCCAGCATCGGCACCATCGCGATCTGGCCGAGCGGCGATTCGAGGGCGGTGTCGATCAGGACGATCATGCGCGCGTCGACGATGCCGCCGGTGTGCGCGGCGGTCCAGTGGTGCAGGCCGTAGTACATGCCCACGACCGGCGCGCCGATGACCGTCGTCGCGATCGTGAGAGAGCCGACGATGTAGGCGATGGACCGCTCGGCCATGAAGCGGCGGAAGACGAATAGCCCGACCAGGGTGAGAACGCTCCCGATCAGCGACAGCTCGGCCAGGAACTGTTGATCGAACCCGAGCAGATCGATCATCCACCACGTCGAGCCCGCACCCGGCCCGGGCATGGCGCGGAAGACGAACACGAGGACGGCGGTGCCCACCAGCACGTGGCGCGCCTCCGGCTCCAGCTCGGTCGTGATCCGCCACATCAGGAACAGCACGATCGCCATGGACGCGCCGAACACGATCTCCTGACCGCCGGCCACGTTGCCAATGCCGACGCCGAGCGAGACGACCGCGAACGCGAGGCCACCGCCGATGATCCACCAGTTGACCGGGGGCCGCTCGCCGTGCGGGTTCAGCATCCGGCGTGCCTCGCTCTTCGCGAAGCCCTTCGCGACCAGCCGTCTCGTGTCGCGCCACCCGAGGGCGAGCCCCAGGACGACGCCGAGCACCGAGACCACCGGAATCACGAGCGCCAGGTGATAGACACGGAGATAGGCGAGCGCCTTGTCGGCCTCGGACATCTCGCCCACCCCGCGCAGCAGGTAGACGTTGGCGACCGAGACCAGCACGGTGCCGCCGATGATCGCGACGCGCCCGAGTGTCTGCACCGTCGTGTTCATCGACTTGCGCTCGGCCATGCTGGTCGGCCGGCCCTCGGCATCGACGCGCGGCACCGCCTCGACCGTCATCGCGTCGGCGACCACGTCCTGCACGACGTAGCCGATCGGCGCGAGCAAGGTGGACAGGATGAACCACGCCTCGACGCTCGCGAGCGCACGCATCGAGTCGGTCGAGCCGAGCAGGCCGATCATGATGCCGAGGCTCACGGCGATCAGGCCGGCTCCCACGAACACGAGCGCGGCTTTCCAGCGCCAGAGCAAATCGACGAGGTGCCCGAGCGGTACCTTCAGCGCCCAGGGCAAGCCGGCCCAGAAGCCGAGCCCCGCCAGGAACTCGGCCGAGAGCCCCAACCGCTCCTTGATGTAGAACGTTGCGACGATCGCGGTGAGCCCCGCGATGCCCGCGGCCACGTAGACCATGAGCGGCGGAAGGTACGAGAGCCGCATCTCGCGACCGAGCGCCAGGACGTTGCGATCGATCCAGGACCGGGCGAGGCCGGTGTTGCCCGGCGCGGCGGAGGGCGGCGCAGAGGCCATCAGTGACAGGGTATGCACGAATCGCCCTGCGGGCAATGTGATACCTTCAGCGCGTCGTCGAAGATCACCGGGAGGTCACGATGAGCGATAAGGTTGACGGAAAGACCGCGAGTCCGTACGGCTATCCGTTCTGGGACTGGGTGGCGAAAGAAGATCCCGAGTACGTGCGCGCCCGCGGGCCGCTGACCCAGCTCTCGGTCGGCGAAGGTAAGGAGCTCTCGATCAAGCATCGCGAGATGGTCATCATCGGGATCCTCGCCTACTGCGGCCGTGAGGAGGGCGTGATCACGCACATGCGCCGGGCGATCCAGCACGGCGCCACCAAGCGCGAGCTGCTCGAAGCGATCGAGTCGGCCGCGCTGCCGGGCGGCGGGCCGACGTTCAGCACGGGCGTGCAGGCGCTGATGCAGCTCGATCGCGGCGGAGCGTTCAAGAAGTAATCACGCCTATAAATCCGGAGGGTGGTCATGGCAAAGGCGTACTGGATCGCGTGCTATCACGCCATCAAGAACCCCGACGCGCTGGCCGCGTACGCGAAGCTGGCGGCACCCGCCATCCAGGCGGCGGGCGGGCGTTTTCTCGCTCGGGGCATGCCGGCGAAGACCTATGAGGCGGGGCTCAGTCAGCGCGTGGTCGTGATCGAGTTCGACAGCGTCGCGCAGGCCACCGCGGCTCACGATAGCCCGGACTACCAGGCCGCGCTCAAGGAGCTCGGCAACGCCGCCGAGCGCGACATCCGTATCGTCGAAGGAGTCTCGTAAGCCGGTCCGCTACGCGGAACGCCGTTCGGGCCACTTGCGTGCGATGTCCCAACGGCGTATGGTCTCGGGACCATGAAATGCAGGGCGTCGCTTGCGGGCCTCCTCCTGGGTGCCCTGCTCGCGCTTCCGCCCCTCGCCCACGCCAGCCCGACGGACCCGACATGGATTCCCGGTTTCTACGATGACAACGACTACGATGACGTCATCCTGTTCATCACCGGCGCCGTCACCGCCGTCGACTCCCACATCGCGGACACTGGCGGGCTCGTCGCCGTCTGTCTCAGCCTGATCGCCTCGAGCCGACGACAGCTCGTCTCGGCCCGCCCACTCGAATCCCTTTCCACGCGGGCTCCTCCCCACCCGTTCTCGTAACGCCGTCTTCTCGCCCGCGGCCCTCGAGGGCACGGGCGTCACCGCGTAGCGGTGAGGCGCAGCTAGGCCACACCTCATGCGTGGAGCTTGACCCTTCGCGGCTCACAACAGGAGGTCTCGCAATGGTGCGCAAGTGCTCCCTCTGGCTGCTGCTTCTTCTCGTTGCTGTTCCCTTCCTGCTACTCAGCACCGGATCCGGCCGCGCTGACGACCGCGACGACCGGGACAGGGAAAGGGCTACAGGACCTGTCAAGCTTCTCAAGACGATCCCGGTGCCCGTGAGCGCCATAAATGGTACGTCCGGCGCCATGTACTCCTTCGATATCAGCTTCGTCGATCCGGCGACTGGAACCTACTATCTCGCCGATCGCTCCAACAAGGCCGTCGACGTCGTCAACGCCAACACGGATACGATTGCTCCGCAGATTTTCCCGAACAACGGCCACGGCCCGTTCGCCGGGTTTGTGCCGTGTTCTCCCCCCGCCGGTGCCAACGATTGCGCTGGCCCCAACGGCGTCGTCGGTGCGTTCCCCTGGCTCTTCGTGACCGACGCCCCGAGCCGCGTGCTTTCGTTCGACCTCCGGACCAACCCTCCGACGACTGTCAGCGAGGTCTTCACGAAAGTCGGCGAAAAGACCCGCGCAGATGAGCTGGCGTACGATCCGAGGGATGGGCTGCTTCTCGTGATCAACAATGCTTCAGATCCGCCGTTCGGCACGTTGATCCAAGTCAACAAGGCGACAGGCGCTCTCACCGTCGTGAAGACCATCGACTTCGATGCGGCCCACGGCGTCGATGCCCAGAACGGCGCCGAGCAGCCAGTGTGGGATCCCGGCACCGGCAAGTTCTATCTCTCCATCCCGCAAATCGGGCCGACAGCCTCGCACGGAGGGGTCTTGCGCATCTCGACGACCGGCACGGTGGAGGCGACCTATCCGGTGGAGTTCTGCTCGCCCGCCGGCCTCGCCCTAGGTCCCAAGCAAGATCTGCTCGTCGGCTGCAACACGGTCTTCGACACGGCCGGCGGTGTATGGACCGGGAATGCGGACAGGGATGCGAATTCCGCGAAGCCGCGGTATGTGATCCTGGACGTCAGAACGGGCAACATCGATAAGATCATCTTCAACGTCGGACCCGGAGACGAAGTGTGGTTCAACAAGGGCGACAATAACTACTACACCGCATCGTCCGGTAGCCCTCTCGCCCCCAACGCCATTACCCCGGCGCGGGCCCCACTCGGATCTGCGGCAACCGCACCGACGCTCACGGCCCAAGGCGCCGCCGTTCTCGGCGTGATCGACGCGGACCGACAGAAGCTGCTCCAGCTTGTGCCGACGCTCAACGTCCCCGCGGTCCCGGCTTCCCAGCCCAACCCGCATCCCGCCGGGACGGCGCATTCGGTGGCCGCCAACGCCCGGAACAACCACGTGTTCGTACCCTTGGCGGCGAACAACGCCTTCCCCGACTGCCTGAAGGGCTGTATCGCGGTGTTTGCGAGGCCGTCGGAGGACGAGGGAGACGACTAGCTCGAGCGTTGATCGTTGGGCCAGCCATCCAATATGGCTGAGGTGAGCGAGCGGCGCGATCGCGAGGTCGCGCCGCTCGTCTCTGTCGAGACGGTCGGGAAGGTCCTCGCTCGGCCCCTACTCGCGCTCAACCTCTTCCTGGCCGGCATCTCGATCTTCTCTTCCATCCGCATCGGCCACGCCCTCTTGACTCACGATCTCCAATCACCATCTCGCATTGCGCGGCCCCCCGCGGCAGCGGCCCCTCGCGATCACGGCGCCGTGCGGAATTCGCGCTCCGGCGGAGTCTACGACGTGATCGCGACCAGGACCCTCTTCCATCCGAATCGTTCCGAGCCGAGATCCTCGGAAGCCATGGCTCCGATTCTGCCACCAGCGCCACCGTTGGAGCTCTATGGCGTGGCCATCAGCGACGACACTCGAGTTGCGTTCGTTCAGGATCTCGTCACGAAGCAAATCCTGGGCTACAAGACCGGGGACAAGCTGGCTGGCGGACAGGTGGAGCGGATCGAGCCGGATCGAGTGGTGATCATGCGGGCAGACGGGCCCATCGAAGTTCTGCTGCACCAACCAAAAGAGCCTCGAGCGGTCGTGCCACCGGCTGAAGAAGTCTCCCCGAGGCGGTCCCGAGGCCGGCAGGAGTGATGGTCCGCGCGGTCATCAGGACACGAGCTTGACGACCCACGCGGCCCGTGCGAGAAGCTGAGTCCAGGTGATGGTCTACAGAGGCGAACGCTCCGGCATGGTCGCCATGCGTGCACCGGACATGCGCGCAAAGGAAAGGAACGAGTAATGGCACGGATCAAACACATCGCGTTGTCGACCGACGATCCGGTGAAGACCGCCGAGTTCTACAAGAACATCTTCGGGTTGAAAGAGTTGCGCCGGGAGCCCGCCGATAGCGGCGCCGATGGAGTCTGGCTGAGCGACGGCTACATCTACTTCGCCATCCTGAAGTACGGCGGCGACGACACCCCCAACCTGGGCGAAGGCCCGTCCACGGTCAAGGGCATCCACCACATCGGCTTCTACGTGGACGACCTCGAGGGAGCGTCGACCTCACTGGAAGCTGCCAGCTGCACGGAATGCCCGGGCAGCAGCAAGGTCAACCGGAAATTCAAGGGCCCTGACGGGGTGATGATCGACGTGCGGGCCCGGGGCTGGGACGAGCAGATCAAGGCCCGGATGCAGCTCTATCAGCTGACGCCGGCATCCTCGCCGCCCGCGTAGGCGCGGGTCCGACACCGGCGGCCTCGGCGGCGGTCGTTCTTTACCGCGCGAGCGCAAGAGCGTACCATCGTGGCCATCCTCGAGAGGAGGCCACGATGCGCTACGACCGGATCTCCGCCGACTGCCACATCGACATGCCCTGGATCCCCAACGACCTGTTCACGGTTAACGCTTCGGCGGCGATGCGCGAGCGCATGCCGTACGTCGCCGATGGCCCCGACGGTCCCCACTGGACCTGCAAGAACGGCACGTCGTTCGGTCTGGTCGGGGGCGTCGGCCCTGGCGGCGCCAAGCTGGTGCCCGGGCAGAACTACCGCGTCGACAAGATGGCCGCGGTCGGGCTGTACGAAGACGGCAAGAAGGGCATTCGGCGGCCGACCGATCCACACCTCCGGATCAAGGACATGGAGCTCGACGGCGTGCAGGCCGAGGTCATCTTCGGCATCCTGGGCGCCGCCACCCGGCTGAACGACCACGATGCGGCGAAGGAGATGTTCCGGATCTACAACGACTGGCTAAAGGACTTCTGCCGTCACTATCCGGACCGTCAGATCGGCCTGGCCTGTCTGCCCTACGGTGACATCGACGCGGCCGTGCAAGAGGTTCGGCGCGTGGCGAAGATGGGCCTGAAGGGGCTCGAGCTGTCGTGCTCGTGGGACATGGAGCCCATGTGGCATCCGTGCTGGGAGCCGCTCTGGCAGGCCGTCAGCGAGGTCAACCTGCCGCTGCACTTCCACACGTTCCCCAGCGTGCCGCAGAGCGTGCGCGAGAAGGCGACCACCAACCTCGCCCGCCGGGCCGCGCTGTTCCAGGGCGTTTGTGGCTTTCAGATGAATCTGGTCAATATCCTGTCCGCGATCATCGGCTCCGCCGTGCTCGAGCGGTATCCGAACTTGAAGATCTCCTTCGGCGAGAGTGGCATCGGCTGGATCCCATACGCGCTCGACCGGATGGACTTCGAATGGGAAGACCGCTTCCGCGACCTCGGTCTCACCATGAAGCCGAGCGACTACTGGCGGCGCCAGTGCAAGGCCACGTTCCAGTTCGACCGCATCGGGACCCAGATGATCCACGAGATGGGCGCCGAGACGCTCATGTGGGCCTCGGACTATCCGCACACCGACGGCGTGTGGCCCGAGTCGTCGAAGTACATCGAGGAGCAGTTCGGCCACCTGCCGGCCGACGTGGTGCGCAAGATCACGTGCGAGAACGCCGGGAAGTTCTACGGCCTGATGAGCTAGTTGATGAACGTGGGGGGCCCCGAAATGGCCCCCCCACACCCCCCAACGCTTTTACGCGCGCACAACCCCAGCCCCTACGCACAACCCTAGCCTTAGGCAGAGTTCTAGTCTTTACGCAGAGCCCTGGCCCTCAGACCGTGCGGGGTCTGCCGTCTTCTCCAGGAATCTCAACGCGACCGCGAGGTGCATCGCGATGCCGTTGGTGAGGGCCGACTCGTTCACGAGCATGCGCGGTGAGTGGTTGGGGAACGCCTGGCTCGCGTCCGGTCGCGTGCTCAGGTTCGCGATCGCGCCGGGCACCTTCTGGAGCACGTACGAGAAGTCCTCGCTCGCCATGATCGGATGGCTCGCCGCGTGGACCGCCTCGGGGCCGAGCAGCTCACGGGCGGTGTCGAGCACGAAGCCGGCGAAGTCCGCGTTGTTCACGGTGACCGGATAACCGCGGATCAGGTCCACGTCGACGGCGGCTCCATGGGCGGCCGCCACGCCCTCCGCGACGCGGCGCACGCCTTCGAGCACACGCTCGCGGGTGTCTTCGGAGACGGTCCGGATCGTGCCGAGCAGGCTCGCCGTGTCGGGGATCACGTTGCGCGTCGTCCCCGCCTCGATCTTGGCGACGGTCACGACCGCCGGATCGAAGACGTGGACCCGGCGGGTTACGAGGGTCTGGAACGCCTGCACGATCTCGCACGCGATCGGAATCGGATCGAGGCAGTCGTGCGGCGCCGAGGCGTGGCCCCCCTTGCCGCGCACCACGATCTGCAGGGTATCGCCGGAAGCCATAGCCGGACCGGGGCGGGCCGAGATGGAGCCGGCCGTCATCCGATGGGTGACGTGTAGCGCAAAGGCGCCGGTCGGTGGCGCCGCCCCGTCGAGCAAACCCTCTTCGATCATCACGCGCGCGCCGTGATAGCCCTCCTCACCCGGCTGCAGCATGAACAGGATCGAGCCGGCGAGCGAATCGCGGCGGCGCGAGAGAAGGCGCGCGGCGCCCACCAGCATCGCCGTGTGCGCATCGTGGCCGCAGGCGTGCATCGTGCCGCTCACCTCCGAGGCGAACGGAAGGCCCGTCTCCTCCGGCATCGGCAGCGCGTCCATGTCGGCCCTCAACAGAATCGTGGGACCCGGACGGGCGCCGGTGAGCCGCGCTACGACCGACGTCGTGCGCTCTCCCGTTCGGATATCGAGGCCGAGGCCGTCGAGCGCTTCCAGCACCGCCGCCTGGGTCCGCGGCACCTGGAGCCCGACCTCGGGGTGTCGGTGGATACGCCGGCGAAGCTGGATCGTGTCGTCGAGGATGCTCTTGGCGTCGGCGAGAATCTCGGAGGTCTTCATGGACCGGATTATAAACGGCCCGACGGTGTATGCTGCGACGTCGAGGTGCACCCGGATCACGCCAACACGCCACGCTTTCGATAGATAGAACGGAGGAAACCGTGAGGGTTCGTCGCTCGTCCCCGCCGCCGGCGCTCCTGCTCGCCCTGACCGTCGCGGTGCTCTCGCCGGTGGCCACGCCGGCCGCCGCCGCACCAGAGGGCCAGCTCACGATCGCGGTCCACGTCTCGCTGGCGCCGACGTGGTTCGATCCCGCCGAGACACCGGGCGTCATCACGCCCTTCCTGACGCTCTACGCGCTCCACGACGCGCTCGCGAAGCCGATGCCCGGCAACGCCTGGGCGCCGAGCCTGGCCGAGTCGTGGACGGCCTCGAAGGACGGGCTCACCTACGAGTTCGTGCTGCGCAAAGGCGTCAAGTTCCACAACGGCGATCCGCTCGGCGCCGAGGACGTGAAATTTTCGTTCGAGCGCTACAAGGGCGCCGGGGCCTCGACCTTGAAGGCGCGCGTCGCGGCGGTCGAGATCGTGGACCCGTTGCGCGTCCGGTTCCGGTTCAAGCAGCCGTGGCCCGACTTCATGACGTTCTATGCCACCCCCGCCACCGGCGCGGCCTGGATCGTGCCGAAGAAGTACACCGAGCGGGTCGGCGAGGAAGGCTTCAAGAAGGCCCCGGTGGGCGCCGGGCCGTACCGCTTCGTGTCGTTCAATCCCGGCGTCGAGCTAGTCGTCGAGGCGTACGAGGGCTTCTGGCGCAAGACGCCCGCCGTGAAGCGCCTCGTTTTTAGATCGGTGCCGGACGAATCGACGCGCCTGGCGATGCTCAAGCGCGCCGAGGCCGACATCGCCTACTCGATCCGCGGCCCGAACGCCGAAGAAGTGAAGCGGACG